>JAAENG010000156.1 GCA_024224665.1 Chloroflexota bacterium | reverse complement strand
AGGGTCGGGTGAAGGAATTGCACACGGTAGATGTGGAATGGGTGACCGGGAACAATGGCACACGCCCCTATCCCAAACCCATCGCCGGCACCGAAAGAGTATGGCAGGCGCAATTGGTGCTATTGGCCATGGGTTTCCTTGGCCCTGAGAACACACTCGTTGAGCAACTGGGTCTTGAACAAGACCAGCGTTCAAATGTGCAGGCAGAATATGGCACTTTTGCCACCAGCGTCGAAGGCGTGTTCGCTGCCGGCGATATGCGTCGTGGGCAGAGCCTGGTGGTGTGGGCGATCAACGAAGGCCGTGGCGCCGCCCGCGAGGTGGATCGGTACTTGATGGGGGAGACCTATTTGCCGTAGGCAGGGCTTACCTCATCTATGCTTTCTATGTAGTTTTTTGATTGCGGACCTGCTGCTTTGTGTTATATTGACCAGATGATGGAGTGGCACAGAAATCATGACAATAGAAGTCGAACAGCTTTACGAACAACATATTAGCCAGCTCCCGCTCTCAGAACAGCTCAGGTTGGTGGCGCTCATCAGTCAAAAATGGATTCGCCTATCTGATGATATGGCGGATAAAGCCCCGCGCAGCATCATGGAATTGCACGGGTTGGGCAAAGAAATCTGGCAAGATGTAGATGCCCAGGATTATGTCGATAGTCTTCGGCAAGAATGGGTTCAGCGTCCGTAATGAAGATTGACCAATGACAAAAAACTAGGGCGAGTCAACGAGTTGGAGATCATCGTGCTTGAGGATTTATTGGACTGAATTCGAGGCCATGGCGCCGCCCGCGAGGTGGATCGGCACCTAATGGGGGAGACCTATTTGCCGTAGGCAGGCCATACCTCGTTCGTGCTTTCTGTGCATTTTTTGATTGCGTACCTGCTGCTTTGTGTTATACTGATCCTAATCTGATATCAGAGGGTTGCAGCTAGGAATTTCACCCAGCGGCCAGATATTGAGATGACCGAAGTCATTGACTTTTACTGATACCGGTGTATACTGTAAATGAACCACTGAAAGCGTGAATACGTCGTAGGTGGTGTTTTTTTGTGTTAGCGTGGGTAGTATACAACCCCATATGGGTCTCGACTTGAAGCCTGTAGGTTTAAGCTGGGCTTCAAACGTTCCATCCACCCGGTCACAATTTCTGGTGTGATGAACGGTTTAAGTCGATTTGAATAGGTTCCTATGTTTAGTGTGTCGATACTGTATAGATGCACGATATAAGACACCAGGTCAGCCAGTTGGATAAAGTATGATTCCTTTGAGTCTTTTGGTAATGGGTCTTCGATCAACGCTTTGATGTCTCTACGATACGAGTGAGTCTCATATTTTGAGGGAATGAAGTTGACCTTCTGGATACGGCGTGTCGTTCGGCGCATCTTACCCACTCTTCCGGAATCACTGATAATCATGAAACGCTGCTCCGGATTTTTCGTCGGGTCCAGATCATTTTCTATTCGTTGTACTGAATAGGTCAGTGCGGTATCGAGTACTTGATAGGTTGATTTAACTATTCTCGGCTTGACGATCACGATATTAATAACTCTGACATCGAGACTGGCGATCAAGTCGCAAAAGAGACCGACAATATCTAATCGCTGCTGTTCTGCTAGAGTCATTGCCCGATATGGCTGTTTATTTAGCATAAATTGCTTGGTATGCATTTCTGTTTTTATGGGAATACCGAACGACGATTTTAGGTCGCGTCGAAAATCTCTGATCTCCTCAAACATGGGTTTCCAGTTCAGGTAATGAAAGTATAAAGCTGTAAGGATAAAAAATGACGATGAATACCTTGGAAATCCATCGTCACCCGATTCATCATAATAAACAATGTGCAAAACAGTTATCCCCCAATCGAAATTTCGTCGACTATCTTCGCTACTGCGTCAATATCGCGCCAGGGATTCGCTTACTTCAACTGCTAAATCAACGTCTCTGTATCCTGGTATCGGCACCAGCGAAATAGCTGCTCATCCAGGTCGGTTGGTATTGCAGCGTCGATAAGAGATCACAAGTGTTGAGTCACGGTGGTTTTTTTCTGAAACACTGAAGGCGAGACTTTGAAAGCGTGTTCCAATTGTATCCCATCGATGATTTGTAACCAAACTTATCGCCAGAGTTTCATCACAGATGTAATGACAATCGCTTGCGCTGAACGATCCTCAACTTCTTTCTGCGGGTTCTGCTCATTCTCGATCGTCTCGATCCTGTGCGAAGAGGGACATGATCCAAGACACTCGTCCCCATTTCTAGTTTTTGTTTTTGACGCCGCACCCACCCCATGCTAAACTCGCGGCAGGAATGTATAAATTCCTGACCGCAGGCACCGAAGCTTGCCCTCTCGTCTTTCGAGAGGGTCTTTTCTTATCCACTTTAGCTGATTTTCGGACATCGACCCATGCTCGTACTCAAATTCGGCGGGACCTCCGTCGGTAACACCCAGGCAATTGCTCAGACAGCAGAAATCATCAAACATACGCGTGAACTGGATGATCAGGTAGTGATTGTAACTTCGGCCATGAGCGGTGTCACCAACACACTGATCCAGGCCGCTTATGCCGCTGCTGACGGTGATGAACAGCCCTACCGTGAAGCTCGCAGCGATCTCTTGCTCAAACATCAACTGGTTGCTGGGCAGTTGATAGAAGATGGCGTCGAACGTGCGGCTTACGGACGGCTGATCGACGAACGACTTCGTTCCTTCGAGCGCCTCTGCCATTCTATCTATGTCCTGGGCGAGCTCACCGCCCGGGGGCTGGACGTGGTATCTGGCATGGGTGAAAGGATGTCCGCTCCTTTGCTGGCAGCCGTACTACGCGCCTACGGGGTTGACTCCGACTATGTGAATGCTGGCGAACTCATTGTTACCGACAACAACTTTGGCAATGCCTCGCCCCTGCTCGAACCGACCTGCGAGCAGACCAGCGCTCGCTTGCGACCCCTGCTCGAACAGGGAAAGGTGGTTGTGGTGACAGGATTTGTCGCCGCCACAACTGATGGCGTCGCCACCACTCTGGGTCGGGGCGGTTCCGACTATTCGGCTGCGATCCTGGGCTCCTGTCTGGGCGCAGACGAGGTGCAGATCTGGACCGATGTGGATGGTGTGCTCACGGCCGACCCGCGCATCGTCCCCAACGCCAAGACTTTACCTGAACTCACCTACACGGAAGCCGCCGAATTGGCTTACTTCGGGGCCAGGGTGCTTCACCCTAAGACGATTCTCCCTGCTATCGAAGCATCTATTCCGATACGCGTGGCCAACACCTTTAATGCCGCAGGTCCGACGACCTTGGTGGTACCAAAACTGTCCAACGGACACTCGGTTAAAGCCATTACCGCCATTCGGGATCTGACGCTTGTGAATGTAGAAGGTCGCGGCATGATCGGTGTACCTGGTATTGCCGCTCGCACTTTCCAGGCTGTGGCTGATGTCGGGGCCAACGTGCTCATGATCAGCCAGTCTTCATCAGAGCAGAGCATCTGCTTCTCGATTCCCCAACACGATGCAGAGCAAGTGATCGAAACACTGCGAGGTGTTTTTTCGGATGAACTAGACCGCCACTTCATCGATCGTGTGCGCGCTCAGCACAACATCGTCATCATCGCCGTCGTGGGTGCGGGTATGCGCGGCACACCAGGCATCTCCGGCCGGATCTTCAGTGCGCTGGGCGAGGCCAAAATCAATGTCATCGCTCTGGCACAGGGGTCGAGTGAAGTCAACATCTCATTGGTCGTGGACGATGAAGATGCCGATGAGGCAGTTCGCCGTATTCATGACGCGTTTTTCAATGATGAAGATCCAAGATCTAAGATTCAGAGCTGATCGGCTTCTCTTCAATCTTTAATCTTCAGTCTTCAATCCTAACTTTTTATCTCATGAAAACCATCCCCCTCATCCAATTCGGTCTTGGCGGTGTCGGCAGTGCCGTTGCCGAACGTGTGTTAGCTGCCCGAGATGATTTCGAATGGCACTATGGCTTGCGCCTTGTCTATGTGGCGCTGTGTGATAGCCGTGGCGCTGCCATTAATGGTGATGGATTCAGCCACGGCGCTTTACAACGCATGCTTGTTGCCAAAGCTGAAGGCCAAAGCATCGTCGGCCTCGATAGCGGTTATCATCATGATGGTCTCAGAGATATCGTCGATGTGGCGGGCACCACCGATGCTATCGTGATCGATGTCACCGCCAGCAGTAACACGACCACAGCACTGCAACTGGCCATCGAGAGGGGCTATGCAGCCGTGCTCGCTAACAAAAAACCACTGGCTGAATCCTACGAGGTTTTTCGCAACCTGGTCGATAGCGGCAGAGTGCGATATGAATCGACAGTTGGCGCCGGCGTTCCTGTCATCGCTAGTTTGAGCGAGGCATTGATGGCGGCTCACGATCCCGTACGTTGCATCGAAGGTTGTTTCAGTAGTACATTAGGCTATCTAACCACAGGGCTTCAAGCAGAAGAATCCTTCTCGGAACTGGTCCGCACAGCCATAGCACTAGGCTACACCGAACCCGACCCGCGTGAAGATCTTGGAGGCATGGATGTGGCCCGAAAAGCATTGATCCTCGCCCGAACCATGGGATGGCCGTTGGAGCTAGAACAGGTGTCCGTACAACCACTCTATCCGGCAGAGTTAGGGGGAGGGGGTGTCGATGATTTCCTTGACGCTGTCCACTCCCTTGATGACGATTATGCCCTGCGCGCTGCGGAAGCTCACATAGCGGGTGAAACTTTACGTTATGTGGCGCTGCTGCAAGGGGGAGAAGCACGAGTCGGTCTGCAATCGCTTCCCCTCAACAGCCCCCTTGGCCAACTGCAAGGCACTGACAACCTTATTGCCTTTCATTCAAGCATCTACGATGAATCCCCACTGGTCCTGCAAGGCCGTGGCGCCGGCGTGCATGGCGCCGCTGCCGGTGTGTTAGCAGATATTATGGCGCTTGCCGACCACGTTTGAGGGAACAAATTCTATGGAAGTCGCAGTCATCAAGCCAACCATCTCCATGGACATCCTTGACCAGGTGGACATTCGTGTCGGCACTATCGAAAGCATTGAGGATATCCCCAAATCAGACAAACTGGTCAAGCTTACGGTCGACTTCGGCGATCACAAACGCAACATTGCTCTCACCATCCACCCACCACACCAGTCCTAAAGATCCATTAAAATCCGTAAGCTATCCTCAACCTGTTTTATTGTTCGAGCCGACACCCTGCCCCATGGCTTATCGACAAGCCGCATCTTTGAAACCGAACGAAGTGCATCACACATGATCAGGCTACGTTTCCGCAAGCCCCCTTCTGGTGGAGAAATCGACACATGAATCGGAATGCCGCGTTCAGTCCGAGTCAAGGGTAACACAAAGACAAGTTCTGCTGGCCCATGATTAAACAGATCTGTCGATATGATCAATACAGGGCGACGCCCAGCTTGTTCATGACCAACGGTAGGATTCAGATCCGCCAGCCAGATTTCCCCCCTGCAGGGCATGGAACCCGCCATTTACTCCTCCTCTAACCCATCAACCAACGTCGCATCCCAGATATCAATTTCCGCCTCGTATTGCTCCCAGTCAGGTTTGTTTTCTCGTAACGCTGCATAGGCGGCGTTCGTTGCCAGAAGAATTTGTTGGCGACGATAGAGTTCAATGCCTCTTTCGATTATCTGTTGCATCGATGTTCCCTCGTCCTTAGCCAACGCTTGCAAAGCGTCACGAGTCGTATGAGAAACTCGAATGGTTGTTGTACTCATAAACACACTTCCGTAGACCAATCTGTAGATACAATCGTATACCAAATTATAGACAACCGCAAACTGGGTATCCCCACCTAACTGATTCACTTCTCTGATTCTCATTATCTCGGAGATCTTTCATGTCGAAAATACCCGTTGGCATACTCGGCGCAACAGGCGCTGTTGGCCAACGCTTTATCCAATTAGTCAGCGATCATCCCTGGTTCCAAGTCACCGATCTGCTCGCGTCCGAACGTTCGGCAGGCAAGCGCTATGGTGATGCCGTCAACTGGATTCTAGACACGCCCCTACCCACCGACATCGCAAACTTAGCGGTGAAATTGAGCGAACCCGCTCAGGCGGAGGCACAGGTACTATTCTCAGCCCTGCCCTCGGGCCAGGCACGCGAGCAAGAATCTGCATTCGCAACAGCCGGCCATTATATCTTTTCCAACGCATCTCCCTATCGCATGGCCGCCGACGTGCCCTTGGTGATCACCGAAGTAAACCCCGATCATCTGGGCATGGTCCGCCATCAACGGGCGAATCGAGGATGGGAAGGTTTTGTGGTTTGTAATGCCAACTGCACGACAACACATCTTGTCTGCGCATTGCACCCGCTCTACGAAGCATTTGGTATCGAAAAGGTCTTTGTAGCCACACTGCAAGCAAGTTCAGGCGCCGGTTATCCCGGCATCCCTTCCCTCGACTTAATCGACAACATCGTTCCACACGATTATGGAGAGGAGAACAAGGTCCAGGCCGAACCGCTGAAGATCATGGGTGGTTTTGAAGAGGGACAATTTAGCGACGCCGATTTCAAGATCAGCGCCCACTGCCATCGCGTTGCCGTGACCGACGGCCATTTCGAAGCTGTTTCGGTGGAATTGAGCAATAAAGCCAGCGAACAGGACATCATCGAAGTATTTAAGTCCTACCGTAAGCTGCCGCAAGAATTGAACCTTCCCAGTGCACCCGACCCTGCGGTCGTCGTAGTCGAGGGCATGTTCCGGCCCCAACCTCGGCTAGACCGCATGGTGGGCGGCGGTATGGCAACGGCAGTTGGCCGAATCCGTCCCTGTAACCTATTCGACTGGCGGTTCTCTCTACTCGGCCATAATACTATCCGCGGCGCTGGGGGCGGCTCGATTCTCAATGCCGAACTTATGGTACACGAAGGGTATATTAGTTGATCGTAGTCGCGTGGTCGCGTGGTCGCGTGGTCGCGTGGTCGCGTGGTCGTTTGGTCGCGTGGTCGCGTGGTCGCGTGGTCGTTTGGTCGCGTGGTCGTTTAGTCGCGTAGTCGTGTGGACTCACTGCCATGTAGCTGGCTCGCCACCTTTGTCACCTTGTCACCCCATCACCCTGCCACCCTGCCACCCTGCCACCCTGCCACCTTGTCACCTTGTCACCCATGCCCCTTCACACACTCTCTGAACTCACCGGCGATTTTGTCGCTTATCGCAGCCTGACACCTTTTGATTCTCGCGTGCCTGGTGTGCGGCAAGTCTGGAAAGAAATGGGCTTGTCTGGCCCTGCTATCGTTCGCAAACGGGATGAAGGCTATCCGCAGGCGGCGTCTTGGATTCTGGAACGTTTTCATGAGCTACATGCCCCAAGTGTACAACTTTCTGAATTACTTCTGATCGGCGATACGCTGGGCAATGACGGCGGGGCGTACCGACGGCTGGCCGAGTATACGGGCTGGTCGGGGTCAGCGTTTATCGGCAGCGAGAGGTTGGATAGCCCCCCCGGCGTTGACTGGCAGGGAGACATCTATGTCGCCAACCGCTGGGAGAGCATAGCAGACTGGTTGAGGGCATCGAGGATGCGCGGACTGAAATTGGACGAGCGCACCATTGTCGTTGTCGATATCGACAAAACGGCGCTGGGCGCGCGTGGACGGAACAACCGTCCCATTGATATCACGCGATTGTTGGGCATGCGCCGCACTGTACAACAGGCTCTGGGAGCTGATGCCGACCAAGACGCGTTCGCGGCCATCTATTATGAATTCAACCAGCCTCTTTACCACGACCTGACCGGGGACAATCAGGATTATCTGGCGTACGTCAGCATCATGGTCGGGGCAGGTATCGAACAGCTGCAGGATGTACAACAAGCGCACAGCGCCGGCGAGCTCAATCATTTTGGCGATTTCATTAGAGGTATCCAGTCAAACAAGTCGGACCTGCCGCCGACATTAGCATCACTACACGAATCTGTGTATAGCGCCTACCTCGACGGCGATCCGACTCCTTTCAAAGATTTCCGCCGCAACGAGTATTGGGCGGCGGTGGCCAGCATGGCTAACCTGCCTGACGATGCCCCGAAAAAGGAACGGCTAACGCACGAGATATGTTTGACGCGGGAAGTGTGGGATATTTGTCGGTGGCTGGTCGAGCGTGGAGCACAGATCACCGCCCTTTCTGATAAACCGGACGAAGCATGTGCGCCCACGCCGGAGTTAATAGAACAAGGTTACGCGCCCATCCACAGCACCCCTACACATTTACTAGGCACATCTCTCACCTCATTAGGTTAGTACCAGCTTCTTGATGACCTCTGTCACCTCTGCAGTGCTGGCGTTGCCTCCCAGATCAGGTGTGAGGGACCCGGAGCGCAATACGGTCTCGATGGCAGTGTCTAATCTGTCAGCCATGTCAGGTCGATTGAGATAGCGCAAAAGCATAACCACACTTCTCAGCGTTGCCAACGGGTTGGCCTTGCCCTGACCGGCGATATCGGGAGCAGAGCCATGGACGGGCTCGAACAGAGCGGGAGAGCTCGCGCAGATGTTGGCCGAGGGCGCCAATCCTAACCCTCCAGCCAACCCGGCTGTCAGATCCGAAAGGATATCGCCGAACAGATTCGTGGTGACAATCACTCCGAAACGCCCCGGGTCCTTTGCCAGCCACATAGCCGCTGTATCGACCAGGAGTTCATCTACCTTCAGGCCAGGATACTTTGTGGCGATCTCCAGGCATTTGGAGCGAAATAGTCCATCACTTTTCTTGAGTACATTGGCCTTGTGAACGACTGTAAGATGGGGATCGGCCCCTGTGCGTTCGGCATGTCGAAAAGCCTGTTCGCAGGCTACTTCTGCAATACGTTGGCTGGCACTGCCGGTCACGACACGCTCGCCAACATACCCATCAGTAATCGGATGTTCGCGCCCGGCATAAAGTCCTTCGCTGTTTTCTCGTACGATCAGCAGATCGAACACCTGAGTTGCCGATGGCAAGTTCCGAGCAGGGCGCAGATTTGCGTAGAGCCCTAATTCCTTCCGCAACGACAGGATTGGGCTAGCGTAGCCGGGCGCACCGCCGGAAGGAGATTGGGTGGCGCCGAAAATGATAGCATCCGAGTGCCGTGCCCTTTCCAGTGTCTGTTCGGGTAAAGCGTTACCATAATGCTGGTAACAATTCCAGCCGGCATCCGCCCGCGAGAAAACCAGGTCAGGTGCCAGCGCAGCCAGAACATCTGCCGCGGCCGGCACAACTTCCAGGCCAACACCATCACCCGGTATCAATAAAACGGAAGCTGCATGAGTCATGATAGTTTCAGTTGTCATTAAGCGCTTACTCAAAATGATCGACAACTTTTTGTCGATGTGTGTGGCAAGTGGCACGTTGTAAGTGGCAAGTTCAACTTTGTCTGCAACCGAACTCGCACCTGCGACCTGCTACTTGCTACCTGCCCCAGCGGGGCCTGATTT
>JAAENG010000155.1 GCA_024224665.1 Chloroflexota bacterium | reverse complement strand
CGTTCGAGAAGGGGATCGTGTCTGTGTCCGGCATGTCCGATGAGATCACCGCCAAACCGTTTGAGATAGCTCTCACTGGTGTCAGTCATTAGTTGGCCGGCCGGCTTGCGCGCCCTACCAACCAGAATGCCGATCACCTCATTTAAGGAGTCAGACGCAGTGGAGAGGAAATTGCGCGTTTTTCGCATGAATAACCGAAGGGGTCCAGGATTGAACCACTGCTTGATCTGCTTTGTGCGCCGAACACGGTTGGCTTCGTCGAGGTCATCGGCGAAGCGGTAAATCGCTTGAATGTTCTCGTATTCAGATTGATAAAGTATGTAGCTGGCCTCGACATGATTCTCATCCTGAACGGCGTGGCGGTAGAGGAACTCGGCGCCTGTCGGTTCGACATGAATGATCCCCCACGCAATTCTGCCATCCACCCTTTCCAATGTAACATGATAGCCCTCAAACGCCGTCAAGCACTCGTCTTTGCGACGAGAACGTAACCAGGCCCCCAACAACGTGATGAAGAAAATGACGCCAAGAGTGATGATCAACGACCAATCGACAACCATACATACAGCCTCCCTAAAAAACTAGGGTTCAAGAGGATCTCATGTGGCCCTAGAAAGCACGTGTTGCCTGTTCTGTGTTGCGTGTGCTGACGAAACACGCTTTTCTAGTAGGAGTCACACAAGTTCCGAAAGAGCCAGAATGCTATAGAACAGATTGGCTAGCATAACAAAACTACATGAAGTTAAGCAAGAGGGCGATGACTTGTTTGGTAACACTGATGCTACGATCTTGACGTTTGCCCTGCCTACACCTCAGAATTGGCACACGGTGTTCTGTAGGCTTCAAGTCTAAAGCTGCAATCTACACTTCACAACTCGCAATCCACAACTCGCAATCCTCAATCCCTAATTTTAAAATGACAGCAAAAGATCCATCACCCGTGACTATTATCGGCGCCGGCCTGGCAGGGTCTGAGGCCGCCTGGCAGCTCGCCAATCGAGGTTTTAAGGTCGACCTGTACGAAATGCGCCCCAAACGGCAGACGGCTGCGCATCAGAGCGATGATTTTGCCGAACTGGTTTGCTCCAACTCGATGGGGGCGCAGGCGATTGATCGAGCACAAGGTCTGCTAAAGGCTGAACTTCGCCGCCTTGGTTCATTGATCATCCGCTGTGCCGACCGTAATGCCCTGCCCGCAGGTGGGGCGTTAGCGGTGGGGCGGGAGTCCTTTAGCGCCGACGTGACCTCAGCCATTTCCGAGCATCCCAACATCCGTGTCATCCGCTCTGAAGTGGCCGCCATCCCCGCAGGTCCTGTCATCGTTGCCACCGGTCCACTGACTTCGGATGCTCTGGCCTCCGGCATCGGCGATCTGGCCGGACAGAATTACCTCTACTTTTATGATGCGTTAGCGCCTATTGTCAGACTGGAATCCATCAACATGCCGTCGGCATGGCGCCAATCCCGCTATGATCGGGACAGCGGTAAACCGGGCAATTCAGCGGGCGGCGATTCCAGCGGCGACTATATCAACTGTCCGCTCGATGCCGAGGAGTATGCTGCCTTTCTTGATGCCCTGAGAGGGGCCGAACGTATCGAACTCAGGCAGTTCGAACAAGAGGATGAACGCTTTTTCGAGGGTTGTTTACCGGTTGAGGTGCTGGCCGGCCGGGGCGAGCGATCACTGGCATTCGGACCCATGCGACCGGTCGGGTTACGCGATCCCCGTACGGGCAGGCGTCCCCATGCGGTGGTGCAGCTTCGCCAGGACAATCTGGCGGGATCACTCTACAATATGGTCGGCTTCCAGACCAATCTCAGCTGGCCCGAACAACGGCGAGTGTTCCGTATGATACCGGGACTGGAACGGGCGGAATTCGTGCGCTTAGGACAAATGCATCGCAACACATTCATCAATAGTCCGATATTGTTGCGGCCGACTCTGCAATGGCATGATCGTGATGATCTCTTTTTTGCCGGACAGATCATCGGATCCGAGGGCTATGTGGGGTCAACTTCAGGGGGGATATTGGCGGCGATCAACATGGCCCGCTTGCTGTCAGGTGAGACAGCGCATAAACTGCCCCCGGTGACGATGATGGGAGCTATCTTCCACTACGTTACCCATGCCGAGTCCAAGAAATTTCAGCCCATGAAGGGGAATTTTGGCTTGATGCCGCCATTGCAACCCCATGTGCGCAAAAAGAAGGAACGCTATCAGCAATACGCTGAAAGAGCGATGGCTGCACTGGAGACCTGGGTCGCTCAAGGAAAGGCTGCACTGCCCGAATCACCAGTCAGGCCACTTCCACATGAATGATTGATGAATTTTGGACGAATCGAAGGGTTTCCGGCCTGGAAATCTCGTAAAACACCCCGTTGGGTTTGGCCCATCAGGTGCTCACGTGTTAGGATAGGCCTCATGATTTTTTCAACGGAGTGTCGATTTTGAGCGATTTCTATTATGGCGGGCAGGCCGTTATCGAAGGTGTAATGATGCGAGGCCAGCAGCGTGTCGCTGTAGCCGTTCGCAATCCCGAAGGGGAGGTCGTTATACATGAGGAACCCCTGCCGCCCAAGATTTATCAAAGCCGTATTTCCCGCATGCCCTTCGTGCGTGGTGTGGTCTTACTGTGGGACGCATTGGTGCTGGGCACCCGCGCCCTGATGTGGTCCGCCGACGTTGCCCTCGAAGAAGAAGGTGAGGGCGGGGAAGAGCCTGCAAGCTTTAGTGGCCCGGTTGCCTGGGGTACGATTATCATTTCGCTGGCCTTTGGTATCGGACTATTCTTTATGGTGCCCACGGTCGCCAGTCAGGCTATCGAGAACTGGCTCGGCCTGTCGAAAGCCTTGAGCGGTTTGATGGAAGGGATCTTCCGGCTGGCGTTATTCATAGTTTATATCGTCGCTATCGGCCAGATGGCAGATGTCAAACGTGTTTTCTCGTATCACGGCGCCGAGCACAAAACGATCAACGCCTATGAAGCGGGCGCGCCGCTCACCCCAACCAGTGTGGCTACATTCTCGACCCTGCATACGCGTTGTGGGACCAGTTTCTTGCTGTTTGTTCTTGTAATCAGCATCATCCTCTTCATCCCGTTGCAGTTCGACAATCTGCTTTTCCGTATCCTCTCTCGCCTGGTTTTGATCCCGGTGGTTGCAGGTATTTCTTATGAATTCCTGCGTTTCAGCACCAAGCATCAGACCAATGCCATCATGCGCCTGTTGATCGCACCCGGTCTGGCCATGCAAAGACTGACCACGAACGAACCAGATATGGAAATGCTGGAAGTGGCAATCGCTGCACTCCACCCCGTTTTGGCCGCCGACGGCCTGGACGTGCCGGTGGCCGCAGCACAGGGACAGGAACTATCGCCGGTCTCGGCTGCTGCAACACAGTAGCCACACCAACGAAGCTGCGCCTCAAACCGACAAGAAACAGTACGCGGACAAACGCGGAAGACGCGGATTGGAAAGGATAAAACCAGCACCCACAGCGTTTACCAGTACCCGATCTTACACCGGCCCGTGCTCCCCATGCGCTCGACAACAAGGCGCTTCTGACCAAACGACCAAACGACCACGCGACCAAACGACCACGCGACCACGCGACCACGCGACCACGCGACCACGCGACCACGCGACCACGCGACCACGCGACCACGCGACCACGCGACCACGCGACCACGCGACCACGCGACCTCGCGTTTTCACGGCCACGCGGCCACGCG
>JAAENG010000154.1 GCA_024224665.1 Chloroflexota bacterium | reverse complement strand
TTGTTTAGAATTTATATTTTTTATATATTATCTTAATTTTTTCACATACATTATTTATTAGGTAAGAGAATCTGAGAAATTCAAAAAAATATGATCGAAAGAACAGCTAATATAGAGGCAATGATGAAACAGACTGATTATGTTCCACTCCTTAAGATGTTGTCAGAAGCCTACGCCCGCCACGCCCCAAGATCTGCGGCGCTGCAACAACGGGCCGAATCAGCACTCGTCGACGGTGGCAGTCATGCAGTCCGCCTCATGCAGCCTTTCCCGCCGCGTATCAAACGCAGTCAGGGCGCTTGGATCGAGGACGAGGACGGCAACCGCTTGCTCGATTTCTGGCAGGGTCATTTTGCCAATATCCTGGGCCACAACCCAGCGCTGGTAACCCAGGCCCTCGCTCAGGCGTTTAACAATGGTTGGGGTCTACAAAGCGGTTTTGTAGACCGCTTGCAGGTCGAGTTAGCGGAACTCCTCTGCGCACAAACGGGCCATGAACGCATCCGCTTCACCACCAGTGGTTCCCTGGCGACGATGTATGCCACAATGTTGTCGCGCGCCGCCACCGCTCGCTCACTTGTGTTGAAGATGGGTGGTGGTTGGCATGGCTCCCAGCCCTGGGGATTGAAGGGTGTACACTGGGACAACGGCTTTGATCAGCTCGAAAGTCTAGGATTGCCCCCTAGCTCGGATACAGATGTGATCACAACCACTTTCAATGACCTCGACCAACTTCAGCAGCATTTTCGCGAGCAGGGCGATCAGATAGCCTGCCTGATCATCGAACCGGTTATCGGCGGCGGGGGCATGATCCCTGCAACGCCTGAGTTTTTACAAACTGCTCGCCAGCTTAGCGAACACCATGGCGCTGTACTCATCTGCGATGAGGTGATTACGGGTTTCCGATATCGAGCAGGGGATGTGGCGCAGTTGTACGGCGTCAAACCCGACCTGACCACCCTTGGAAAAATCATCGGGGGTGGGATGCCTCTGGCGGCAGTAGCAGGGCGTGCTGACATCCTGGATCAAGTCGGGCGAGTGGGCGGCCACAGTGTGGCCTTCTCTGGAGGAACTTACTGCGCCCATCCGGCCTCGCTATTGGCTGCAAAAACGCTTGTTACCCACCTCATCGCACGAGAAACTGAAATCTATTCGCAGCTTGGCGAGACCGGCGTTGCTATTCGCGCAATCGTGACAGAGGCATTCAGTGGCGAAGGTATCGAAGTTCGTTTCTCCGGGGACCAGATTCAAGACCTCCCCGCCGGTTCCTTGCATGGGTTAGTCATCCCACAAAAACAGGGATTGGCGCTGAACTCACCCGTCGAGGTATCGGATCCCAGCCTATGTCACACCCTCCTGGCCGATCGGATTCTCCAACTCGCTTTCCTTTTAGAAGACATCCACGTTATGCACGGCATCGGCAGCAACACCACCGCTCATGGCGAAAGTGAGGTTCAATACCTGGGTGAGGCCTGCCAGCGTGTGGCAAGGCAATTGGAACCCTATATATCGTGATAGTACCGGCAAATTGATTGTCGGCGCTGTGGATCGTATCGGCTTGAACGAACGCCCTATCCACATCATTTGCCAACCCCTATCAAATCAAACTACAATCAGACTCCAAGACAATTGACCTTCCAAAACATTTGAAAGCGCGCAACGATGATCAGAAGGAGGATCCTATGCCCGTAGAACTTGTAATCGCAACATTTGAAAATGGACCTGACAAGGCTGCTGAGTATTTGCATCAATATACAAGCAAAATGGACCCTTCCATTTATGGCATTATTACCGCCTCAGCCGTGGGAAGACACGAAAATGACAAGGTCACCGAAAAACACTATGCACCACATCAGCATGATGCGAGATGGGGCACGATCACAGGCGCGGCCATTGGACTGTTGTTAGGGCCCGCCGGCCTGATCGCAGGTGGTGCGATTGGCGCCGTTACCGGGGCCGTCCTCCATCACAACAGAGGTGCGCAGATCCCAAATAAGTTGGAAAAGAAAATAGAGAAAGGGATCGAGCCCAACTCATCCACGCTCATTGCTTACGTTGATCAACGAACCGAAGGCAAATTTGCACATGCGCTGGAACTACTAGACGGTCAAGTTGACCATGAAGTTGTGCCCGATCTGGAACCACCAGATTGGGATGCATGATTTCTGATTCTCGATACCAGCGGAGCCCGGCTTTCATGCCGGGCTCTTTTTCTATCAAACGACAGAACGTGCCTCAACGGCATCATGTAGCCGCTTAATATTCTCTGCCACCGATCCCCTGTCATTGAACACAGCCGAACCGGCCACGAGCACTGTCGCCCCCGCTTGTACCACTTCGGCGGCCGTACCCGCATGGATCCCACCATCGACTTCAAGCTCGGCCTGCGAACCTATCTCGTCCAACCATTGGCGCAGACGTGCGATTTTACGGCGGCTGCTGGGTAAATAAGACTGTCCGCCAAATCCCGGATTCACAGTCATGATCAGCACCAGATCAAGTTCGGGCAGGATCTCATCGAGTGAGGAGAGTGGGGTGGCCGGGTTGAGTGATACACCGGCGCGACAGCCCAGATCTTTGATCATCTGTATGTTCCGTTGCAGATGTGGGCTGGCCTCGATATGGACGGTAAGGATATCCGCCCCGGACTTTGCGCAATCCTCCAAATGCCGCTCCGGATGCTGAACCATGAGATGCACGTCCAGTGGTTTTGATGTCACCGGTCGGATGGCATTGATGATGGGCGAGCCAAAGGATATGGGCGGCACGAAATGGCCATCCATGATATCCACATGTATCCAATCACCGCCCGCGGCATCGGCGGCCTGCACTTCTTCGCCCAAGCGTGCGAAATCAGATGAAAGGATTGAAGGAGCGATTTTGTAGTTTTTGTCTGGCATAGTACAAAGTTTTGAGCTATTGATACGTACGTGAAATCTCCGTATGCTTGCATCTTACCCTATCACCGTAACACCGTCCAGACCATAGCTCCGCCACAGCTCCAGGCTACCGCGTAAAACGTTCTCTGAATACGCGTTTATCCATACGATAGACAGGCATGGAATCTGGCTCGATGCCAGCAACTAAGAGGACTGGCAGTCCTTTTTGCTTGAAGACAGTATCGGTCCAGAACAAAGCACTGCCAGTCCTAGCAGGAGTGATTTTCGGAACGGCGGATAATACTTTTGCCTTTTGCACTTTGCCTTTTGATTTTCAAAGCAGAAAGGGTGCCAGTCGTCCCGGGCGATAGTGCATATTCTGGCGATGCCGATCGCATATTAGTGAACGAGAAACAGCCTCACCAGTGTCGGCGTGATGGCGTCCACTGATACCACGTCTTGGCCATTGAGATACGTTACAAAGGGCTCTCTAGCTTCTGTCTGCAAAACTGCATGCGTTCCAGACGATAACCAACGTGCCTTATCACTAGCCGACCGAAACAGGGTATTTCACGCCTGCCAATGGACCGATACCCAGCTTGACGCAACCCGCACCGGGCTGCTATCATCGGCAACGTAACCGACCACCCGGGGCGGTGGCGGAATTGGCAGACGCAGCGGACTTAAAATCCGCCGGGCATAGCCCTTGTGGGTTCAAGTCCCACCCGCCCTACTACTTGCGATTGGCAAGCTAAACTTGCGCCCGCCTGACTTGTGGACATCACCCTCCTGCTAGAGATGAGAGAGATGTTCGGGTCAGGCGTTTTGCTGTTTTGATACGGTCATGATCCTGTTCCGGCTGCTGCGCCTCCTCACTCTTCTGCCTCTGCTGCTGTTTAGCTTGAGGCGACTGATCTTTGCCCTGACAGCCTTGTTGACGCCCGTGCCCACCGGCGCCCGAGCCATTGGCGATGAACCCGACCTGTTAGTTCTCGTTCCCTGCCACAATGATGGCCCCAGCCTGCCGGCGTTGGTGCAGGCCTTGCTCGACAATGGTTATCCCCACGAACATCTACGCATCCTGCTGATCGACGACGGTTCAACAGATAACAGCTCTGAACTCATCGCTGACTTGGCAACTGCCAACGCACCCGTGCATGCCCTTCACTCTCCACAGAAACTTGGTAAAGCAGCGGCGCTCAACCTGGGGTTGCAAGAGGAACCCTGGGGTGAAATCGTAGCTGTCTATGATGCCGATCACCGCCCTGAACCCGGTGGCCTGCGAGCACTCGTAACGGCACTACATGATCCAGAAATCGCTGCAGTCAGCGCTCGCACCGAAGCGAGGAATGCACTCACATCTGCCAGTGCTTACTACAGCGCCATCGAACGACTGGTACACCAACGTATCACCATGGTTGCCAAAGATCGTCTTGAGCTGGCACCCGCCATCCTCGGTTCGCACTGCGCTTGCCGCCGCGACCTCCTGGCGTCGCTCGAAGGCTTTGCCTCGGACGCCGAAGACAGCGACCTCACCCTCCGCATCATCAGCGCCGGCTATCGTATCCGTTATGTCGAGTCCAGTGTCGCCTATGATGAAGTCCCCGCCACGGTTGGCGGCTATTGGCGCCAGCATGTAAGATGGAGCCGTGGTTTTCAGAATGTCGCCATCGAACACAGTGGACGCCTGCTGCATACACCGATCTCGCCAGCTCTGCGCTTGGAATTGTTCCTCTTCAGTTTGGGCTATCTCGACCGCCTGGCTTTACTCGTGGCATTCGCTCAGATCCTCAGCGATCGGGTTTTAGGGACACGTTTCGACATGCCAGGGCGCATCATTCTAGGCGTCCTCCTTCTGCCCTACCTGCAAGTAATCGCAGCGCTGGTTCGTACGAAAGCTGGACTGGCATGGTGGATGCGGCTACCCTATCTCGTACTGATGTGTTCCCCGTCGATCTGGCAGTGGCCCTCAACAGCACGGCCGCCACGTTACTCAGGCGTCCTCGCATATGGGCGCCAACGCTTCGAACCCACCCCACGGAGTTAGCCCAACCCTCGCCATGACCACCGACGCCCGCGAGATGAGCCGCAATCTCTCGCTCATCAGTTTCAACAAAATAGGCCAGCTCATTGGCGGTGTGCTCTGGGCCGCCATCGTGCCCCGCTGGTTGGGCCCCGAAGCCTACGGACAACTGGCGCTGGCCATGGCGATCTCCTTGTTGCTATGGTGGGCGGGTGATTTCGGCGGCCTGGAAGTCTTTGGCAGGCACATCCCTTCCCTGCTGGACCGCAAGCCGGAGGACGCAAGGCAGCTATTCAGCCAAACCTTTTTGCTGCGCGTCCTAGTCGCCTTCAGTTTGATACCGATCATGTTGATGGTGGGGCCACTCATTGCCGAATGGCTGCGGGGTTGGCCCTCATTTTTGATCGCGGTCTCGGCCGGCATCCACATCATTTCCTGGACCAGCTACCACGTGCTTTACGCCCAAAACGACATGGGCAAGTGGTCGTTCGAGGTCTCCTGGCGTTTGACATTGCAACTGATCCCCATGCTGCTGGTTGGCGCCTATGGCCTCAGCGCCCAGATGGCCGCCTACACCTTCAACGAACTCATCTTCTTAGCCATCGCCATACTATGGACCCTGGCCTGGTACAAGCGCAATTCCTTCAAACCCAATTTCGGCTTTCTCAAACCCTATGCACGTATGGGCCTGGGTTTTTGGGCCACCAATGTCGGTATCATCCTCCTCTTCCGCACAGGGACGATCCTGGTGCAGATACAGACTGACGATCCTGTACAGGTTTCCTACTATGATCTGGCCCTGGTTGTCTTTTTCCTGGTGTTTACCATCATCGACCAGCTCACCCGGGCCTTTTTGCCCACGGTCAGTGAATTCGAAGAGGAGGGACAGAGTGAGCGCGTGGGCTTTTGGCTGCAGACTGTTACGCAATGGGGCATGGCCCTGGCGCTCTTGGCGGTGGTGGCGGTGCAATACACCGCCGACTGGATCATGCCCTTCATCCTCGGCCAGGACTATGGCGATTCGGCGATCGTCTTGCGGGTGATGTTGCTGGCGCTGCCGGCGTTGGTACTTGTAGGGGTTGGCACCGTTGCCACGGCAGTCAGACAGACGGCCCGAGCCAAGTTGATAGCCATTGCCATCGGCATCGTTCTCTTTTGGGGCAGCAGTGCAATCCTTACACCACGATTTGGCGCCGTCGGCACTGCCTGGGCTATGACCTTGGGCCTCACGGTTTACGCCCTGGCACTCTTCGCACAGATACGCGAAGACTTGCAGTTCAAATGGGGGACGTTATTGGGTCTTGTATTGCTGACGATTCCGCTCCTGTTGCTGCAACCCCTGGTGGCGTCCAACATCCTGGTGGCGTTCGCGGCCCTGGCGGTGGTAAGCTTGCTTTATCTTGGCGTCGCTATGTTGGCCCGTTTGTTGTCGCCGGCGCCTTTACAAATGTTGTCCGGCCTGCTCCCAAATTCTCGCTAAACCCGAACTCAGCTTATGACCTCACTCAATCCCGATATCCCCGCCCCTGAACTGACCGACGCGCTCAACGATGCTGTGGCAACGATGAAGGCCTTTGGGCATACCATTCTCACGCCCGAACTACTACTGTACACTTTCGCCCGCAGCGACACCTACAACGCCAGCCGTCTCATCCGCCACCTCAGCCAGGAACGGGGTTTCAAGCTGCAGCAGTTCGAAAAAACAGCCGCGCAAATGGCAAAGCTTCGTTCTGGACGCGATGGTCGGCTCACCTTCCTGTCAGCCGGAAATGAGGCCATTCCCCTCTCTGATGAGATGCTCGTCGCCCTGGATGAAGGACGAGGTATTGCCCAGGCGTTGGACGAGATCCAGGTGGGGACACATCATGCCCTGGGGGCGATGTCCGAACGCGGTGTCAGCACCAGCGCCTTTCTCAATCGCCACGGTATCACGCCGGAGGCGATGACCGACCAGCTCATGGCCGAGGCGGAGATACGCAACAGCACCGCCAACGACCTCATCGCACAGGCTGCCGGCGGTGAAATGAGACCGGTCTTTTATCGGAAGGATCTGCTGCGAGATGTGAGCACGCTGCTGGCAATTGCAGGGCATCGCCACATCCTGTTGGTAGGTCCGGCCGGCGTAGGCAGGCGCTCTATCGTGCATTCTCTGGCCTTGTTGATGGCCGAGGGCAAAGGTCCGGGCGAGTTCAAATCACTGGTCGAGATCAATGAATCGGCCCTTCTCACCGATCCCGTGAAAGCCTTGCAAGCAGGTTTTCGCCAATCACAGGGCGGCATCCTCTTCATCCCCAACATCAGTCGTTTTTTCGGCGGTATTCTCGACGCTGTTTTCCCCAAGGCTGAACGCCCGCTGCAAAAAGGCTTGCTGGATACCGACCCCGTCATTATCGGCACAATCACACAAGGGGATTACGAGCAACGCCTGCTAAAAATACCGGCGGTTGTCGAACACATGCATCTCCTGACGGTGCCGGAACCCAGTATCGAGGAGGCGGCCGCGATTCTGTCCGTACACCGGCCCCATCTACAAGCTGAATACGATCTACAAATCAATGCCGGTAGCATGATCACCGCCGCCCGCCTCGCCCGCCGTTATCTCACCGAAACACCCTTGCCGGCTTCGGCCATCCACTTGCTGCATCGCAGTTGCGCCCTGGTTCGGGCTGGGACCCAAGACCAGAATCCTTTCCGCCCCACCACCGATGGTGATACCCGCCTGGACGACGAAGATGTCGCCCTGGCCATCAGCCTGATGACGGGGGTGCCGGTCACGCGTCTGGGCATGGATGAACGCGCTCGCTATGCCAGCATGGTCGAAGCGATCCGAGAACGGATCATCGGCCAAGATGAGGCAGTGCTCAGCGTCTCACGCGCCGTCAAGACCGCCCGTGTCGGGCTCAAAGATCCCAAACGACCCATCGGCTCCTTCCTCTTCCTGGGCCCCACCGGTGTCGGTAAAACCGAACTCTCCAAGGCACTGGCTGAATTCATGTTTGGAGATGAACAGTCGCTCTTCGAACTGGACATGAGCGAATACCAGCAAGAACACAGCGTCGCCCGTCTCATTGGCGCTCCACCCGGTTATGTGGGCTATGAAGGGGGCGGACAACTGACCGATTACGTGCGTCAGAAGCCATACACCATCGTGCTGTTCGACGAAGTGGAAAAAGCGCATCCCCGTGTGCTCGACGTTCTCCTACAAGTGATGGAAGAGGGTCGCCTGACTGATGGACAGGGCCGCACGACCTACTTCAACGAAGCCGTCGTCATTATGACAAGTAATCTCGGATCGGAGTATCTCTCAGAAGCCATTATCAGTGAACGTCACCGCGACTTGGTGATGTCGGCGGTAAAGAACTATTTCCGCCCGGAATTCCTCAACCGCCTGGACGATATCATCATCTTTAGTGCCCTTTCAGCAGATGATCTGCGACTGATCTTGCGCTTGATGCTGAAAAAGGAAATGAAACTGCTCGAATCCCGTGGTCTGGCTCTGACCGTTAGCGACGATGCCCAAACCTGGTTGCTGGCCCAAAACACCCATCCCGAATGGGGCGCCCGCCCTTTGCGCCGCATCATCAGGCGGCATCTACGCGAACCCCTGGCAGACTATTTGCTCAGTGAAGACCCTGCACCCGAGACCGCCGTGCGCATCGGGGCCGATACTGAGGGACTGATCTTTGACATGGGTTAGTTTTTCGTGGCCGTTCGGCCCACATGGGCCATCTTATCTATCTGATTGACCATAGGTACACCCTGCAAGAAACGCGCCAGATTGTCCAGAAAAATCGACGTGGCGCGAGCAACGTAGTTGGGTGATGCGCCATGCCAAAAATCTGTACTACGCTTGTGGTCTGTTCTTAGTCAAGGTCGTTAAGTTAAGGTGCATTGCACTCGTGTAGGTAGCCAAACGTTGGGGTTTTCCAAGCAGTTTCCGCTGCAAAACCAGGCAGAGAGTGCATTGCACTTGGGTTATATCCCTTAACTTAATGACATTGTGTTCTTAGTGACCATCTTGTCCAACTGAAATATTCAGTAACTCTTCAACTTCTTTGTTTAAACGAGTCTTTCTCTTAGCAATGGCCTGTTCTAAATCTATCTGTGTTGCTAATGTCCATTTATCTACGCCCAGCATCCGCTCAGAAGATATTTCCAACATATCATACGGACGAGCATTCCCAAGGTTATGCACAAAGCGAATATAGAGACATATATTGTCTGTTTCAACACTTTGCAACACATCAACAATGACCCCAATTTGACCACGGGCATTAACTATATCACTCCGCTTAAACTTAATAAATGTCTGGGGCTTTTCCGTAGGTAATAACATATTCGACATAATTCTCTACCAGTGAACTGCTTTCAAATTCAGCATCAACCCCACAATCGCGTAGGATGTTGACCAAAACATAATGATCGCCCCAAGCACTCCCTGTTCCCTCTGACCGACGGGCCATCATTTCTTGCCAAGCCTTGTCTAGTCGATTGATTTCTTCAGGATAAAACTCCGGTTTCTTTGCCATGGGAATACCCTCTGAATTGAGACTACTTGGCAGGAACTATATCTCAAAATGCTAAATTCATCAAGGTATTGGTGATTAAAGTTTTCGCTGTGATGTATTTTTTAAACGAACGAAGCGCCCAACACGTTTTCCATGTCCCAGAGCGGGGATCGAGCAGACAGAGGTTCATCCGCCACGACATCAAGGCCGGCGCCGGCAATCCCTGATCAAAATGTTTGGGAAAGAGCTCTGGGTCGAGGGCTAGAAGTAAAGCGGGCATGAAAGAGCTTGGGAATTTGGGCATGGTTCATGGAACCGGTTCCTCATCTTCACAAATGCGGGCATAGTTCATTATGCGGCCTGGACCATGTTGACAATTAGGTCGTTTAGCAAGAAGGGTAATTGAGCCTCCGCACCTTAACAATTGAATGAATCATTTCTGCGATGTACGGCCATGGTCAAACATCTCGTTGGCGACAAGTATCGATCACGCTTGCCAATAAAGTCTAGGCGCGGCTCCCCTACGCCGTGCGTGTGCCGTAGCTGATACTTCGGCAATGCTCAGCACAAGTTTTGCGAGCGATAGCCCAATGCCGCCAATGGTTGTTCAGCGTCATTGTTCGTGATGGGCATTTGTGGATAGGCCAACACGTTCCGGACGGCATCCCAGGCGTTGAGAAATTCGCGGGCCGGTTTTCTGGTTTTATCGTGTTCATGATCTCGATGTTGCTCGCACAATTCCTTCAATTGCGCCAGTTCTTTCGAGAATTTCTCCACCAAGTCTAGGGTCGGGTCGCCCCGAGCCTTATAAATGCCCTTGATGAACAGAGAAACATATTCGAGAACTTTCTCGCCAAATTCCGCCGCTTGCGGGTGACAACTCTCTGCCGGCCCTCCGGCCTTACGGATTATGTGAGCCAGACAGCGCAGTCGTTTCCCGTATTTGCGATATTGACCATAGCCATCGCTCATCAGCCAACCACCAAACTGCTCCATCACATCGGCGATTACATCACAACTGCGCCCTCCAATCATATACAAGGTCACGGTTGCTGTTCGCAAAACCCACAACCATATGGTGCGTCCATTTTCTTTCCAGCCCGTTTCGTCTGCGTGCAGCAATTCTGATTACTGGATTTCGGCGATTAATTCATCTTCTAACGGTGCTGTTGCCCCTCCTCCTTCTGTAATTCATTGATTGATACAGCCCACGCTGAGTGTAATGCCCAGCCGGTCCCGCAAAAACTCCTGAATGCGCGGACAGGACAGGCGCATACGCAGTGATAGGCATACGATCATGGATACCAACATCGGCCCCACCTGATGCCATTCCGTCAAGTCGACTTCCCACCCCGGTTCTTCCGGGCATCGTCCCGGCATTGTTTGCGTCACATGACCGCAACTACAACTCAGCTCTCCATATATATGCTTGACATGGCTCACTTCTATGCCTAGCTCTCCCTTTTCTATGTCCAGCACATACGGTCCTGTTGTGGCTTGAAATGGCACTTCCTCCCCAAAACGCTCGCCACAGGCGGCACATTCAGATGCCTTATGAATCTCCTCCCCTGTTACCGGTAGGTCCACCTGACGTCCAACTCCCTTTGCTCCCGGTTGCTTCCCCGCTTTCCGGGTACTGCCTGACTCGCTATTGGTTTGGGTATCTGCCCATTGATCTTCGTTTTGTGTTGCCTTGCTCTCTTTTCCTTGCTTTTTGTCTAGTTCTGGTGGATTCTGTGGATGGCGACTCCTATCCTGCCTGTGTCATTCCTTCGGTTGCACTCAGGAGAGGTCTGAGCGGGTTCGCGAGGCCCATACACATCGTAAATCCATCGTTTTTAACGAAAAAATGCTCGATAATAAGTCAATTCCAGCGAAGGCTTGTCCTGAGGGACTCGAAGGAATCTCTCGTTTCATGACAGCGAGACCCTTCGCCGGCGTCTCCCAAGCGTGAAAGTTGTGTATTTGACCCGCTCAGGCCTGTCCTGAGCGAAGCCGAAGGAGTGACACCATGAGAGGTAACCACAGAATCCGATAGTATCATCTTTTTGTATTGGGCAACCGTATGTTAAACATTGGCTGTGAAGTAAATAACCCCAATTGCGAGCATTCTTGTCGATGAAATCCAGGCATCTGGGGATATCTACTCTGCAAATCAGATTGTGTCGTTTGTTCAAGGTACCGTTGACTAATACTCTTTCCTTGCTTTTCTTTCTCTTCTGTATCGTCACCTTTACCTGCATCATCCGGCGGATTCCTCTCATCAGTAAAACCGACTTGTTCCCATGGTGCATATCTGCCCGATGGAGGGGTACTATTCTGAGGCGTCTGATTCAGCCGATCACGTGCATCCCCCAAATCATCCAATATCCTCCCACTCAAATGAGGCCCCATTGGGGCAGGTAGCAAGTAGCAGGTCGCAGGTGCGAGTGCGGTTGCAGACACGGTTGAACTTGCCACTTGCAAACCTACCACTTGCCACAA
>JAAENG010000153.1 GCA_024224665.1 Chloroflexota bacterium | reverse complement strand
TGCCACATGCCACATGCCACATGCCACTTGCCACATGCCACATGCCACTTGCCACATGCCACATGCCACATGCCACATGCCACTTGCCACATGCCACATGCCACATGCCACATGCCACTTGCCACGTGCCACATGCCACTTGCCACATGCCACATGCCACTTGCCACAAAACTGTCAATCATCTTCAGCAAGCCTAATGATCACTGCTTCATGAGTGGTAGGAGAGGTTATTGTGCATATTTGCTTAACGTCCGGGTAGTAAATCGGCCGGTGTGAACAAAAGTATCTCGTCTCGACCGCCGGCAGCCTGAGCTTGCAGAGTCGGGGTGAAGCCCTGCTTGGCAAATAGCGCGTACACGATCCGTTCCCACGACTCGCCGGGCAATAGTGCCGCCTTCCTCTTCAATTCCTCCAGCACATTGGTCCCCACCGGAAGTTTTGTCCACTTGCATTCCGCCACTAACAATTCGTTGCGGCGGTCGTCCAGCGCCACCAGGTCAATTTCGCCTTGGGGTGACCACCAACGCCCTACGCGGCTGGGTGTTATCGATAATCTGCCTTGCTGCGCCTGTCGGGTCACAAACCAATGAGCTGCTTGCTCAAAAGCTTGCGCCACAAACCGATCCAGTTGAGGAAGCATTTCTTCTGCCATGACTGCATCCAGATAACCCAACTCCAACCGATCTCGAAAGGGATGCACAAAACGAAACCAGAAACGCAGAAATGGGTCTTTTATGCCATAGATCCCTTTGCGGCTCTTCTCCGGCCGCGTTTCGGTGACCGGCACCTGTCGTTCCACGATCCCCAGAGAGCGCAGAACATCCAGGTATTTGCCCACGCTTGATGGTGGCAGATGGGCCGCCTGGGCGATCTCATTGGGTCGGGTGCGACCATGGGCGATGGCCTGCAGGATGGAAAAATAGTTCCTCGGCTCCCTTAACTCCTCCATCAGCAATAGCCGTGGTTCGTCGTACAACAGGGAACGTGGATGTAAAATGTGATTCTTAACATTGTCGAACACAGACTGCCTGTCGTCGAAAGTCTCCAAATAGTAGGGAATGCCACCCAAGATGGCCCAGGTTTCCATTGCCTGAATCGCATTGTAAGCGGGCGTGAACTGGGCCGCTGCGGCCGGATTCAATGGATCCAGTCGCCAGCTCCCCGTTCGCCGGCCATATAGTGGCGCCCCGTAGTTTAACACCTGTCGCTCCATCATGCCCACATATGAACCGCAAAGGATTAGGTAGACCTGGCTGTGTTTCAGTGTAGTATCCCACACCTTTTGTAGGATGGAAGGGATAGCTTGATTGCCGCCTGACAAGTATGTGAACTCGTCGAGTATCACCACGGGGCGGTCGGGCAACGCAGCCAGTTGTTCAAAAGCATTATCCCAAGAAGGGAATATCAATCCCCCTGGTGTGACACCTTGAAAAGCCAGGATTTGTTCGCTGAAACGCGCCAATTGGGACTCATCGGAAGAGGTTGTGGCGATGAAAAAGATGTGGGGTTTATCCTGGCAGAAGACGCGCAACAACTCCGTTTTGCCCACCCGGCGGCGACCATAGAGAACAAACAACTCCGCCCGTTCCGAGTGATAATGCTTTTCGAGGAAGGCCAACTCTTCTTCTCGGTTCACGAACATGGTTGCGCTCCTGTTTGGTGTTTAGGTAAATTGATTGACGGCTTTTTGGTGATGTTTGTGGTAGGTGGCAGGTGGTAGGTGGCAAGTGGCAAGTGGCAAGTGGCAGGTGGTAGGTGGTAGGTGGCAAGTGGCAAGTGGCAGGTGGCAGGTGGTAGGTGGTAGGTGGTAGGTGGCAAGTGTGACCCGCTCCAGTGGGCCAGATCTTCTCATCGCAGGCTGAGGACAATCGCTAGGCGCTTACTCAAAATTATCGACAACTTTTTGTCGGTGTTTGTGGCAAGTGGTAGGCTTGCAAGTGGCAAGTTCAACCGTGTCTGCAACCGCACTCGCACCTGCGACCTGCTACTTGCTA
>JAAENG010000152.1 GCA_024224665.1 Chloroflexota bacterium | reverse complement strand
CTCTTGGCGAATCTCTTGTACAATCTCTTCTGAGTTGGATGACATAGCTTCTCTCCTGGTTTGTTTGTAGGTCGGTTGTTTTGACACCTTCAGTTTACCAGATATGCTGTGTCTCCAACTCATTTAGGACACACCCTATTCATTTTAGATCAAAAATTAGTTATTAAAGCCTAACGACCGAACTCAGCGGACGGGCGGGGCAGGCCATCGACTTCCGAAAGCGGCGAACCACAGTCTTCGAGTTCGCCTGCTTTGCACTGAGGGCGGATCCCGATCCGCTGCAGTGACTTGTTAGAGCGCCAAGGGTGGGATGAAGAAAAACGGCGGGGAGCAGGCTCTTGACGCCAGCTGGAGGCTATGATAGCAGAAACACCTACGCCTGCCAACGGCTTTCCTTGCCACCATGCCATCCGAACCAGCACAATGACCGGGAGCAGGCGCGCTCTAACTATTGAGTATACGGACTCCGTATTTTCGTCCTCATAGAGTCTATATGCAGCGTCCGCATAAAGTGACTGTGCTTGCCAAACTGCGGACTTATTCCGTGATCCTCCTAAAGAGCAATGATTGCTGACACGATACACATCCAGTTCGACCCATGTCAGCTTGTTATGATATTTAACCGAACAGCGCAATAATTGTAAACAAATATACATTCGAGGGCCAATATTGTCAAATTGCCGTGGCATATCCTGTCATGTGAAACGGGGCTTCATTTTCCCGCCGCTATCTGGGAACAATCGCTAGTACCTAGATAATCGGGTTCTTGTACAATGGGCAAGAAATTTGGACAGGATTTACAGGATAAACAACATTAGATGTTTGAAAATCCTGAAAATCTTGTTAATCCTGTCTCTGCTTTGATTGGTTCTGGCCCGTCCAGGTTAGGATTGAGAATTCAATAATTTGCGGAACTCTACGGTCATTTAGAGGAAGCGGTTTCGTATGTTATTCTGTGCTAAGTCCTTAACATGGGGACTAATAGCGAGGGATCTTACGGCCATCTTATAATAAAGGAGTATCATGTCTGATGGCTGCAAGAGGTCTCTCTGCGCCAAGGAAGTATATGATGACAAACGAACCAACAGCTGTTGAGATCAATCAGGCACAAGAGCATTTTCGGCAGGCGCACATGCAGGCGCTGCTGCAGGATTGGCGCGCCGGCATCAGCGGCCGGAATACAGATTTATTTAGCTACGAAGAAGTGCGCAAAATTCTGGAAGCACGTGAAGGTGCTACGTTTTATAAAACTCAAGATATCCCTTTAGACAAGATCGTCGGTAGTGTTGGCCGTTACCGTGACTTTACCAGTGCTTTTCTACCCAGAAATGCAGCGCTCGCACAGCGATGGCAACGGGTTGATGCGGCCATGAGCGGTCTTGTAGGCGTGCCAGCGGTTGACCTTTACCAGGTGGGCGATGTCTATTTCGTACGCGACGGCAATCATCGTGTATCCGTCGCCCGGTCGCGTGGCGATAAGAGCATCGATGCCTATGTCACCAAAGTCGACGTTCCCTTTCCGGTCGAGGCAGATTCGGCCGAGAAGCTCTCAACGTGGTTGACCGAAGCCGGCCATCGTCTGTTTTTAAAGCACACCCAATTACAAACGTACTACCCTGATGCCGACATTCGCCTCACCGAACCAGGACGCTATCGAAAACTCTACGAACAGATTGACGTTCATCGATGGTATCTCGGCGAAGCCTTTGAGCGAGAGATACCTTATGAAGAAGCGGTTCGTAGCTGGTACGACCATGTCTACCTACCCCTGACAGAATCGATTCGAGAGAGTGGAGTGCTCAAAGAGTTTCCAAACCGAACAGTCGCCGATCTCTACCTGTGGATCTGCCATCATCGCGAGGAATTGAGGAAACGTTACAACCTCGATCTCAGCGAAAATGCAGCCGTCTCCACTTTCGCCAGTGTTTACAGCGATAAACGCATGAATAAAGCTATCAAAGGCGCTCGTCTGGCCGTCGCTCGCATCGCTGCCGGTGAGGATGTAATCATCGGGCTGCCGAAAGAGGATCATTAGGATTTAAGTCGTGCGTTTCACAAAAATCGTCTGCACAATCGGCCCTGCCAGCAGTGATCGCGAAACCTTGACCCAATTGATAGAAGCGGGCATGGATGTCGCGCGCATCAATTTCTCGCATGGTGATCATGACGGCCACGCCAGGATCATTTCACGAGTTCGTGCTATTGCCGATAAGTTGGATCGGACCGTAGCGATACTGGCTGATCTACAGGGGCCCAAATTGCGGGTAGGGCAACTCCCCGAACAAGGCCTGAGGCTACAATCCGGTAGCGTCGTGACACTGAGCACGCGGCCCATCCAAGAAGAGACCATTCCCTGTCAATACAAAGATCTACACAAACTGGTGCATTCAGGGGATCGAATGTTATTGGACGATGGCCTGATGGAATTGGAAGTGGTTGAAACCGACGACGGCATGATTGCTACGCGGGTCATCACCGGAGGACATCTGTACTCCAACAAAGGCATCAATCTGCCTCAAGCGGACTCTCGAATCCCTGCTATCACCGAGAAAGATGAACACGATCTCTCATTTGCCGTTCGCCAGCAGGTGGATTGGATCGCGCTCTCTTTTGTGCGTACAGCCCAAGAAGTCCTGGATCTGGTTGCATTGATTCGTAAGCAATCTCGTAGCGGTCTCATTCCCCAGGTGTTGGCGAAGATCGAAAAACCTGAAGCAGTCGCTAATATCGAGTCAATCGTACGGGTAGCTGATGGCATTATGGTGGCGCGCGGTGACCTGGGCATCGAACTGCCAACAGAAGATGTTCCCATGATTCAAAAAGAGATCATCGAGTTGTGTAACAGGGCCGGAAAACCTGTGATCACGGCAACCCAAATGCTTGATTCGATGATTCGCAATCCACGCCCAACACGGGCAGAGGCCTCGGATGTGGCAAACGCTGTGCTCGATGGCACCGATGCCGTCATGCTCTCGGGAGAAACCGCGGTTGGCAGGTATCCCGTACGTACTGTGCAGATGATGGAACGTATCGTTTCCAAGGCTGAAGTGACGCTTCCCGTTCAATCCAGTCACAATGAGATCGTGGCTGAGATCAATTTCGCAGCGCAAGCGATCGCCAACGCTGCCAGTGACCTGGCAACCAGTTTAGGGGCCGCGGCCATCATCGCTCCGACGTCATCAGGCTATACGGCACGCAAATTGTCGCATAACCGTCCCGGTGTTCCCATCATCGCCGTTACTCCAAGCCCCAAGGTACGGTGTCAACTCAACCTTTTCTGGGGTGTCTACCCCCTCTTTTCCTCTCGCCGAGATACCACTGACGAGGTAATCGAGGACGCCGTACAATTGGCGCTTGACAAGGGGCTGATCCATGAAGGAGATCTGCTGGTTATCACCGCCGGAGCGGCAGGCAGCACGCCTGGCACAACCAATCTCATTAAACTACAATTGATCGAACAGGTGTTGGCTCGAGGTCAGGGGTTGGGTGATCAAAAGGTGCGAGGGCGCATTCGCAAGTTGCAGCCACCGCTGCCAGCCAACATACAAATAGATGTCGACGATATCGTGGTCGCCCGAGCATTCGACAGCAGTTGGCAACACCTGGTTACACCTGCCTGTGGTATCATCTGCGAGGTTGGCGGCACCCAATCGGTGGCCGTGCGCCTGGCCCAGGACTTGAAGATCCCGGCAATCGTTGCTGCGGCCAACGCATTCGGGGTTCTGCAAGATGGAGAACTGGTCGTGCTGGATCCTATCCGGGGCCTTGTTTACCGGGGTCTCAATCTCGACGATACGCGCAACGGCGAAGGGACGACGACGCCACAACCACGGGGAGAAGCAAATTGAATGGCATCCAACGCCTGTGGTTGCGCTTACAGGGCGGCGATTGTTATTCCTGCCACCATTGCCAAGTATTCCGCAGCAATGGTGACGGCCAGGTAAGCCGCTTACATTCATTCTGCCGAAATCCCGACTCAGCGCATGCGGGCGGCCCGATACCAGACGCCCGATGGTGCGATGATTGGCAACGAGCTGAGGATGGGCGCAAACGCAAACCCGAGGATATCGACGGCGCCGGTCTAACCGCTTGATCTACCCGACCCCCGCCCTCCGCCCTCCGATCACTCCGGCCAATCGTAATTGAGCAAAGCATGCAATTGGGGTACACCGGCGCCTTGGGAGATACGCACACGTTTGAGTTCGAAAATGTGGTCGCTGTCCTGATCGACACCTTGCTCGGTGGTCACGGCTCCCCAGAAATGTGCTGATCGAAAAACATCGATGACAAATGCGTCGTAGGAGCCGGCCGGGTAGGAGAGGATGTGCGGGTGATAACCGATGTTGGCCTCGATGGTCTCCTGACTGCCCAAAGCCTGCCACACCAGGTAATCCAAGTCGTTGCCTGCCAGATTGGGGTGATTGCGGCTGTGTGAACCGATCTCCATGTCTGCCGCCGCCATTTCCGCCAATTGCTCCCAATCGGCATAGAGTTCATAGGCCTCGTTCTCCGCTGCCTCGGTGGCGAAGTCGGTGATGATAAAGAACGTGGCCAGCATATCCCGTTCGAATAAGGCCGGAAAGGCATTCAGGTAGACATCCTCATAGCCGTCGTCAAAAGTGAGGATGATAGGTTTGTCTGGTAACTCCGGCGCGCCGGTTACGAGATAGGAGATCAGGTCTTTGAGATAGATCGTCGTGTAACCCTCAGCCTGAAGATAGTCAAGGTGCTCAATGAACGTCTCTGGGGGTAGAGAGTTGCCTACCCGGTACCGATGCGACCCTTCAGGGGGCACGGAGATGTAGTGATACATCAAGATGGGGACGCGCACATCTCGATAAATGCCGTCGGGTGTGGGGCCTGGTGTCGGAGCGGGAGCAGGTGTGTTGGTCGGGGTCGGAGTAATGGTATGAGTAGGAGAGGTAGTGGCGGTTGGGGTAGACGTACCTGGAGAAACAACGGTTGGGCTGAGATCGACGGGCTTCGCTACAGTAATGGTCTCAATCGCAGGCAACGGGGTAGGAAAGTCGATCTGAGCACAGGCGGCCAATACCAATATCGCCAGGAAAATGAGCGAGCGCCCACACACAGGTCTGCCCATCACCCGCAAGTTTGCAAGCACAGCCCGCCAATCTCTAGTAACCAATGCTTAATCCCCCCTTGCCCTGACAATCGCATCCGCCATCCGCGCTACCCTGGCATTGATCAGCACATCGTGTACGCGTATGATATCAGCGCCACGCAGGATACCGATGACCGTAGTCGCTGCTGTACCTTCTGCTCGCTGTTCGGGGGGCAGATCCATGGTATAGCCGATAAAGGATTTACGACTTGTCCCCAGCAATAGCGGATACCCAAGCGCTTTGACTTCGTCCAGGCGATTGAGGAGTTCGAGATTTTGGCTGACCGTCTTGCCGAATCCGATACCGGGGTCCAGAATGATGTTGCTGTTGGAGATGCCGGCTTCGTGCGCCAGATCCAGGCTTATGCCCAGCTCGCGCTTGATATCTTCGAGCATATCCTCATACTCGACCCCAACATAGTGGCCACCCATGGCCGCATCGATGCTGGCTGCTTTGGGCGTCAGGCGATTGTGCAGGAGGATCAGCGGCGCATTTGCATCTGCCACAACACCGGCAAGATCAGGATCAAGCCGAAGACCCCAGACGTCGTTGATGAGATCGGCGCCCGCATGCAACGCTGCCTCGGCAACCCTGGCTTTGCTCGTATCAATCGAGATCGGTGTATCTGTCAGCGCTCTTAGCTCGTGTAGAATCGGCAACACCCGGCCCATCTCTTCCTCGACCGATACCGGATCGGACCCCGGCCGCGTGCTCTCTCCACCAAGATCGAGGATATCGACGCCTTCATCCAACATCTGTCGCGCTTGGGTCAAGGCCGCTGCGATAGCATCATTTTGACCAAGCAACCCATCTCCAGAAAAACTATCAGGCGTGACATTAAGGATGCCCATAATATATGTGCGCGCGCCCCAGACAAAGGTTGCATTGCGCACCTTAAGTTCGGTGTTAGAGATTGAAGACTGAAGATCGTTTGGTGACATGAAGAAAATGTCCGCCAGCACACCCGGTCTACCGGCCTACTGGTCTACCAGTCTACTGGTCTACTGGTCTACCGGTCTACCGGTCTACCGGCCTACCGGCCTACTGGTCTACCGGTCTACCGGTCTACCGGTCTACTGGTCTACCGGTCTACCGGCCTACTGGTCTACCGGTCTACTATTTTCCTGATACCAATCACAAATATCGCCCAATGTGCAGCTTTCACACTGGGGTTTGCGAGCTTTGCAAAGGGCGCGTCCGTGGCGGATAAAGTTGATGTGCAGCGGATAATACCATGCGGGCGCGGCGTAATCCTCCAGGACGTGCATGACGGTATCGGCGCTGGCGTTAGCAGGTGCGAGCCCCAGGCGCCGTGACACCCGTTGCACGTGAGTATCGACCGCAAAGGCCGGGCGATTGAAGCAGAAAAGCAAGAGGATCGAGGCGGTCTTATTGCCCACACCTTTGAACTGTGTGAGCCAGGCACGCGCCTCATTTACAGGCACATCCTCCAACCAATTCAGGTCGAAATCCCCTTGCTCGGCATAGATCTGCAGCAGCGTGTTCTGAATACGGGGCCCTTTTTGGTTGGCCAGACCGCCGGAGCGAATGACCTCAATCAGTTCGTGCTGCGGCGCCTTCATCGCCTGGGCCCAATCGGGATACGCTTGTTTGAGCGCCTGGAAAGAACGGTGGGTGTTGACATCGCTGGTGTTCTGGCTGAGGATGGTTGCGACCAGCTCGTCGATAGGCTCAGCCTGTTTATGCCAGGCGCGTATGCCGTACACATCGCCCAGGCGTTGGTGGACGGTGGCGATTTTTGTAGCCAGAACGAGGTCGGGATCAGGCATGTGAGGTATTTACAGCGGGGCCCAGAGCGCTACAGCCCTGAGTATGGCGAATTATAGGTGGAAATCGAAGACGGAGCCAACCTGCGGCATCTGACTTGACCAATTCTGCGCAACGGGTGAAAATCGGGGTCTGCAACGGTAGCACTACGCTGCTGGGTGCTGCACGATCTCTGCTGTTTCACTCAGTATTTCCCTGAACAACCCTGCCCTGCGTCTCTATCGACGTTTGGGGTTCCAACAGGTCGGGATCAACGGCGATGCCGTTACCATGGCATTGCGTTGGGCTAACTAAATAAGGTAAGGGACCCATGAAATCTGATGATATCCGTTTGCTTTTTGACTACAATGATTGGGCCAATGCCCGCGTTCTGGACAAGGCCGCGCTCCTGTCCCCCGACCTTTATCTGGCCTCAACCGAGATACCTCATGACAGTCTGCATGGCATATTGGTCCACACGATGGCAGCAGAGCAGATATGGCGAATGCACTGTGAAGAAAATTCTCCCTCAAGACTGCCTGCAGCAGATGCTTTTCCCACGTTTGCTGCACTGCAGTCGGCGTGGCGGCAGGAGGTGGAAGCGAGACGTGAATATGTTGCTGGCGCAAGAATCGGGTGGAAACCGGCGTGCGGATGGCCTAAAATGATAGAGAAATTCAAACAACTTCAGGAGTAAAACCAGTCATGTCCAACGATTACGAACGCGTGGAAGCCGCAATCCATTACCTGGAATCTCATTTTCAAGATCAACCGGCATTGGATGATCTCGCCGCTTATCTGCATCTCAGCCCGTATCATTTACAACGATTGTTCAAACGTTGGTCCGGTATCAGCCCCAAGCGTTTTGTACAGTTCTTGACCATCGACTACGCTCGCCAATTGCTCGACGAATCGCATAGCGTTCTCGATACAGCCTACGAGACCGGTCTCTCTAGCCCCAGCCGCTTACACGATCTCTTTATCAACGTCGATGCCATGACGCCGGGCGAATACAAACAACAGGGCCAGGGTCTAGACATCACCTACGGGTTCCACGATACACCTTTTGGGATATGCCTGGTGGCCATAACAGACCGCGGCATCTGTGACTTGAATTTCGTGGCGTCGGACCAAACTGATATGGCGGTGGAGGCACTGGCACAGCGGTGGCGAGCGGCGAAGATCAGCGAGCGGCCCCAATATACACAGGCAACTATCGATATTGTGTTTCCGAGCGATCCTGCTGCGGGAAAGCGACAGATCAGTCTTTTGTTGGCAGGTACCAATTTTCAGATCAAGGTCTGGGAAGCATTGCTAAGTATCCCCTTTGGCTCTGCCTGGACTTATCAGGATGTAGCCGAGTCCATGGGGAGGCCCTCTGCTGTTCGAGCAGCGGCCAGTGCTGTCGCCAACAACTCTATCGCCTATCTGATCCCCTGCCATCGTGTGCTACGCAAAAATGGTGATACCGGGAATTACCGCTGGAACCGGGACCGCAAAAAGGCGATGTTGGGCTGGGAAGCTGCCAGGCGGGAGCAGCCATCTTTTATTGTCCAACCCCCTCATAGGTAACTGCCCGGTCCCCCTCAGGATCTGCACTCGTATAGATGAGATTGCCGATCGCGATGATGGCATCACTGAAATTAGTAGTAGAAACCTCCGCACTTCCATTGAAGGGATTTGGGAGAAGCTGACTATTAATCAGATCCCTTGTATTGATCCCGACGGATTCTTTAGGTTCTAAATTCGTTTCGACCTTATGCTCCAGGCTGCCCGACGCATTATAGTATTTGGTTGTTACAGTCACTGGGCTAGAACTAACACTCATGGCATTGACGGCGGAGCGGCTATCAGTTGAATAGATCTGTTTGGGTAGAACAACTTTGTTATTAGCATCTTCAGGTCCTAAGAGCGAGTAGGTGCCGGCACGATTGGCGGCGGCCCAGATGGTGTTGACCACACCCACCAATTTTTGATCCGAACTCACAGAAACCGTCCCATCCCAACAATCCCCGAGGGTGCTAAACAAATTCAGGTCAAAACTACCATTTTTATACCCTCCACCGCGGGTGTTATAGCCGTGTGAACTGTTTGCCGGAATGGAATCTGTAAAACTGAGGTCAGTCGTACAACTAGGAT
>JAAENG010000151.1 GCA_024224665.1 Chloroflexota bacterium | reverse complement strand
GGAGCTGGAATATGCCCAGGGGCAGATAGAAGCAAAAACCCTGATTAACCCGGACACGGCTGAACAGTGGCATGGCCTTCTCGCGGCGACCAATGAAGCCCCGACCTTTGCGTTGTCTTCTGGTGACGGCATCGTCACTACCGACTTTTCCGGCAGCGATACCGGCTACAGCATGATTGTTCAGTCTGACGGCAAGATCGTGGTAGCCGGTAAAAGCGACAACGATGTGGCGTTGGCCAGATACAATGCTGATGGATCTCTTGATACGACCTTCGGCAGCGGTGGCATTCTCACCACGGACTTCGGGTCGGGTAGTGATAACGGCCAGAGCGTCACCGTGCAGAGCGATGACAAGATACTGGTGGCGGGCTATAGCTGGAACGGCAGCGATGACGACTTTGCCTTGACCCGCTACAATGCCAATGGTTCGCTTGATACGACCTTCGGCAGCGGTGGCATCCTCACCACGGACTTCGGGTCGGGTAGTGATAACGGCCAGAGCGTCACCGTGCAGAGCGATGGCAAGATACTGGTGGCGGGCTATAGCTGGAACGGCGGCAATACCGATTTCGCCCTTACCCGCTACAACACCGATGGTTCGCTTGATACCACATTCGATGGTGATGGCATCCTCACCACAGGCGTCAGAACGGGTGGCGATTTTGGCCACAGCGTCACGGTGCAGAGCGATGGCAAGATACTGGTGGCGGGCCATAGCTGGAACAGAATCTCTAAAGATTTCGATTTCGCCCTGACCCGCTACAATGCCAATGGCTCACTTGATACAACATTC
>JAAENG010000150.1 GCA_024224665.1 Chloroflexota bacterium | reverse complement strand
TGAAGGCCGTGCCAAAATGGGCGTCGTTATTGGGCTCATCATGCTAACCGGGCTGATTCTCCTTACCGCGACTGGAATTGGAATGGGGCAGGGCTGGGTGATCGGTTTCCCCATTGTCGTCGGTTGGATTTTGTGGGATGGGATTGGCCTCGTGACGCGCCGCACATCCATGTTGAATCACCGTACCCTTTGGCCTTGGTTGTGCGCATGCATTGGGATTGCACCTGGCCTATTCATCTTGACCGCGCTCGTCATCACTCAAGAATATGACATTGGGGAGACGCTTCTGGGGACTCTCGTTTGGGCAGCTATTTGGGCCATTCCGGCCTTTGGTCTTCACGTCCTAGGGAATCGCATGGCCCATGCCCGTGACCTGCGCATTCAACATTTTCGCGAGTTGGCGCTTTCAGAGCATACCGAAGCGAGCGAGAACGCGACGGTGTAGTTCGGTGTGTCGCGAGTCGTATGTGATTTAGCGAACGTATCTCCAAGAATTCTCGAGGGACAGTGTGTACATGGCCGTCGTGTAGATCCTGCCGGCTCCGACACCCCACGCATCGGTTGGATCCCAGGATCCAGCGGTGGCGCCCTTTTTGGTTTGATTCTTGAGGATCAGTCCTACTGCGTTGTCTGTCCACTTTCTTGCACGAGAGTGGCTGCTTCCATTCTTCGGATAGAGGGACAGGGCGAGACTTCCATAATACGCGTAGTAGGAATCCTGTTCTTTTGACTCCCACGACAAGGGGGAGCGAGAGATTAGATCCACATGTTTGGCGCACATCCTGGCATTCATGGAACTGTCAGCGGTCAGGCAGCGAATGGTCAGGCCTGCACCAGTCATGGGTTCACCGGCGTAGGAGAATTCGTCATTCAGGCCCACTATGCGGGCAGATCGCCCTCCAGGTGTGGGTCCCGTGTATCCGACCCGTCCCGTTGTCGTGTCTGTGATGTTATCGATGAAGCCCAATACGGTAGTATTCGTGTCTTCTGGAATGTCGAGGCCTGCAATGCTTGCCGCGTGGAGTGCTTGGTATGCCCATGCGGTAACTGAAGTATCCGTACTTCCTCTGTTTGGGACATCGTACCTCCACCCTCCGTACGGAGCCCGCGCCCTCACCAGATAGTCGACCGCTTTCTCAAGTGGCTGGAGGAACGCAGGGTGTCCAGTACTGCCATAGGCTTCAGCCAAGGCCAATGTGGCGAGGCAGTGATAGTAAATGAAGGAATGACCTGCCCTTTCAACCAACGCGCCGTCTTTCTCCTGACCGTCCAGAATGGCTTGAAGGCCCTTCGAAATGACTTCTGAGTACGGCCCCTCGAGTGGGCTGTAACCCGCACCGAGGTAGCACAGCAGGACCAAAGACGCGGGACC
>JAAENG010000149.1 GCA_024224665.1 Chloroflexota bacterium | reverse complement strand
CCTGCTACGCCGTTCCAGACAAATACAAACTTCAGTTTGATGTCAAATCCACATTGCGGCGCATAGACGATCTGCCATACAAGGTAGATGCCGTTTCTCGCATACGTATGCGACGGGTTCTCTTCCGTCGAAGTGGACCCGTCCCCGAACACCCAGAAATGACCTGTGGCATATTGGCCGGTATTGGTGAAGTGCGCCGTGGTACCCGTCACGTTGTAGTTGAAGCCGGCTCGTACCAGCTCCACTTCTGTCTTGATGATGATCGTACTGTCGCAACCATTAGAGGCGATCAGGTCGATGACCTCCACTCCGCCGTCCGCAGGGTTACATGAGAATTCATAAACCACTGTCTGGTAGCCGGTCTCCAGTTCGATAATTGTGGTCACGATGCTGTCGCAGTCATTAGAAGCCGTGAAGGTGTCCACCCACTCGCCTTCTTCCCCAGGGACACAGGTCGTTTCATTTATTGTCACCTCGATGGCGTCGGTCAGTTCCACGATGGTGGTCACGATGCTATCACAACCTTCCATTGTTGGATAGGCAACTACAAAGGTGCCTGTATCCGCAGGGAGACAAGAAGTTTCGTAAACGGTCACCTCGGTTGGGAACTGCAAGATCGTACTAACGGTAACGATGCTATCGCAACCGTTACTGCCTTGGTGTACGAACTCTTCTACTCCAACCTCACCCGGATCACAAGTCAGCAGGCTGATGTTCACCAATATAGGAGGCACCCATTCAATGAAGGTCCGAACGATACTATCGCAACCATTGCTGGCAGTGTAATGAAATTCTGCTTTGGACTCTTCATTGATATCGCAGGTGGTCTCCCAGGTCTCCACGTAATAGCTCTCCAATAGCGAGGTGATGGTGGTGACCACCGAATCGCAACCGAGGCTGTTTCTCCAAACTTCCACCATTGTGCCGGTATCGGCCGGTTCGCAGCTTCCGTCGTGGACGGTCACCGAATCGGTCACACATGGGGCACAATACATATTGAAGTCTTCTATCGTGACAACCGCTTCACAAGATGAACTGTTGCCGTTCACATCGGTCACCGTCAGGTTGACCGGGTTGTCTCCGCGGTCACCGCAGTCAAATGTATTTTGATCCAGGCTCAAACCGTTGACACCGCAGGCGTCGGTACTTCCGTCATCAATGTCGCCGGCCATGATACTGACATCGAGGGACGCTTCGATCTGGATTGTGATGTCCCGGCAGACGGCTGTCGGCGCTACGTTGTCCTCCACTGTAACGAT
>JAAENG010000148.1 GCA_024224665.1 Chloroflexota bacterium | reverse complement strand
TCAGATAACGATTTCCGACAGCCTGGTGCAAGGTGGCTGTCCCGAAGACGCCACATGCGGCGGGCGCATGCTAGACGATGATCCTCACTTCATTCGTTTGCCCGACCCCGGCGACGGAGACTGGACAACCCTCGAAGACAACGACTACGGCGACCTCCGCCTGCAATCCGATTCCCCAGCCATCGACGCCGGCTACAACGGCCACCTCTCCGACACCATCACTACCGACTTGGATGGCAATCCCCGCATCGTCAATACGTTTGTGGATATGGGGGCGTATGAATATCCCGAGGCGGTGCGGTCACATCGTTGGCTGCCTCTGATCTGGCAGTAACGGTGTTAAACGCTCGAAATTCTGCTACTAATCGGAGGACTCCTCAACATCATATTCGTTGGACGATTCTCGCAGCATAACAGATGAGGCTACTTCAACTGGCCATGGCAACAGACGTTCTGACTGCATGCCCTCCTGATAAATCAAATCAGGGCCAAACGCCTCCTCAATACGTTCTTGAAAATTCAGGTATTCTATATTGATGATTTTGCGACTTTCGGGATCGAAACGCACAAATACTTCATCACCGATCTCTTCAGCCACGGCTTCTTGCGCCTGCTCCGTGAACAACAAGTACAAAATATCTAGTTCTTTGTCATACTTTGCGCTCAGTGTGCTATGGCTCCTGGCTTCTTCCATACGATCATTCCTCGAGAATAGATTTTGCTTGTCAGGTACGCTGTACTAACATAACCATGCAAACCTTCAGGTTCATCTACGTATTTTACAGCAACGACAACATGTAGTCTGTGATAGCGCTCTCGACCAACACTAAAACGATAAAACAGTCTGCTATCTGGCCTACGTGCACTTTGAAAAACGAAGTCTGGTTCTATAATCGCCAAACGAATCTCTTCTAGATAAGGCGCTACTTCAGGATGACCGATGGGAGTTGGGGACAGAATCTTTTCCTCCCAGACTGTGACTGCTAGGGCCACCGATATCCCGCTGAAATCCGCTACCTTGAACACGTAATTAGACATGTTTTACAAATGGAAAAACGTACTTTGCACTCTACAATCTCTGTAGGATATCTACCCGGCGAGGAGGACCAGGCACACACTGTTTTGCAATACACTGATCTCTACCCTTCCCTCAACTCCGCCCCGATCTCACGGCCCAACCGCCCCACGATCTTGCGGCGTAGTTTGGCTGTGTCTTTGTCGGTCAGGGTCTTGGTGGGGGATTGGTAGGTGAGGGCGAAAGCCAGGGATTTCCTTCCGGCCGGGATGGGCTCACCACGGTAGACGTCGAATAATTGCAGGTCGATGAGCATGGGCCCGGCCGTCTGCCGCACCAGGAACTCGACCTTGCCCGCAGGAACGCCCTCATCCACGATCAGGGCGATGTCTTCCTTCACCGCAGGAAAATCACTGAACGGACGGAGATGCACATGCTGCTGGTAAGAGGGGAGCAGGGGATCCACCGCTAGATCGGCCACCATGACCGGCTGCTGGGGTAAGTCGAAGGCCTGGCGTACGCGCGGATGCAATTCACCGAACACGCCGATGGTTTCGCCACCGAGCAACACGGATGCACAGCGCGGGCCACAGTAAGAAACCTGCACCGCTTCGAAACTGACAGGAGCGTTGAGTCGCTCGAACAGCAGCTCCAACACACCCTTCACATCATAGAAATCCATCGGCTCAGGATCGCCATCCAGCCAGTTGCCGGGATCGCGCGGCCCGGTCATAACCAGACTCAAACGACGTTCCTCCAGAGGTAAAACGCCATCTCCCGCCTCCGGCAAATAGATCAGGCCTAACTCGAAGCTGGCGATGCGATCGACATGGCGCAAGTTGCGTTGCAGATCTTCCAGGGCGCTGACAACGATGCTACGGCGCATTACCTCTCGCTCGGCCGACATGGGATTGGCCAGAGTGATGAAGGAGCCGGGGTCAGGCGCCTGGTCGGGCTGACCAGGGTACAGTTTGGCGTGATTTTCTATCGTGGACAGAGAATAGTTGATGATCTCCTGTAAGCCTGCGCCCGTGAGCGTATCGCGCAAATATTCTTCCAACTGCAAGGGCCAGTTATGGCGCTGCGGCGGTAGATCATCGGCCAGCATGGTAACGGGAATGTTGTCGTAGCCATAGATGCGGGCGATCTCTTCTAACAGATCGGCAGTTATCGTCACATCCAGACGATACCATGGCACGGTCGCCCAAATGGTGTCTCCCTCGACCCTTGTTTCGAACTCCAGGCGCTGAAGCATCTCGGCGATCTCATCCTCATTGAGATCGATGCCGAGGATACGCCGAACCTCCGCCCTCGTGACCGGAACCACAACGGTCTCCTGGGGACGAGGATAATCTTCGACGATGCCCGCAGCAATGGCGCCGCCCCCCAACTCGGCCATGAGCTGGGCGCCACGGATGTTGCCCACGGGGTCTAGCTGCGAAGGAACGCCCCTGCTGAAGCGGTAAGCCGCCTCCGAAGGCAGTTTGAGCATTCGAGACGTACGGCGATTGTTGATGAAATTAAAGGAGGCGGATTCGAGCAGCACATTGGTGGAGCCATCGCCGATCTCCGTCTCCAAACCGCCCATCACACCGCCAATAGCAATCGTGCCTGCTTCATCGGCGATCATGAGCACATCCGCATCCAGCGTGCGTTCGATGCCATCCAGGGTAGTGAAGACCTCACCTTCATCCGCACGGCGCACAATGATCCTGACGATCTCCTTGCCAACGCTCTGCGCCCGCGCCAATAATTTATCGTAATCGAAACTGTGCAGCGGCTTACCCCATTCGAACATCACGTAATTGGTCACATCCACCAGATTGCTGATGGGGCGCTGGCCAATGAGCTTGAGGCGATGCTGTAACCAGAATGGCGAAGGTTTGATTTCCAGGTCCCTGATCATGGTAGCGGTAAAACGATAGCAGAGATCAGCGTCGACGATCTCGACATCGCAGTAGTCGCTGGCGGGTTTGTCTACGGTTTCCCAGGTGGGCATGGGCGCGTGCAAAGGGGCGCCGGTGATCGCCGCCACCTCGCGGGCCACGCCGATGATCGAAGCAATGCGCACCATATTGGGCGTGATGTCGATGTCGAACACCACGTCGCCCAGGTAATCGGCCAGCGGCATGCCCACGGGCGCGTCGTCAGGCAGGATGATGATACCTTCATGCTCTTCGGAGATGCCAAGCTCTTTCTCAGAACAGGCCATGCCCTCAGAGGTGATGCCCCGGATCTTGCCCGATTTCAACTTCATGGTCTTGAAGCTATCAGCATAGGGATCGATCAATCTAGCGCCGAGGGTGGCGAAGGCCACTTTCTGACCACTGTCGCCCGGTTTAAGGTTGGGCGCGCCGGTGATAATCGTCATTGGATCACCGGCGCCGTAGTCTACGGTGGCCAAAATCAACCGATCGGCATTGGGGTGTTGTTTCGATTCGACGATACGACCCACAAAGATCTTGTCTTGTTCCCAGGCGATGTGGTCGTTACCGGTGACCAAATCACCCACTTTCATCTGTTTGCGTTTCTGGACCGATTCGGGCGGCAGGATGCCGATATAGTCTACAGCGCCGACTTCTAACCCTGCCAGGGTTAGTTTCTCCTCTAGTTCATCAACCGGCAGGGTGATATCGACATAGTCTTTGAGCCAGGATAAAGGGACTCGCATATGAGTGCTCCGTGAATTATAGTTTATATCTGTAGGGGTATTCGGGGGTTGGGGAGTAGAAAGCGGGGGCGTATGTAAGTCTTACGAGGCCTACTGATTGTTAAATATACCAATTGCTGTTTACGCAAACTGCGGCAAAAAACGCGCGTCGTTAGCATAGAAATAGCGGATATCGTCGATGCCATGTAGCAGCATGCTGATGCGTTCGGGGCCCATGCCAAAGGCATAACCCGAGTAGATATCGGGGTCGTAGCCTCCATTACGGAGGACCGTGGGATGTACCATGCCACAGCCCAAAATCTCAAGCCAGCCGCTGTATTTGCAGACTCGGCAGCCTTTGCCACCGCAGAGAATGCAATCGATATCCACCTCGGCGCTGGGCTCGGTAAAGGGGAAATGCGAGCAACGGAAACGCAGTTGCCGCCCTTCACCAAAAAGTTGATTAGCAAAGGCATGCAGGGTGCCCTTGAGATCGGCAAAGGTGATACTGTGACCTACCGCCAGCCCCTCAACCTGGTAGAACATCATCTCCGAACGAGCTGTAACCTGTTCGTAGCGATAGCACTTTCCGGGTAAGATCACACGGATAGGTTCAGGATGATAGTCGCGCATGGCGTGGATCTGCCCGGGACTGGTGTGTGTCCGCAGAAGAACGTCGGGCACTGTGGTATGAAAAGTATCCTGCATCTCACGGGCGGGATGCCCTTTGGGGAAGTTGAGCAGTTGAAAATTCGTCTCGTCAGTTTCGACATCACGGGCGGTGTAGATCTGAAAACCCATGCTGCCGAAGATATCATAGATCTGGCGCAGGGTGCGGCTGATGGGATGCAGCCGCCCCAGTTGGGGTCTACGCCCAGGCAGGGTCACATCGATACCCTCGGCTGTGAGTTCAGCTTGCAAGCTCGCCTCTTTTACAGCTTGTTGGCGTACTTCGAAGGCAGCTTGAACTCCCTGCTTGAGTCGGTTGACAGCTTGTCCATATGCGGCGCGTTCCTCGGGCGGCAAAGCGCCGATCTGTTTGACGGCTGCCGGGATCAGCCCTTTGCGGCTGATGTACTTGATACGCCAGGCTTCCAGGGCGGCGTCATCCTGCGAGGCCGCCAGCTCGGTTTCGGCCTGTTGTTGCAATTGAGTGAGATCAGTCATAGTGATTGCCTCAATAGAAAGTTGATTGTTGAGGAGACGATAGAAAGGGGAAATTTAAGATTCAAGATTGATGATTGATGATTACAGATCTTGATCATGTGCGGGTGTAGTGATCTTCAATCGTCAGTCATGATCATCAATAAAAAACGCTTCGCCCAATTGCAGGGACGAAGCGTGAGATAACGGTCCGCGGTACCACCCTGGTTCCCCACATGTGCGGGGCGCTTTAGCCGGCGGTCGGTTCAAAGATCAGAGGACAGAACTCAGATATCAGAAACGACGAACGGCTGTCAGAGTAACGGTTGACTTCCGGGGCTGACTACTAAGCGATTGCTGCGCAATCGCCATTCACCAGTCCAACTCGGGAGGGAACTTCGGCGGGGTTCAGCACGGACGGGCTTTCAGCCTGTGGCCCGACCTCTCTGGGTGTCTCCACCCGCGTACTTTCCTCCGTCATCGTTTTTGGAGGGCATGTTCGATTGTATTGCGTATTATCAAGAGCATAAGCCCGGTTGTCAAGTTGACGCATTCCCTGCCAAACCATGTAACAGCAAGGATGCGTTCTCCGACAACACAGAAATCCGCTCTTTGGGCAGGTGTACTATGATATTCTCGTTAGCTTGCAAGCGTTGATAGGGCGGCAAGGTGATCTTCAATGGCGTCTCCTTGATAGTCACGCTGCATTCAGATACCGGTATGCTGTAGCCGCACATCTGCACACGCGCCGTAAAGGAGTTACCCCCGTTAGATTCGAGTTCGATGGCCTCGGGCCTGATAGCGAGCGTGACCGGACCATCGGCAAGAGGTGAGGGCTGAACCCCAAGATCGCCAATGCAGGTCTGCACGATCTGCCCGCGCTTCACACCGGCGAGGAAGTTGCCCGCGCCAAAGAACCGGGCCATCTCGACATCTATAGGCTGCTCATAGAACGCCTGTGGAGGGGCAAGTTGGCGCAGACGCCCCTGCATTAGCACGCCGATACGATCCGCCAGCGCTACAGCCTCGGTCTGGTCGTGGGTCACGAACAGGGTGGTGATGCCGACCTCCCGTTGTAAGCTGCGAATGACATGACGTAATTCCTCACGCAAACTGCGGTCGAGATGACTGAGGGGCTCGTCCAACAGTAACAGGCGGGGGCGGATCACCAAGGCTCGGGCCAGGGCCACACGTTGTCGCTGCCCCCCCCGATAATTGCTGCGGCCGGCGATTTTCAAAACCGGGCAGTTGCACAACGGCCAGGGCTTCAGTCACCCGCGATTCGATCTCGGGCCGGCTCAGATTCCGCATCTTGAGCCCAAAGGCCACATTGTCCCCTACCGACATGAATGGGAATAGCGCATGTTCTTGAAATACCATGGCCGCGCCGCGCTTCTCCGATGGCACACTGAGTACAGACTCGCCACTAAAGCGAACGTCACCCTGGGTGGGTTGCAGAAGCCCGGCGATCAAACGCAGTGTTGTCGTTTTGCCACAGCTGGAGGGTCCTAACAGCACCATGAACTCGCCATCCTTGACGATGATATCCAGTGCTGAAACGGCGGCAGTGCCACGTTCATATTCTTTTGTCAGGTTTTCGAGGGTCAATGTGGTCATGCGTCAGCGCCGGCCCAATGCATTAAGGCAGGTCTCCATCTCTCCGCCAAGAGGCAAATCGGGGATTTTTTCCGGGCCTACAAACCAGCGCTCGTAAATGGCCTGATGCCTGCCAGATTTCCACAACTCTTGAAGTGCGTAGTTGGCCTGAACGCACGCCGATTCGGAGGGCGCCTTTTTCAGTAACCTGCTCAAAACTGGATGTAGCAGGTGCGGCGATCGGGGGAATTGCCTGGCAGGCCGCCAGAAAAAGCCCCAGCATCAAGAAAAAGATGTTCTGAGGATTAAAGATTGATGATCTAAGACCAATGATTAATGACGTCCGGCAGGTGCGGCGACTGAGTGGGGATGCGGCGTTCTCATGCCGAGTACCTATTTACGATTTGTTGGGCGTAATCTGCTATGCTCCGCCGCAATGCTTCTGGCTCCACCACCTCGATAGCCCCACCAAAGCCGAGTAAGCGCGCTCGCGCAGATTCCAATGAGGTGAAGGGAAGTGTGAGAGACGTCCAGCCCTCGTTATCAGGCGAAGGGAAGGTGCTGACACCGGTGCGAACCTGCTCTCCGAAAAATTGGGGGAGATAGGGCATCAGGGCCGGTGAGACGCGAATTGCCACGGGGTAGAGTCCCTGTTTTTCTTCCCTTCTCTCGCACCAGGCGGCCCAGAACGCTGACAGATCAAAATCCTGGACACGTTCGAAGGTCGATTCCAGCAGTGATACATCTACGAGTTGGGACACACGATGGACTCGCAGGCGCTGATCGCCAAAGCAAACCAGATACCAGACGCCGGCTTTTGCCACTAAACCGTAAGGCTTGACCACCCGCTCTAACTCCCCCAGTGTTGGACCGAGCTGCATCTGGTATCGGAGCAGAAGTCTGCGGTCCTCCCAAACAGCCTGCTGGATAGTCTGCAAATGGGGCACAGGCTCTACAGATCTGCGCCACCACGCCCAATCGAGGTGAATGCGCTGCTGAATCCAGGCTTGCTGCTGTCGCCGCTGATCGGGCAGGGCAGCGCTGAATTTGCGCAGCGCTGTTGCAAGACTCTCCATCATGCCCAGGTCTGACAAGGGGGCGGGGATACTGAGCATGAAGAGGGCGCGCAATTCATTTTCGGTGAGACCGGTGAGGTTGGTTTTGTAGTTGTCGAGCAAGGCACAACCACCCCCTGGGCCCCGTTCCGCGTAGACAGGCACGCCGGCAGTGCTGAGGGCGTCGATATCCCGATAAATCGTGCGCACTGACACTTCCAGGGTCTCGGCCAGATCCTGGGCGGCCATCTTTCCGTGAGCTTGTAATAGCAACAGTTCTGATAGCAGACGATCGGCGCGCATTTCAAATCCTCAATAAAAATCAGTTTATGGCTCTTTCGGAATTTGCGTGACTCCCAACTAGAAAGGCGTGGTTCGTTAGCACAAACGCCACGTAACACGCAATACGCAACACGTACTTTTCTAGGACCACACGAAATCCTGTTGAACCAAGTTTATTAAATTCTACCATAAATACCTGACACAAGATGTCAGGTAGATTGAGGTAGAATAGCATCAAGTTCAAATACTTAGTTTGCAGTGCACTCTACTCCAGGAGGAAGTGTCATGAGTGAATTAGCGGTAAAGATCGTTCGCCTTGATCCCATGCAGGTTGTCAGTTTTTATGGATTTGGAGAAAGCCCCGAGTATGAGGCTCGGGAAAAACTTGTCACCTGGATAAAAACGGGGGAAATGCTTGAAGACCCCGTGAAACCTCGCATCTTCGGTTTCAACAATCCCTCACCCTCGCCCGGTAGTCCTAACTACGGCTACGAATTCTGGGTCACCATCCCTGCTGATTTCGCCGATGGCACAGAAACCAAGATAAAGTCGGTTGGGGGCGGACTTTATGCGGTCACCGGCTGTATCGGTGTTAGCAACATCGGCCAGACCTGGCGTGAGCTAAGCAGGTGGGTCGAAAACAGCGAACACGATATCGGCAGCCACCAATGGTTGGAAGAACACTTGGAGCCAATCGATTCCTCTCAAGACGAAGAGCGGCTGGAACTAGATTTGTATTTCCCTATCGTTAGTTAAGACACGCCTGCTTCGAAAACGTCTTTGCATCTCGCCAGCAGGCAATGGCCCGAGCGCAACCTTCACCCTGCTGCTCTGCCAAAGGCCCAGCATTTTTACACAAAACCAATCATAGATGTTCCGATCGTAGATGAAGCCGGCATCGAACAGATCGGCGAAGCGAGGGAGGTCGCTCGCACACATCACCCTCTGTTGGGGAATAAGCACTTCCTGAAAATAGAGGATGCCGGCCAGTTTGTCTTCGGCCAGATCTTGTTTGATCAGGCTGATGGCCAACGTTTTCTGCCCCGGTGCCTCAAACCTCTCAGCTATCTGTTCCGCCGCAAGCCACGCCTGCAACGCCTTGCGGATATCGGCCATCTTCACGCCGCGAAAGGAGATGACGTGCTTGAGGTAACGCTCCCACCAGTCTTTGGTTTTGGGATCGGCACGCTGTTCGAGTTGGATCTGCAGGCTTTTGATCAGGGCATCATCGGCGTGCAAAACAGGAACCTCGCTCATGGTATGCTTTGTCTCGTGTCTTTCCTCGACAGAGGATGATAAGCTTTGATGGTCAGTGCACTGATGGAAGCTCGCCTGTTATCAGAGGTGAAGGACCGCTTGCTCTGAGTGGCGACCGCAGGTTGGAGGTCGAAAGAATGGCAAATCCAAACATGTGCGGGGGCCGGCCTGACAGCCGTAAAATGAAAAAAACGGATCGCCTGACGGCGATATCGCAATCCTCTCTGGTTGGTAAGCCCAACTCAAGATACAGACTCATACCCCCGTCAGGAAACAGAGATCAGAAGATCAGTGTTTCAGTGTCCAGTGGGTCGGTGATCAGTGGTGGATGGGGAGAACACCACCCGAAAACCGACGTCG
>JAAENG010000147.1 GCA_024224665.1 Chloroflexota bacterium | reverse complement strand
GCAAAGCTTGGGTGTGAGTGACGTGCCGCCTGCCGCTGAATTACCCGAAGACACCGAAATCTGGGCCGTCACATCACCGGTCCACGGTGAAAACCTGGCGATACGTAGCCGTGCCACCGACCTGGCCGGAAATGTCGAACCGTTGAAATCCCCCGTCCGTGCTAGCCAGGCGCAGAAGCGCATCTTGTTGCCACTTATCTTTCAATAGTACTACCGAAGTACTACTGACTCTATACTTTGACATTCGTGTTGCACTATTGCTGCGCGACATGAATGTCAAAGTACCAGGAGCTGCTAAACTATGCGTCACACACGCCGTCCAATATTGATCCTTTTAACACTTGTCGTGACACTGACCATCTCCGCCGGCTTGGTGTTGGCACTCGACAACAGCGCAGAGCCCTCGGCAGAAGACGCTGTTTTCGACGCGCTCGAACACGCTCGCGCCCAAACCAGCTATCATGTGGTCGCTGACACGCAGCAGACATTGATCCCGCAGGCGCTCTCTAGCAACGCCGGCAAAGGAGCGGAAACCTCGGCCATGCGTGTGCTGGGTGATGTCACACAGGATGTCGGCAGCGACGGCAGCCAAGATGTTCGCGCACGGTTGCAGTTCCATGTAGAGCAGGGAGATGGGCCCGTCGAATTTGTTTTCGCAGACAAGGCATCGTTTGTTGGCTATCAGGGACGTTGGCAGGAGATAGAACACAGCCCGGGAGGCATGGCCCCTGGTGGGGATTATCTTGGCTATCTGGACGCAGTCACCGCCGTCGAGGAGCAGGAACCGACCCTCACCGCCGAAGGCAGCTTTCGCCACTTCACCTTCGCCATAGATGGTGGACGTTACGCAGAAATTCAGCGAGCGCAGATGCAGCAAGCGTTAGCGGGGCAGCTACCGCAGGGCGTTCAGTTACAGGCTAGCCCAACCCTTCAGGCTATGACCGGGCAGGGCGAACTATGGCTGGACGAAAAGGGACTACCACGGCGCCAGGCGCTGAATCTTGACCTGCCCGCTGTGAATGACCAATACGATGCAGTGCTGGCAATGACGATCGACTTCTCTGGGTTTGGCGATGCCATTCCCACCATTGTCAAACCAGGGGCGACAGGTCAGGACAGCGCTTTGGTGATGCCGGGAACGGATCAACTGAATGTAGAAAAGGATGACACGCAGATGGCTGCGTTTTCGAATGAGTCTCTCAAACCCTTTTGGACAGGGATTGCTTCGACCCTCGTACCGGTTTTGCTGGCACTGCCATTACTCTTACTGGCGCTGCACCTGATTAAGCGCCGCCGTACCCTATATGCAGCTGTTGTATGGGCGATGATCATAATCATGGTGGTACAACCGTTGCTCCATGTTGGCCGGTGGAGCATGTTCGCGAGATCTTCAGCGGAAGCGGCGCCCCTGAACGAAGCGTTACAGACCGTAGGTGTTCTTCCCCGGAACAGCGGACAGCTTAGTGCTGCCGAGCGAGCCGGTCTTCCCGAGATCAGACACACTAGCGCAACGGCAGAGCTGTTGGATTGCAGTTCACTTTATGTAGATGTCGGTAGCCAACCGAAAGATGATGACGATAATGATGGCCTCAGTAACGAGATCGAGTGGTGTCTGGGCACCGACTACACCAGCGTAGACAGTGATGGTGACACCATCACCGATACTGTCGAATTGCAGGGCTTTAGTTACAACAACCAGCACTGGACGTCCAATCCTCTGTCGAGCGACAGCAATGGCGATGGTATATCCGATGGCGACGAATGGTCGCCTAAACTTACCTCGGACAAATATACAGGACCCGATGCCTACACCGACAAAGACAACGATGGTGTACCCAACCTCTGGGATGACGATAACGATGGTGATGGCGTACAGGACGACCAGGATATCTCGCCCTACAAGGTGACCGCCTATCGACCCACGTTTGACCTGGCAGTAACCAGCCACGCCACAGATACGACTGTGTATATCGATGTGCAGGTGCAGCCGCAGACCACCAGCCATTTGCGCTACAGCTTGACCTCGTTGGACTGGCCCAGCGATGACCTTGGGCAGATCCAGGATCTGGATCAATCGAGCGATGACATCACGTTAATACCTGTGTTGTCCTTGCAAAGCACCATCTCCCCGACCCTGTCCTCCGAATACTCGATCTTGTCCTTCCCCTATGATCCAGACGATCTGAGCCAGGGCTACAGCCTGTGGGTGCCTTTACAACCTGTGGCAATGGCCGGGAATATCTCCGCTTTTAGCGCCAGGATGGCGTTCAGCTCGGATGAAGCAGATCAAGGGATCAACTTGACTGAGGGCAAGATCCTTTGGCTCGCTCAGGCCGTGCTCGACTCTTGCTTGGCGGGAACAAACAGCGATTGCGATACGATCCAAAAAGATCAGTCCGTCATCGCCTCCTATTATGACACAGCCGTACGCTTAAGTGGCTTGAACGTATCGGAGTATAAAGATGTACAAGTAGGTTTGTTTGGCACCAGTGCGCCGGCAGTGAGCGCTGATCCAACTGTAGCAGATGAAGATAAAGTCATGTTTTCGCTGATATCTGCGGGGCTTGGAGGATCATTCCTCTACTACATCAATCCTGATCTCGAACAGATCGAAACCAATTTCAACGACAATAGTGCTGTCGAACCTTATATTAATACTTGGGGCATTGACCCGGCCATTATGTCCGTCGAAGTCGACTCGTATGCCCATCGTGACGAGGCCCTGGCCAGCACAACGCAAACAAATACGGCAAAATTCCTGGATGATAACTATGTGAACTGCACGCTGAACACGACCAGCCAGATCACCCCAACCGTGGCGTTGGCATACCAGGAGACCAGGGGACTCCTCGATATGTCCAACTCGGCGATGAAAGTGACCAACGGCAATCCCTCGGTCACTTCTTCTGCCCCCTTAAAAGTCAGCGTGCCCCTGGGTGAAACGGACATTTATACCTGGCGGCGGGTACAGTTAAGCAGCTATGGCTGTGATGTAGATTCGATGGGAGCGGCTACCTGGGCTGAGCTATCACAAGCTGATACGCTGGCAGAAATCGCCAGCCGTTACCCTGACGCCGCAGAAGAGCAATGGATGGGCATGGTCCAGCAGCTATTCTTGCTCTATCACTCAGGTGTCAGCAACATAGTGGCTGTTAACGGCAAAGTCGGTAACAATGCCGCGGAAACGGCCCCGAGCGATACCTTTAGCTACTATATCGATGACAGCACCACCACCCTGCCGGACTACGTACGCAAAGTCTATCAACTTGATTCTCTTTACCTGGACATAGATTCCAAAGGTATGGTCAGTGGCCTACGCGACTGGAGGAGCGATATTACCGAAAAGAGTGCACTAAAGGATATCAAAATCGCTGATTCAATTACGAAAAAGGTGAAAGGGACAGTGCTATGGGTGATCAAGTATAATGTCCTGAAGTCGGTGACGAATCGATACATCGCCAACAAGGTGGATGATTTCATCGCCAATGATATCACCCCCGAACTAGAAGAAGGTGAAGAGATCATCGCTTATGAGTACGTAAAGGTCTTGGGGAAATATCGAGTAAATTTCGATATCGAGGGCCTCGATGACGTCGATTACTATGTCGAAGATCTCGATTTGACGGAAGATGAGATTGCGGAAGCGCTAGCTTCGACAAAGAACGGATTTAAGGCTGCTTCTGCAGCGATCACGATTATTACCAGCGTCATCTTCCTCATTGTCGCCTGGTTGACCTACTCACACGAGTCTAGCAGTCTCACCGGTGCTCAGAAAGATTTTGCCTTGGTCAATGCTTGGGTGACAACCTACTTGATACTATTGCAATTTCTCTTGAGTATGATCTTGCTGATTTTCGGAAGCGCTCTGACAGCACTTACATTTACCGGCATCGGCGCCGTCATCGGCGGCGTCATTTTCATTATCCTGTATATCATAGTTGGTGTGGTCAGTGGCGATTGGAATCCGTTGGATACCTACGCCCATCTAACGGAATGGTGGGCTGAAGATATCGAGGATTTCAAAATGTATGTGGCAGTACCTGCGGGCGGCGTCAATACCAGTTCCCTGAATATGACAATCGACCCGGCATCCTCAAGAACCAACGGCCCGCTCAGCGGCGCCTGGTTCCAGATCAGTACCACGATTAGTACGACTGTAGCAATAAGTCACTCGGGCACATCCTCTGATGTCGGTAAAAGTTGGGCTCTCACCCGTTGGGAAGAGTCAGCTGAGCAACCCTTCTATTTAGAATCTTATAGTGTCAATAACAGTCCAATCTATTCTTCCAGCCTTAACACAAGTTCGCGCAGCTCTATCGCTGCCAGGCATTGTGATAAAACGGTAGGCAGCGACGGCGAAAAAGATTGCTACACCGACACGATCCTGCAATTCAAATCGGCCAGCGCCGGCCGCAATGCCGCCATCCCTATCGTCAGCACCTTGGAATCCTATCTCACTTATTACATCTGTATCCCTTTTCAAAGCTGTGGTACCAACCAGAATTACAGCTACAGCGGGGCAGACAACTCGTTGAATAATGAGGTCGAGTCCGACTTCTACATTGACCTGTTGCCCGCTACCCTGGATGGTTTATTTACATGGAACGCTAAGGATCCTGTCAGCAATACCGTTTACGCAGACTTCAATGTGGATCAGGATAACGACGAGTTATCAGTCACAGAGGAACATGCTCTGGGTACCGACGCCACTTTGTGGGACAGCGATGGCGATGGCCTTAGCGATGGCTGGGAATCTCAAAACAGTGGTTTGGGTGTTGTTGCCACCCTAAAAGACACAGATGGTGATGGTCTCACTGATAAGCAGGAAGTGATTCTGAGCACGTCACCTTCCGTCAGCGACACCGATGGTGACGGTTTGAACGATGGTGAAGAAGTCTGCCACCTGGATAGCAACGCTGCCTTGGCAGGGGGATGGCGAGTCACACAGGCCGGTAACTACTGGACGTGCTCGGACCCGCTTTTTGCTGACTACGACGGCGACGGACTTGTGGATAGCCAGGAGAAACAAGCAGGTCTTAGCCCCTACTCGCCTAATACAGCACCCTCTTTGCGCCTCACCGTTAATCCCAACGTCCTTTATAACCAGGGCCTGGTAACAGTACTGCGAGCAGGAGATGCCATGACGGTGGCGGTGAATCTGAACAACACCACTGCCGAAACGGTCGACCGACCTTTGATCCTAAACTATGCCGTCCAAGATCTGACCGCCATGACTGTCGTCACTCAGACGGCCACTGCGGGTTATACGCCACTGGCGCCCATAGCAACAACGGCTGGATTATCCTGGGATCTCGCAGCAAATCCTCTGTACTCAGTCGAGGCGATGACTACTGTTCTGCACTCCAGTGTGTATCCAAACATATCGCAGTCTCAGGTGACGACATTGCAAGCTACACTGCAATACACAGACGCAGACAACAGCGCCCTGAAGTCGATCACACAAACACTGCCCATACTTATCGACGAAGATGAACCCACTTCATCGATACTAACGCCGGCAGAGGGTCAAGCCATCGATGGTACAACATTCACCACGAATGGCGCAGCCAGCGATCCCACATCCTGGCCTGCAACTGTAGATGTTCGTATCAGTGGTGATAACAGCTACGACAGCGGCTGGCAGAGGGCTACAGGCGCCACCAACTGGGCCTGGACCTGGACGCCGCTGCCGGCAGACGGCGTCTACACCATGCAAAGCCGGGCTACCGATTATGTAAACAATGTGGAGACTCCAGGTTCCGCTAACACCATCATCGTCGATAACACCCCACCCGGCGCTTCTTTCAGCAATCTTGTCGACGGCCAGGCCCTCACCTTCATCACCGCCAATCGCGTGACCGTCGGCGGCTCTGCCACCGACCTCCTCTCCGGCGCCTCGCAAGTGGCCGGCCTGGAAGTGATCCAGCTCAGCATCGATGGCCGGCCCTGGACCAATGTGGCTGAATTCGTCTCCCCACCCCACCCCACCACCAGTGATTGGAGTTACGACTGGACCGTCAACGCCGCCTCGTATGGCTCCCACACCCTGGCAGTCCGCGCCGTCGATGCCCTGGGACAGATCGGCGACCCCACCAGCATCGAAGTCATCATCGACACTCTGCCCCCCACCAATATCTGGTCCAACTACCAAGCCAACCTGCCGACCAACCAAGCCTTCGAACTGCTGGGCCATGCCGACGACGAGGGCAATGTGCCCCTACCTGCCCGACCTCATGAACTGGAAAACTTCATGGACTCGGTCATCTCCGCTACCGTCATGCTCATGCCTGAGAGTTTCACCGACACGGTGGGCATGAACGTCAGTTGGTTGGGCGATGTCAATGGCGATGCTCGGGCCGATCTGGCCGTGGGTATGCCCGCCGTAAATGCCAACGGCAATAGCAGCGCCGGGCGCGTGGCTGTGGTTTACGGACAGGCCGGCGGCTGGCCTATTCCCTCTGCCTCTGTTGCATTGGCTGACAGTGCCGCCTCCTACATCGGCTCCGCCGCCGATGTTAAGTTGGGCGAAATCCTCGCCCCCGCAGGAGACGCCAATGGCGATGGCCTGAGCGATTTCTGGATAGGCGATCCCGCCAACAACCAGGCCTACCTCCTCTACGGACAGGCCAACGGCCTCAGCAAGAACTTCAATCTCACGGCCTTGAGCCAGACCAATAACGGCACCTTGGGCAAGATCTACGCTGCCACCTCCGGCGATGTCGGCGAGTGGGTTTCCTCAGCTGGGGATGTCAATGGCGATGGTTTCGACGATCTCCTGGTCGGCGTCACCGATCTCAGTGGGGGCGCCGGCGCCGTCTACCTGGTCAAAGGTCGGTCTGCCACCAGTACGGCCGGTACCCAAAACATCGAAAACCTCAGCGGTGGCAGCGCCGTCTCCCTCGAATACTTCCAACTGGATAACAGCGGCGCCGTCGCTACCGGTGTGGGCGATGTCAATGGCGACCAATACCATGATTTCGTGATCGCCGACCCCAATAACAGTTTCGGCGCCTCTCAGGCTGCCGTCTACCTCTTCCTCGGTCCCGTCAACTGGCGGGGTGCGAGCGAAACCGGACCTCTCAATCCGCTGACACATGCCAGCGCTTCCTTCATCGGCGACTCTGGAGCCCTGGTCGGTTCACAAGTCACGGCGCTGGGCGATGTCAACGGCGATGATCTGCCCGACTTCGCCTACAGCAGCAACGATGCCCCCCGCATCGTCTACGGACGTTCCTCCGGTTGGAGCCTGGGCATGGGCGCCGATGTCTCCTTCTCCGGATACTCACCTGCTCCCAACAACTTCATTGCCACTCCCGGCGATGTCAATGTGGATGGGTTCAACGATATCCTGCTCGGCGCCACGGGAGGTGGGGGTCGCGCCTATCTCGTGCATGGCTCCGCCGATCTCGCCACCAACCAGCCTGTGCAGGCCCAGATCAGTGGCGTCTCCTCTGCCGCTTCTGCACCTTACGCCACCGGCCCTGACCTCAACTGTGATCTCTCCTCCGACCTCCTTCTGGTCCCCACCGGCGAGTACACCTTGTTGGCTGCCGCTGCGGATGGCAACTTGCGCACACAAT
>JAAENG010000146.1 GCA_024224665.1 Chloroflexota bacterium | reverse complement strand
GAGACTTTTACAGCAGTGGCTTGGGATGTGCCTGGGATTGCAAGAGGGGATTCAGCGTGGGGCGACTACGACAAGGATGGTGACCTCGATTTGTTGCTAACTGGTTATGCTGGCTACTCCATTTATTCGGCAATCACGCGTCTCTATAAAAACGACGGGTCGGGTGGTTTTGAGGATGCGACGGTTGGTTTGCCGGGGCTCGTTAATGGCTCCCTGGAGTGGGGCGACTTCGATAATGATGGCGATCTTGATATCGCGTTGGCGGGGGAATCCGATGCTGGTGCCATCACGCGGGTTTACCGCAATGATAGTGGCGCGTTCGTTGATATTCAGGCTGGCATTCCTGGGGTTGTGAACGGCGATGTTGCGTGGGGAGATCGAGACAACGATGGTGACTTGGATCTATTGGTCACAGGCGATACGGGAGGTGCTGGTGTCGCGACGCTATTTGATAACTCTAATGGGACGTTCACTGATGCGAACGTTGGCCTGCCTGCTCTCACCGACAGTGCGGCTGAAT
>JAAENG010000145.1 GCA_024224665.1 Chloroflexota bacterium | reverse complement strand
CAGTTCAAGTTGCTTGGGATGTAAATTATCTGACCAAATGAGGTGAAGACCTTTGATAATCAGTGAAATGCAACACAAGCTCGCAACATGGGCCGAGTGTGATCAGACCCGCCGGCTTGATCGCCTGCTTCGGCTCGTTGCAAATCGGGAATGGCTTGCCGAGGCTGCCCGGATTGTTTTGTCGTCGAGAGGCGCAAGAACGCCGGGCATCGATGGAATGGATAAGCAACGCCTGCAGGACAGTCTGGAGAACCATCTGGATGAATTGCGGGTTCAGCTTCTGGCGGGCACGTATCGTCCAAGGCCGGTTAAACGGATCTATATTCCAAAATCGAATGGTAAGCTGCGCCCGTTGGGTATTCCAACCCTGACAGACCGTATTGTCCAACGCGCCATGCTGATGGCCATGGAGCCGATATGGGAAAGCGATTTCCATCGTCTATCCTATGGCTTCCGGCCGGAACGCAGTGTGCATCATGCTGTCCGTACTGTGAAGATTCAGCTCCAGGATACCACCCATCAAAGGGCGCGCTGGGTCATCGAAGGTGATCTGGCGAGTTACTTTGATACGGTGCACCATCGGCTGCTTCTCAAATGTGTGCGGAGGCGTATATGTGACAAACGGTTTGTCGACCTGCTCTGGCGAATTCTGAAGGCTGGCCACATTGATCGTGGTCTGTTCAGGGCTTCAAGTGAAGGTGTTCCGCAAGGGGGTGTTTTGTCCCCACTCCTGTCCAACATCATGCTCCATGAGTTTGATATGTGGCTGGAGGCCAAATACCTGAACAAGAAAGCCCGCAAGGATCGCTGGGCATGGAACTTCGGCATCAAGAAGGGGCTCCCTATTGCGCTACGTGAGAACCGGCAGTGGAAACCTGCTGTTGCTTACTGCCGCTATGCCGATGACTTTGTTGTCATCGTCAAGGGGAACAAAGCTCACGCCGAAGCCATTCGTGAAGAATGCCGGATGTATCTGGAGGGCAATCTGAAACTGACACTGAATATGGAGAAATCCCATATTACGCACGTCAATGACGGATTTGTCTTTCTGGGACACCGGATTATTCGTAAGCGGGGGCCGAGGGGGCGTATGCGCGTCGTCTCGACGATACCCAGGGAAAAGGCAAAAGCGTTTGTTCGCAAGCTGCCTGATGCCCTTTCCGGCAATCATGATCTTGGAAAGGTT
>JAAENG010000144.1 GCA_024224665.1 Chloroflexota bacterium | reverse complement strand
GAACCATTATCCGCAAGATATTGAATCTACGGTTGAGCGCAGTCATCCTGCCATTCGCCCTGGTTGCATGGCCGCATTTGCTGTCGACAGACGTGGTCGAGAACGGTTAGTCGTCGTAACCGAGGTCTATTCGGGTCCACGACTCAAAGCAATCCAACTAGAAATGGATGCAGAAATCACGCCACAATCTATTGTGCTTGGCATCCGCACTGCGATCGCCAAAGAACATGATATTCGTGCTCATGACATCGTGCTGATTCAGCCCGGAACCATCTCCAAAACTTCAAGCGGCAAGATTCAGCGATTTGCTTGCATGCAAGACTACCTCTCCGAAGCGCTTAAACATTGGGGCAACGCCTAAACACATTATCGTATTACCCCCAATAGCCCGTTAGGGACAAGTCCATCATCCAGGTTCGGTTCGCAAACGGAATAAACGAGATCGGCCTCGCAGCTTCGCATGTCTACGAGGCCGATCTCGTTTATTAATGTGAAAGTGGGGACAGATATCGGGCAGTGAAAACGTACGATGTCTGGTTCAAGCCCGCCCAGCCTGTGCTCGGCTTCGTCGTGTAAGAGCATCTACCAACACTGCCAGGAGTAGCACAATGCCGGTGATGATAAACCGTTGCCCGGAGGTCAGACCGATCAGTCCCATCCCATTCTCGATGGTCGCAATCACCAATGCCCCCCAAAAGGCGCTCATTACCCGACCGCTCCCCCCAAAGAGGCTGGTACCTCCGATCACGGCTGCAGCAATGGCGTTGAGCATAATATTACCACCACCTGCCGCCGTATCCACCGAACGTAGGCGGG
>JAAENG010000143.1 GCA_024224665.1 Chloroflexota bacterium | reverse complement strand
CCTTGGCCTTGTTGCAGTATGGACACCACTCTTTGGAATAGATTTCGATCTTGCTCATCCTGTTTACTCCGCTTGGTTTATTATTTCTTTCTTAGTCGTACTACCGCGCAATCCCAGCTTATGGCGCTCCGCGCCGCCAGGAGTGAAAGCGCTCAACCAACCGCAACAGGGTCTCAGGGGCATGGGCCCGTTTCCAATTGCCGGCGACATATTTGTTGGCCTCGGCCATGGTCGGGTAGATGTGGATGGTACCCAGGATCTTGTTGAGACCGATGCCGTGGCGCATGGCGAGGATATATTCAGCGATCAGATCACCGGCATGCTCGCCGACTATGGTCACGCCGAGGATCTTATCCTTGCCAGGCACCGTGAGCACCTTAACCATGCCGTGGGCCTCTTCGTCGGCGATGGCCCGGTCGAGGTCATCAATGCCGTACGTGGTTACCTCGTAGGCAATATTCTGCTCCTTGGCCTCCTGCTCGTTGATACCCACCCGCGCCACTTCAGGGTCGATGAAGGTGGCATGGGGGATCACCGAGTAGTCAGCACGGAATTTCTTGAACGGATCAAACATGGCGTTGACGGCGCTGTACCACGCCTGGTGGGCCGCGGTGTGGGTGTACTGAAACGG
>JAAENG010000142.1 GCA_024224665.1 Chloroflexota bacterium | reverse complement strand
GATGCGATCCTAAAAAAGTCAGCCCATCCTATGCGCTGAAAAGCTTGTCCCCAACCTGTGACGCTCCCCGATATGGGGTTGCATCCGCGACATTTGTAAGCTATAATTGGGCCAAAGTGTGGTAGAAAGTGGTAACTAGTGGTAGAATATCCCAATGTCTAGACAAGATCCCCCAGATCAACAAGAACCCGAACGAATGTTCTTAGGCGAATATGAACGCGGAGTTGACAAAAAAGGACGTATCACCCTGCCCGCTACATTGCGTGATGCGTTGGGATCAGAGACAGCCATACTTACTAGAGGGTTAGATCGCTGTCTTTTCTTATTTGCCAGGGGTTCGTTCGAGGTCTGGCGACAGAAAATCAGAGCCCTGCCAATGACAGACAGGCGAAGCCGTAACCTGCGGCGCCACATCTTTTCGGGTGCTGCCGATGTCAAACCTGATAGGCAAGGTCGAATCAATCTTCCACCCTATTTGCGCGATTATGCCGAACTTACTGGCTCGGCCATTGTTGCTGGCAACGATACCTATGTAGAAATCTGGGATGCACAGCGATGGGCCGATATGCGCATGCATTTCGAAGCGAGTGCTGCTGACGCTGAAGCGTGGGACGCGCTCGGCATCTAAAATCGAGTGGCGTCACTATCGATGCCAAGTTCAATCGAAAGTCAAGATCAGATCGATCAGCCGCCGGTCTCACGGACCTTTTCCACACTATAGTGAACGCAACAGTTCATACTCCCGTTCTTTACCAAGCTGTTCTCAAAACCCTGGCCCCACAGTCCGGAGGTCTCTACATTGATGGAACGTTAGGAGGCGCCGGACACGCCGAAGGCATACTTCTGGCTTCTCATCCTCAGGGACGTCTCTTGGGTATCGATACCGATCCGCGTGCCATCGAACGTGGTCGCCTTAGACTCGAGCCGTTCGCTGAACGCGTCGTACTCACACACGGCAATTTTGGCCATCTGGCTGAAATAACAGTAAAGCATGGTTTCACTCCGGCATCGGGGATCCTCCTCGACCTCGGTGTTTCATCCTACCAGCTAGACGATCCAAATCAAGGCTTCAGCTTCAGGCAAACCGGACCTCTTGACCTGCGACTCGATCCCACACAAGGTGAAAGCGCTGCCGACGTAGTGAACACCCGCGACGCAGAAGAGCTGGCAAATATCATCTACCGCTACGGCGAAGAGAGAAAGTCCAGACGGATAGCCAGGGCCATTGTCAGCGCCCGCCCAATCGAGACTACATCACAGTTAGCAGATGTTATCGGCAAAGCCGTAGGTGGGCGACGAGGCGCTCGCATCCACCCGGCCACGAGGACTTTTCAGGCCTTGCGGATCTATGTCAATGATGAAATAGCGGTTCTAAAAGCCGCTCTCCCACAAGCCATCGATCTCCTTACAAAAGGTGGCGTCCTGGTTGTCATCTCATTTCACAGCCTGGAAGATCGAGTCGTCAAGCGTTTTTTTCGGCATGAAAGTCGTGACTGCATCTGCCCCCCGAATATCCCTTTTTGCCAGTGCGACCACCGGGCCAGCATCGCCGAACTCTACCGAAAAGGACAGATACCAACCCCCGAAGAAATCGCATCCAATCCACGCAGTCGTAGCGCCAGACTACGCGCTGCTCGTAAGCTGTAAGAGAGAGTTGCCATCATGATCCACCGCTCATCCATGTCGGCGCTTCAGTCTGGAGTTCCCAACCGGACGACACGCACGCGCCCGCAGCAGGCATTGTTGACGATCCTTCTGATCACCGGCGTTGTACTCGTGCTCTGTCTCTACCTGCTGCAGACAACACAGACAACGGTAAAGACCGTGACCATCGAAAATCTACAGACCGAGTACGCCAGGCTGCAACGGCAGAACAGCAATCTACTGGCTATCTACGCCCACGATCAGAGCATGTCCCAGATGATGGAACGCGCTGAACTGGCCGGTTTCGAGCCTGTGCAAAGTGTGTATTTCCTGCCTGCCGAAGAAAGCACAGCGCAAGGTGAACGCACAGCCGCTGCCGTGCCGGCGATTCCCACCGACCGTACTTCAAACTTAAGTTCCAGTCTTTCCATCCGTTGACAATGAGTACCGATTCGACAAACCTGTACCGTCTCCGACCCGGAACAGTAGAGGAAGCACCTTACTCGCCAGCCCCGCGCCGCCCTGTCCAAAATGACGCCGAGATCTCAACCAGGCGAATCTGGGTGGCGCTGGCGCTCTTTGCCATCTTCGGCATCGTTCTGCTGGCTCAACTCGTGCGCTATCAAGCGTTTGGGGCTGTTCCGAAGGTAAATGCAGGAAGTGGCAGCGGGATCTTAGTCGATCCCTTGTTACCCAGGGGCTCGATTCTGGACCGTGAAGGGCACCCGCTGGCGCTCGAGAGCTATGTCTACAATGTCATCGCCGACCCCACCAATATCAAATATCCGGCAAAAATCGCTGCCGAGCTTGCCCCCCTGCTGGCAATAGATGCGAGAGAAATCGAAGATCAATTAATCCTGGGTAAGGAAGCAGGCTCACACAATCTCGAACTCATCGACAACATCGATGCAGAGATCGGTGAAACCATCATGGCCAAAGATTATTATACGGTAACCGCCGTGTCTAAACCGGTTCGGTATTACCCAGAAGGCTCGCTGGCTTGCCATGTGCTCGGATTCGTTGCCCAAGATCGGGTGGGGTACTACGGCATCGAAGGATTCTACGATGACTTTTTACGAGCTTCCACTCGCGTCGCACGCATATTAGATGTTCCTCGGCCGGCGAATACACCTAGCGACCACACTGTCAGCACCGATCTACCGGCCAGCCCCTTTGTTCCCTCCTATATCCAGCAAGATGTCATCCTCACGATCGATCGCGCAATCCAGTATATGGCGGAAACCGAGCTGCAGAACGCAATCGAAGAGCACGATGCCGAGAGTGGTGTTATCATCATCATTGAGCCAGAAACTAGCGCCCTGTTAGCAATGGCATCGTGGCCCGCCTTTAACCCCAATGACCATGTTTCCGTTGATAGCCTGAGCACTTATGTCAACCCAACCACCAGTGCCCTCTACGAACCTGGTTCGGTTTTCAAGCTGATCACCTTTGCAGCTGCGTTGGACGAGGGGGTGATCGAACAGGACACCAGATACCTTGACGAAGACGAATTCATTTTTGGCCAACGTAAAATCCAAAATTGGGATAGAAAAGGCCGTGGTGTGGTACCGGCATCGTATGCACTGGCCCAGTCACTCAATGTCACAACCGCAAAGATCGCAGTCGACCTGGGCGCAACCAGGTTTTACAGAGCGGTAAAACGGTTTGGCTTTGACCAAATCACCGGCATAGAATTGGAAGGCGAAGTACCCGGCATTGTCAAATCGCCAGGAAAAGAAGGCTGGTACCCGGCAGACCTGGCTACCAATGCCTTCGGACAGGGTATTAGTGTCACACCATTACAAATGGCCAACGCGGTCGCAGCCATTGCCGCAGATGGCATCGTGCATCGCGCCCATGTCGTGCACCAGATTATCGACGGTGAGGAGCTACGAACAACCGAGCCACAAGCCCAACGCAGGGCGGTATCGGCCGAAACTGCCGAAAAAATGACGAGGCTTATGGTCTATACCGTGGAGGAAACACCGAAAGCCAAAATCCCCGGCTATGCCATCGCCGGAAAATCAGGTACTGCTGAAATCCCTCTGCCTGATGGCTACAAAGATGAATACACCATTGCTTCATTTGTAGGCTTCTTGCCCGCGGATGATCCACAGTTTGTGGTCCTGGTCAAACTAGATCGCCCCAAGACAGATCGTTGGGCCACGCATACCGCAGCACCAGTTTTCCGAACCGTCGCCAGGAATCTCATCCAGTTACATGCAATTCCTCCTGACGACGTTCGTTTAGGTGTCCAGACCTCGATGCCGGATCCATGAGCATTACGTTAGCAGATATGTATGCGGGAATTGGTGGTCAGCATCCACATCCGGCGCTGGCCACTATCCCTATCCAGGACTTTGTTATCGATTCGCGACAGGCCAGCCCAGGCAGTTGCTTCATAGCTCTGCGCGGTGAACACAGCGATGGCCATAATTATATCGCTTCGGCGCTATTACAAGGTGCTGTAGCGGTATTGGCCGAACGAGTACCCGAAGACGTTAGCGCTGACAGACTACGCCCAACCATAGATGCCGCTCCCAGCCATGTTCAGGGGCCGATCATTTTCCTGGTCGAGGATTCATTGGCATCTCTGCAACGCCTGGCCTCATACTGGCGTTCCCGCCACAACCCGACGGTTATCGGTATTACCGGCAGCGTTGGCAAAAGCTCTACGAAGGAACTCATGGCCGCAGTACTCCGCCAACGCTATAGCACGCTATGGAATGAAGGCAACCTGAACAACGAGATCGGCCTTCCACTTACATTGCTACGCATCGAAGACCACCACGAATGTGCAGTTCTAGAGATGGGCTTCTATGTCGAAGGAGAGATCACCCAGCTATGTGATCTGGCGTACCCCGAGATCGGGGTGATCACCAATATCGGTCCCGTGCATCTCGAGCGCGCCGGCAGCATGGAAGCGATCTACCGCGGCAAATCTGAATTAGTGCAGGCGCTCCCCAAACATGGTAAAGCCGTTCTTAATTGGGACGACGAATGGGTGCGACGTATGGCTGATCTAAGCCTGGCGCCCATTTTTCGTTACGGACTGACGCCAGAAGCAGAGCTCTGGGCAGATGATATCGAAAGTGGCGGCCTGGAAGGCATTCGCTTCCGATTCCACCATAAATTGCCCTCCGGAAAATTCGATATCCTCTATGTCCATCTCCCACTTCTGGGCAGACACAGCGTGCATACCGCCTTGCGAGCAGCAGCGGTTGGGCTCCTATGTGATCTCAGTTGGGAGGAGATCATAAATGGGCTTCACGACGTCAATGCCCAGATCCGCATCGAAGTGACACCTGGCCCCAACGGCAGCACCCTTATCGACGACACCTACAACGCCAGTCCTACCTCCAGCATTGCAGCTCTCAATCTCCTGGATGATATGGACGGCAGGCACATCGCCATTCTTGGCGATATGCTCGAGCTGGGAAGCTATGAAGAGACAGGCCACCGACTGGTTGGCAGACGAGCTGCAGATGTTGCCGATATTTTGATTACTATCGGCGAGCGCGCCCGCTGGATTGCCGACGAAGCGATCCAAGGAGGAATGAACAAAGAGCGAGTCGAACACGTCTCTACAGCCGAAGAGGCCCGAGATATCCTCGAAGGACTGATTGAACCCGAAGATTATATTCTGATTAAAGGGTCGAGGGCCACCCGCATGGAGATGCTGGTTGCTTCACTCAGTACAGCGGCCGATTCTTAAATGCGCCTTACTCACACTTGAACTTTTGACAATTATGGAGGAATCTTACATTCATATCTGAGAGTATTTTTTGCCCACATTCAGACGAAACTGCCGGTTCCAGCACGAAAATGGCCCTGAACTACCACCTTTTTCCTCGGAGCGGATATCTTGCTTTACCG
>JAAENG010000141.1 GCA_024224665.1 Chloroflexota bacterium | reverse complement strand
TTATGAAGGTTAATTATTTATTTCGGTAATGTTTTCTTGCCAGGTCCGCCGGGGGATGAATCTCCCGGCTAGCAAACAGCGCCGGATCAATCCGGCTATCGGCTCGTTTTGTGACACTTTGGGTGTCAAATCAGCCCCTTTCAAGGGGCGCTGTTACGTAGCACCGGGAATTCATCCCGGTGCGGGCCTCGCCAACGCATAGGCTACATTACTGAGTTATTTTCTTAACTTTCATAAGCGCTTACTACAAACTGCTTACTTAGGTGTGCCGCTTTGTACTAGCGGGATGATCGCCACGCCCAAAGCGACGCGGCCATCATGATACATATGCAGCTTGCGGCGATTGCAGCAGCACCTGTTAACATGCCATACAGCACCTGCTTGCTGGGAATTGGCAGTGGTAGACGTTCTTCAGTTTCATCTTGATATTGAACGACCACTGCGGTGGGCGAGATGTGCACGAATCCGGCCTTACCTTGGCCCGCCTGACCGGCAGGCATAGACCACCGTTTGCCGCTGCGTCTGGCAACAGGTTTCAGTGTTACATCACCCACTGCCAGGGCCTCGCCTACCAGTTCGTCGTCAAATGTTGTGCCGGAGTCTGCGTTGATATTTATTTCAGTAGTCATAGCGTACTATCCTAGAGTGTTCGGGATCAGTAGTATTCGATTCATCAGCACACCAAGATCAACCACCTCACCGCGTATTCGCAATGCTATTTCAGCATATTGATCGTTCACAATTCTATTCCAGTGCGTTGGATAGCGGCGCGAAGTGACTCGCTTGCCATTTCCATATCGACCAAATCTACTTCTCTATCTTCGATAACGCTCTCTACCAGAAGCCATGCTCGAAAAAAATCCTGATCTCTCAATCCTTCGACTGCTAAATCCACATCAGAATCTGAAATATACCAGGCAGCATGAGCCAAAGAGCCAAAAAGTATGACCCGGCTGACGCCGAACTCGCTCTTCAGAATCTGGACCGCCTCGCGAATTCGAGCAAGTAGCTGTTCGCGCTCGGCGACCTCAGTCGGAGCCGGTTCTAGTGAAGCTGACCGACGTTTAGCGGCCTCTAAAAATTCTTTTCGCTTATGGGGTGATAGCGTTAAGGCTGTTGTCATGAATAATGCCTTAAAAACGAGCTATACACAATTATCGGGAATACTATCTTAGAGCATAGCATGTACAAGCTTCTTTGCACTGCAATACGTATCCCATTGTCGAAGGATAACTCGGTCATTGGCAAGCCATCCTCGCCTGCACTGAAGGGCTTTTAGCTCACAACAACAACTCCGCCATCACCCTGACAGTTTCACTATCAAAGGTGGCGATGTTCAATGTGGTGATGGGGCTCTGCTGCCATCGTTGCAGACGTTCGGCGATGCGTGCTTTGGGGCCACATAGGGCTACTTCATCGACCAAAGCGTCGGGCACAGAGGCCATGGCCGCCCCTTTGTCACCCGCTAGAAAATGATCTTGAATCTGGTTGGCGGCGTCCTCGTAGCCATAACGACAGGCAAGGTTGTAATAGAAGTTCTTCTCTTTAGCACCCATACCGCCCACATACAACGCCAGCAAGGGTTTAATCTGGTTGCGGCTGGCCTCCACATTATCACCCACGACAACGGGCACGGTGGCAGAGATATCGAAATCCCTCCAGCCCTTGCCTCCGCCGGCCTTTGCAAAACCGGCTTCAATAGCTTCGCGGTAGACCGCCTCAAAATGATGCGGAGAGAGGAAGAAGGGCAGCCAACCGTCGGCGATCTCGGCGGTGAGTTGCACATTTTTGGGACCGATAGCGGCCAGGTAGATCGGCAGATCCGCGCGTCCGTGCAAAATGCTTTTGAGTGGTTTTCCCAAACCGGTTGCGCCCTTACCTTGATAGGGGATCTGATACTGAGATCCCTCGTGAATGAGACGGTCTTCGCGTGCGAATATCTGGCGGAGGATGCTGACATATTCGCGCGTGCGTGCCAGCGGCTTGCCATATGGTCGGCCATGCCAGCCTTCTACCACTTGCGGGCCGGATACTCCTAACCCCAACAGCATGCGTCCCCCTGAGAGTTGATCCAGGGTCATGGCCGTCATCGCCGTCATCGCTGGTGTGCGGGCGGGCATTTGCAGGATGGCCGTGCCCAGGTGAATGGTGGAGGTCAGCGCCCCCAGCCAGGCCAGGGGTGTGACGGCATCGGAGCCGTAAGACTCGGCCGTCCATATGGCATGATAACCCAAACGCTCGGCTTCAAGAACCCGTTCGATGGGCAGATCGATGGTGCGGCCAGAATAGCCGAGATTGAGGCCGAGGCGGAGGGGGGCGTTGGGCATGAGGGAGTCCTATGGCGGGTAGGTGAGAGGGTGAGAGGGTGACAAGGGTGATGGGGACGGGCACTGCGGTGATGGGCTTGTGTGGCCTACCATGCGAGTTTCATGTCTATCCTGATTTTAGGCCGGTGGTTAGTTTGTTGTTGACTTCGCGTAGGATGTGGGCGGATAGCTCGTTTTGATTGGCGCTGATGTAGGTGGCGACAAGGGCTGGGCTGGTTTTGGTAAGTTCGCGTAAAGCCCAGGAGATGGCTTTGGTGATCATAGGATCTCGTTCATGTTTGACCTGATCGATAAGAATGAATGTATGCTCGGGTATGGCAAAACGCTTGTCTCGATTCATGGGCACGGTCGTGACAAGGGAGAGGCGGCGGCTCCAAACATCCTCGTCGACAATCAAAAGGTCGAGATAGCGCAAGCGTTGGTCGGGTTTGGCCAGCATCCAAGGAGGGAGGATCTTCGTTCCCAGGTAATCACACACGATCCAGTTATCGATATCTACACGCCAATTTTCGAAGTGTTCCCAAGCCAACAGATCGCCGATCCTTTTTTTGTAGCGCTCCAGTAAGGCCAGACTCAATAGCCGCTCATCACGTGATTCGCCCGCCCAGAGAGCTTCGGTAACGGCCAATAACGCATCTCCATCGATTTGCTTGTGATGCTGTTGCCAATCCCGGGCAATGCGTTTGATATCAGGCATGCGCACACCCCACACCTGCTGTTGCGTCGGCCCCACACGCTGCGAACCGGCCTGATAGTCAGCATCGGCGCAGGCCAGGAGCTGTGCGCGCAGTTGTGTGACATCGGTCATGGTGCACCCGGTTTATCCGGTCTCCTACAACAGGCCATTCGGCTTATGATCTTCCCGTTGCAGGCCATCGCCCAGGAGTATGAGCAGATCGTGCACATCGTTCAATTCGCTTTCGTCCAGACCGGCCCAGGGTTTGAAAAACAGGCGGTCGGTTTCTTCCTCTACCTGTTGGCGATAATCCCGACCCGGTTCTGTCGCGATCAGCGCATCATCCGGCCCTTCGATGTAGCCTCGTTCTCTCAACTCGACCAGGGCAGCGCGGTACGCTTGTCGGGGTTGCGCCCTCCGCACCAATTGTACGTGCAAGCTCTGTAACGAGTCAGCCCGGCCTCGTATCAACAAGGTGAGCGCTTCCAAAGCGGGGCCTGCTAAACCACCGGGCTGCCAGGCGGCGATATGACAATCATCCCGATAGGCCGCCAGACAGGAAATACATTGCTCTATAAAAGGGAGGGAAGGCGAGCGGTCGGGCATGAGCCTGTAACTATGGGTGATGGCCGCTGGAGCCGCTGCAGGGAGTACCAAGAGGCTGGCTTGTACCAACCGCTTGAGGCAGTGGGCCAATCGTCCACCCTCCTGTAAAGAGAGGGGATCAAATGCCACCATGACAGCTCGTAAATCAGCAATGAATTGGTCTACTGCCAATCGCCCGGTATCGGTCAGACAAAACGTGCCCGTTGGCTGTTCCAGGAGATAAGCTTGCTTCAATGCCTGGTTCAAATGCGGCCGGTAGCGCCCGGCACTATCATAGGGACTGAGAAGCAACAAGCCTTCGATGGTTGTTGGGGTCGGTTCAAAGGCGCGTACGCGTAATAACGTAAACCAAGACCAGCCGCCTATACCGGTCTTGTTCTCATAGTACCTGAGGGTCGGCGAAAGATGTGCGGTCAACGACGCGCCCACCTCAAGCATCGACCGCCAGATAACCAGTTCATTTGAGTTGTCAGACATACAGGCGCCTCCTCAGTGGCGATGCTCCATACGTCGTTAGAACATGATCCATTTACCAGTGATCGTAACGCACCAGTTCTGACAGATCTTTGCGCTCTTTGGGCCCAGGTTCATCCGCAGGATAGCCAAGGGGCGTAAAGGCGACAGGCTCGACACCGTAAGGGATGCCCAGGATCTCGCGAACAGCTTTGATCTCAAAGGAAGCGATCCAACAGGTGCCCAAGCCCAGTTCTGTCGCAGCAAGGGTAAGGTGATCCATAGCGATGGCAACATCGACATCGCCATAGCGCTTGCCATCGCCTCGTTGCCAGCTAGCAGATGGGAGAGCACAAGCACAAATAACGACGGGCGCCTGAACGAACCATTCGTGGTAATAGATACGCCGTAGGTCCGCTTCGTGCCCTTGCGAACGCAGGACGATGAACTGGTAAGGTTGGAGATTGGTGGCCGAGGGTGCCATACGTGCGGCGTTCAGCACTTTGAGTAGCTTTTCCTCTTCGACAGGATCGGGACGATAAGCGCGGCAACTGTAACGTTTTTGGATTAATTCGGAGAAGCTCATTTTGTTTGTTGGGAGTGGGAGATTAGTTTTGGAGATATGAGATGAGTGGTTTGGTCGCAGGCAGGGATCGCTGAAATCGGCAAGGTTTACCACAGTGTCCGAACCGTCTTGGCAACATGAATTGCAAAGGTACCGGTTCTGAGGGAGACTCGATCAACTGGCTTACGGTGACCTCATTATCCCACGACAAAATCACGCTGTCTATGCGCTAGATCAGGTTGAGGGCGGAAAGATCGAGAACTGAGCCAGCCCATCGACTAAAATCGGGGGATCATGCACCTAACCCCTGCCGCAACCTCTCCCCAGCCTCTCGTAGTGTCTCTAACCGTTTGGGGTAGGCGAAACGCACGCTATGTTCGCCGTAGCCTGGTTGCGAGTAGAGTCGACTGGCAGGCACAACCGCCACGCCCACATCGGTCGTGAGCCAGCGCCCAAAACGATCGGCGTGCCAATCGGCTTGTGGAATATCCAATCCGTTGTAATCGGCCAGAACATAATAGGCGCCCTCAGGTTGAACGGCATTAAATCCCACCGAATCGAGGATCTCCATCATGACCTTTCTACGATCATGGTAGTCCAGGCGCATTTGCTCGTAATAGCTCTCGGGAAAATCCAGGGCGGTGGCGGCAGCGGCCTGCAAAGGTGTGGCAGCGCAAATAGTCAGAAAATCGTGGACGGGGCGCACCGCCGCTGCCAAAGTTTTGGGCGCGATCACGTATCCCAATCGCCAACCGGTGATGGCAAATGTCTTGCTCAGTCCGCCGATGGTGATGGTACGCTCACGCAGGGGTTCGAGGCTGCCGGGGCTGACATGTTGGCGGCCATCATAGAGGATGCGGTCATAGATCTCGTCGGTGATCAAGACCAGGTCGTTTTCCACCACCGTACGGATCACTCCGGCCAATTCTTCGGCGTCGAATACACGGCCGGTGGGGTTGTGCGGTGTGTTGAGGACGAGGGCGCGCGTGCGAGAGTTGGCCGCTGCAGCCAGCCGTTCAGGGTCCAGGCGGTAGTCAGGTCGTTGCAGGGATACAGCCACCGGCTCGGCTCCGGCAAAGTGGGCGCAGGGATGGAAAGATTCGTGCGCAGGTTCGATGATGATGATCTGGTCACCGGGGTCGAGCACCGCCAGCATAGAGGCGGCCAGCGCCTCACTGACGCCACACGTTACGGTGATATGTACATCGGGGTCCACCTGCCAGCCCAACCGGGGCGTATATAACTCGGCCAGCTTTTGCCGCAACAGAGGATGTCCCCAAGTGATGGTATACTGATTCTCGCCCGCGCGAATGGCCTCAACCGCCGCTTGTTTGAGTGCCTCCGGTGTATCGAAATCGGGATAACCCTGACTGAGATTGATGGCGCCATGTTGGATGGAGAGGCGGGTCATCTCGCGAATAACCGATTCGCCGAAATGGGTGACGCGTGTGGCTGTTTGCATATGGATTTCTCTTTGGCTCAGAAACTGGCGGTCGAGGACGATTCGTGTTCAAGAACGACGATAGATCATGGAGTTATGGACGACTGTGCGCTCGCTATTATATATCATTACTGCTGACGACGCCCCACCCACCAGAAAATGGCAACCGCCATCAAGGAGATGAGAGCGGACATGAGATAGAGTGTAGGGAGTTGGTTGGCAGCGACCAGTGTCAAACCCAATATGGGGCCAAGTGCCAATCCGGCATCGTAAGCGGTTGCATAAGCGCCCAGAAATAGCTGCGGACGAGAGGATTTCGCGGCAGAGGTTGTTGCAGCTGCACCCAGCGCCACTGTGACTCCTGCCCCTGCTAAAAAGACAATCGCCAGGTAAAGCACGGCCAGTAAGCCAGGCGTCCACAATGCAGCAAGCAGTGCCGCTACCGATACAATAGAGAGGAGCAGCGCCAGCAATCCCTGCCCCATGCGATCTGAAACCTCGCCCAACAGTGGCCCCACCACCAGATCAGAGAGCCAGCGCAGGGCGATAAGCATGCCGGTGATCGTGCCGAAACCGACACCCAACGCCGCCACCTGATTCTCGCTGACGCGGCTGGTCAGGAACACTGCGGCGGTGGCCACGAAAATGGCGCCGGTGGCGATCTGCAAGAAGGTTGCCAATAGCACAGACCACTGGTCGGGCGTGCGCAATGTTTGTAGCCAGACACGCAGGGGTGGGCGTTCGCTCTGCGCGGGTTTAAGCATATGTTCGGGCCAACGTATGACCAGGGCCAGAGGGATGGCCAGAGCTACAACCAGCGCCATACCGAATAGGGCAGCCTGATAACCATAGACATCGCGCAGGTAGCCCCCCGCAAGGACGGCAGCCGCCGCACCTATACTGATCACCGCGCCCAGCAAGCCCATCAAGCGCCCGCGTGAGGCACCCGGCCCCGCCCAAACCGCGTGATACCCGCCCAATCTCAATCCCGACCATGAAATCCCCCAGCCCAAGCGCGCCAATAGAAAGACGAAGAAGCCCCAGCCCATACCGTACGACACCGTCACGATCAAACCCAGCACTGCCGAACCCACAAAGGGCCAGCGCACGCCCCAGCGCTCGAACAGCATGCCAACCGGCGTGTTCACCACCAGGCGGATAATGCGATTGGCACTGAGTAAGATGCCCACCAGCGGCAAGCTAAGACCCAGATTCTCCGCCTCCAATGGCAACACGCCATAGAGCAGCGAGTCGCCTGTGATGCATAGGGCGATGACGGCGCCTGAGATCAGCACCAGGCCTTCGGGACGGCGGGAGGAAATAGTGGGAGAATCAGCGACCATGATTTAGTGTACATCAGTTGATAAAAAACCTGGATATCGGTAGCCCCGTACAATAGACAACACATCTCGCCCATCCCCGCTCTTTTGGCGCGATAAATCACAAAATCATAGCCCATTCTATGTTATGATAACAGTACCATGGCAGCAGACACCCTCTTCATCACCGACCAGGTGCAAATCCCCACCAGCGAACTGTCTTACCGCTACGCGCGTAGCGGCGGGCCGGGTGGTCAGCATGTCAATCGTACTGAAACCCAGGTGGAGTTGCTGTGGGATGTGCTAGCCTCTCCCAGTGTGAATGAGGATATGCGCTTGCGGCTCATGGCCGCGCTTGCCAATCGCATCGACAAAAACGGGACCCTGCACCTGCGGTCGAGTGAAACCCGTAGCCAGGAGCGAAATCGGCAGGCTGTGACCGGGCGCTTTGTCTTCCTGCTGCAAGAGGCGCTCAAGCCACGGCGCAAGCGACAAAAGACACGCATCTCCAAAGCAGCAAAAGCCCGACGTCGGGATCAGAAACGCAGGCGCAGTGAGGTCAAGCGGGGGCGGGGTAGGGTGTTGCGAGAGGATTAGGCGCTGGGGGGAGGCAGTCCTGGCAAAATCTGAGGGTGACGTTCGGGGTACTGTGTTCCGAGTGCTACGTTCCGTGTGGTACAAAGATGTCAAATCCTGAATGAACAGGTGAAGTTTTAGGACTCAGATTTACACAAATTTGCACAGATATTATTGCTTTATCCGTGTGCGAAGCCCGTGTGAATACGTGTCCCGGTCCTGGTCGGTTTGAGGCAGAGCTTTCCTAAACTCAAACCCGTGGAAGTGGCGACAAAAAAACGGACCACGCAACACGCAATACGTCGAATTCAAAAGCAACGCCGACCCTATGATCAAGGCCAAGCTGATTTGACAGGGCATCTTATATCCTCTACAATTTGTCATACAACCATACGATACTACGAATATACTGATTTTATACGATGTTTAAGCGAAGCCCTTCCCTAACCGAACAGATCAAGTCCCACATCAAAGAACAGATCGTCAATAACGAATTTGAGGATGGGCGCATTCCTTCCGAAACAGAGATGGCAAATGAACTGGGGGTCAGCCGCACCACCATTCGCGACGCCTTGAGCCGTTTGCAGATCGAAGGGGCCATCGTTCGCAAACAAGGGGCGGGGACGTTTGTCAACGAACCGATATTGCAGATCCAATCAAGACTGGACGAGATCTGGTCCTACACGAATGTGCTCGAAGCACATGGCTATACGCCAACCGTGCAAGTGATTGATGTGTCTGAAGAGCCTGCCAGCGCCACCATTGCCGATGAACTTGGCTTAGCAGAGGGTGATAAGGTTCTTGTGATTAAGAAACGTTTTCTTGAAGATGATACACCGGTCATCCTGGCCCGTAATTGGCTGCCGGCTAGTTGCGTTTTGGAGTCTTATGAAGATATTGATTTTCAAGTACCCATTTACGACTATTTGGAAGCATGCAGCCAGCAACGTCTGAATTACTACCTATCGGATATCGTTCCCGTCAGCGCCAAGGCGGAAATCGCAGCCTTGCTGCAGGTCTCGTCAGGCACAGCCCTGCTTGCACTAGAGGAGGTAGGATATAACGAAAACAACGAACCCATTCTCAAGGCGCAGTCCTATTTCCGAGACGATCTCCTCCGTTTCCGCCTGATTCGCAGGAGAACATAACCCATCTTTAGCGCCGACCACAACTCAGTTCCACACGTTGGATTCTGAGTTCCGTAATCATATTATTTTGTTAAAATCGCTGGTCCTTGTTTGAAAGTAAAGAAAACAACTCGGTGTTTTCGTACGGTAGCACCGCACTTGAACTGGGAGTTCACTTTTTACGACGATTTTCAGCATGTCGCTCAGAAAACACCTGGGTTTCAGGCTAATTACGGGCCTCAACTAAAGGGTTTCTATGAGCTGATTGCTTTCAAACAGAGTTATTTTCGCTGACCCAGTTCAAGTGTAGTCCTACCTTTCGTACAACGTAGCGCATTTTCCGAAACCAATACGCAACACGCAACACCAACAGTTATATTAACTTCCAGCATCCAAAACCAAACCCATGTGCAAGGAGCCCCAACATGAGAAGTTTTGCAGGTCGAGACATCCTCTCTCTTAAAGAATTCGAACGCAATGAGTTCTTCCGCGTCTTCGAAGCCGCCGAAAAACTGGAGCCTATCGCTCGCAACCGCCGCAACACCGACATCCTCAAAGAAAAGACCCTGGTCACCGCTTTCTACCAGCCTTCTACCCGCACACGTCTGGCCCATGAAGCTGCTATGATTCGTCTGGGTGGGCAGGTCACCGGTTTCTCCGACGCAAAAAACACCCGCGCCGGCGACTTTTACCAGGAATCGATCAAAGACACCATCAAGATGTTGGAATTCTACGGCGATGTCGTGGTCATGCGCCACTTCCAGCAAGGCGCGCCGCACGAAGCCGCCAAATGGGCTTCCATCCCCATCATCAATGGGGGCGACGGCTGGGGCGAACATCCCACCCAGATCCTCACCGATCTCTACACCGTGCTCCGCGAGAAAGGCCGTATCGATGGTCTGAATTGGGTCGCCATTGGTGATATGCGCATGCGTACTATGCATTCTCTTGGTTACGCCATGTCACAATTTGACTGCCCCATCACCTTCATCGGCCCCGAAGATATGTCCCTGACCGATGACTTCAAAGCCGAATTGAACCAGTACAGCGTGAACTGGAGTGAAGCCGAGCATGTCGAGCAGGTCATTGGCGATGCTGATGTGATCCTGGTCGAGCCGGTGGTACAGCCAGACTACACCAAATCGCGCGACGAACGCTCCGGCGATGTAGCCATGACCCCTGCCAACTATAAGATCACGCGCGAACTGTTGGAAACCAAAGCCAAATCGGATGCGATCCTGCTGCATTCACTGCCGCGCATGGATGAGATCCCACCCGATGTGGACATCACCCGCTGGTCTCGCTACTGGCAAGAGGCTTTCAACGGCGTGGTCATGCGCATGGCCCTGTTGGCACTTGTCCTGGGCGAAATGGAATGATTAGGAGATCGGGAGACCGGGAAACCTGTAGACCTGTAGACCTGTAGACCTGTAGACCTGTAGACCTGTAGACCTGTAGACCAGGAAGCCTGTAGACCGGGACGGCGCTGTCTTGACGGATATGCGTCCTGGTTTACCGGCCTACCGGCCTACCTCACCACCATGTCCTCATCTGACCGCACCCTACTCGCCGGCTGGCTACGAGCGATCCCCCAATCGAGACATTCACCCCGCCCCTTGCACGAGATGCCGGGTGGGGCTGACATTGGCCGGGGGTTGGCAGCCCTGCTGGAGGTTTGGGGTGCGGTCGAATTATCTGAGGATGGTATTCGCGCTGTTTCCCAATCCTCCTACTATTTCTTGCACAGCTTGGCGGCCTGGTGCGAGATGCCCGGCACCGCCATTCTTGATTGGTCCGAACATAGCGGTGCAAACAACCGCAAGGGCATGCAACATGGCGTCAGTCTTGTGCACGTGCTGGAAAGTGAACGCCTGACCAGAGATCCCGGCGCCAAACCCATACGTGTTACCGACGTTGCCCAGATCCTGATCGTCAGGTCTGGCGATCCTGCCCAATTCCTCGGCCAATGGGATGATCGGGCAGGATTTTACCAACTGATCGGTGGCAGGCAAAAACGGGACAAGGATTGGGTTGAACCCATTTTTGAAACCGCCGTGCGCGAGGTGGAAGAAGAGTTGTATGGACAGATTCGCTATGAGGCCGGGGACTTCAAACTAGAGCGACTGGCTGACTTCGACGGAGAAACACGTTTATCACCTTCCTATGGCGCTTTAACCGCTTACCATTTTACATTTTACCGGGCAACAGGCCTCCCTCCTCTTGAACTATCCGCTGAAGATCGTTGGCTGAGCAGAAAAGACCTACTTACTGGCTCGAACAACCATGGTGAACCCATCCGCAGCGATCATCTCAAACGACTTGAGAAGATGCTCGCACACATCATCGACGATCTACCCTCATCGTTCCAAATACTCTGAATATTGTAGAAGACCGGTAGACCGGTAGACCGGTAGACCGGTAGACCGGTAGACCAGTAGACCGGTAGACCAGTAGACCGGGTTATCTTGCCAAGCGAACGCACTGGCGAGCATCACCTGGTTTCCCGGTATACTGGTTTCCTGGTTTACAAAAAGAAGTCGTATCTACAAAATATAAACCTCAATACTTTTTCTCAGGAGATCACCATGCAAACCTATCTACGTGGTCGCGATATGATCACTACTCAGGAATTCACACGCGACGAAATCGACACCATCATGGATGTGGCCATGGATCTTAAACGCAAACGGGCATTGGGCCTCCCCCATGCTTATCTGCGCGACAAAGTTCTGGCGATGCTCTTCTTCTTTAGCTCCACCCGCACCCGTGGTTCCTTCGAGGCCGGCATGGCCCAATTGGGCGGACACGCCGCCTTTATCGAGAGCCGCACTACCCAGATCAAACATGGCGACACAACCACCGAAATGGGCGAGATCTTCGGCCGTTATTTCGATGGCATCTCCATCCGTGAAGTGACCTGGGGCCAGGGCAATCGCTACCAGCGCGAGGTGGCGGCGGCCAGCCGTGTGCCTGTGCTGAACATGCAATGCGAGATCTACCACCCCCACCAGATCCTGGCGGACCTGCAAACGATCATCGAAAAGAAGGGCGATCCTCGCGGCAAGACCATCACCGTCAGCTGGGCCTACGCATCCAGCTACTCCAAACCCCAGAGTGTGCCCAACAGCCTTATCTTGCTGATGAACCGCTACGGTATGAATGTACGCCTGGTGCATCCCCCCGAGTTCAAACTCCCTGCCGATATCATGGATCAGGCCAGAGAGAACGCCCGTAAACATCACAGCAATTTCGAAGTCATGGATGATTTCGAGGCAGGCATCACCGATACAGATATCGTCTACGCCAAAAGCTGGGGTCCCATGCTGACCACGCTCGATCCCGAAGAGGACAAGCGTATCACCAACCAGTATTCCGACTGGATTGTGGACCAGCGCCGCATGGACATGGCAAAAGATGATGCTATCTACATGCATCCTCTCCCCGCCGACCGCAATATCGAGGTCGCCGACGAAGTCATTGATGGGCCTAATTCGGTCGTTTTCGATCAGGCCGAGAATCGTTTACATGCACAGAAGGCTGTTATGGCTTTGACGATGTCGTAAGAGCGGTAGACCAGTAGACCGGTAGAGCAGTAGACCGGTAGACCAGTAGACCGGTAGAGCAGTAGACCGGTAGACCAGTAGACCGGTAGACCGGTAGACCAGTAGACCGGTAGACCGG
>JAAENG010000140.1 GCA_024224665.1 Chloroflexota bacterium | reverse complement strand
CCGGTCTCCCGGTCTCCCGGTCTCCCGGTCTACAGGTCTACCAGTCTCCCGGTCTCCCGGTCTCCCGGTCTACAGGTCTACCGGTCTCCCGGTCTACAGGTCTACCAGTCTCCCGGTCTACAGGTCTCCCGGTCTACAGGTCTCCCGGTCTCCCAGTCTACCGGAATTCTGGTCACTTCTTTGGAATCTCAGCCAGCACCGAGATTCCCAACACCTCTAGTTGTGCTGACGTGCGAATGCGGTTGTCCAGATACTCTAGCAGGAAAGCGAGCCCAATCCCGGCAATGAACGCTAAGGTCAGGCGCAAGGGCAAGTCCAACCGTTGGCGTAACCCCGGCCCCACCGCTGCCACCACCCCACGATGTACCAGGTACACGACCCCTTGATCTGCCAACAACCTGGGCATAAACAGGTCTGCGTCCTCGATCAACGTTGTTTCCACTGCATCGGCGATCAAGGGTAACTGCTCGGGATCGCCACTATGAACCGTCACCTGCAAGATGCGGTGTAGGGTACCCGTCTGCGCACTCCCCTGGATCACGCCCGGCGGAAGAACGATGCCATCGCCGGCCAGACGCTCTGAAACCGCTCCGGCAAATTCCGATCCCTTGACGATTTCGCTGAAGTCATCGATCAGATATTCCGATGACAAAGCCGTGTAGTAGCCGTCGTAAGTATAAGCATCCTCTATCTCTTGCGGTTGTACGCCGACAGAGAAGGACATCCCCAACACATAGGCCGGGGGACGCGGTTGCCAGGGTTTCTGTGTGATCAGCGTAAATAGTAGGGTGAGTACCACGAGTATGGCTGGCACCCACCATCGGCGGCGGAGCACATCTAGATAAGCGCGTAGTTCCATAAGTCTTAAACCGGGCGAATCCTTTCATTCAACTCGGCTATCGGCAGTGTCAGATATCCTGACACTGCTGTCAAGTTTTCCCGTTTCGAACCGAGACGATTTCGCCAATGATGGCAAGGGCGATCTCCTCAGGACGCCGTCCCCCCAGGTCCAGGCCAATAGGATTGTAGATACGGGCCAGTTGCCCATCGCTGACGCCATATGCGCGCAGTTTTTGCGCCCGCTTCGCCATGGTTTTACGCGAGCCTAGCGCCCCGATATAGCGGGCGGGGCTATCCAGGGCCACGCGCAAGGCCGGAACATCCAGCTTGTCGTCGTGGCTGAGTACGGCAATGTAGGAGGTCTCGTTGAGCGGCAGCCTGTTCAAGGCGTCCTCAGGCCATTCGAGTATCAATTGGTCGGCGTGGGCAAAGCGTTCGGGTGTAGCGAAGGCGCCGCGGGCATCGACAACAGTCGTGTGAAAACCCATGGCTTTGGCAAATGTGACCAGAGGGATGGCGATATGCACGGCGCCGATAATGAATAAGCGCGGCCGTGGCACATAAACTTCGACAAACACATCTTGCTCTTCATCTCCTTGCATAAACGATCGCCGTTCTGTTTTCTGCCGTGTCAGAAGGCTAAGCGCGTGATCTCGGACCCCTTGGCTCAACCCTTCTAAACTGAAATCCCCCAGAGTGCGTTCATCCGGCCAGACCAGCAATTTGGCTCCCGGATCTGATCCTGCCAGCAGGGTCGCCAAAGCAACCAATTGCTCCGTCATCAGACTGTTTTTGAGCTGTTCGAATTGGTTATCTAAAGCCACTGGTTCGATGAAAACCTCGATATTGCCGCCACAGGCCAAGCCGATCCCCTGAGCCAATTCGTCGGCTATACCGAATTCGATCAGCTGCGGCTGGCCATGGTCGATGACTTCGAGAGCTTGTTGCAAAACAGCACTTTCCACGCAGCCGCCGCTCACCGAGCCAACCATATCACCGCTGGAAGAAACAGCCATCTTGGCGCCTAACGGGCGTGGTGCAGAGCCATAGACCTTGACGACGGTGGCCAGAGCTACAGATTTACCTTGGGTTTGCCAGTGCTTGATGTCAGTTAAAAGGTTTCGCATGGGGGTTCGGTGGGGCTAGAGAAATTAAGATTGAAGATCGGTGACGGATTGGAACGATGCTCAGAGCTTTGTCAGTGTCAACAGGGTGATTTCGGGCGGGCAATTGAGACGGATCGGTTCGTTGGTGACGCCGATGCCGCGGTTGGTGTAAAGCCACATCTCTCCGACGCGATACAAGCCCAAGTCATACTTCTGGGCAAGATAGGGCAGGACCAGGGCGCCGGCGCCGGGTAGCCTGATCTGCCCACCGTGGCTGTGCCCCGCTAACTGCAGCGACAAACGAGGGTCGAGCGAATAGGTGTCGGCCAGGTCAGGCTCGTGCAATAGCAGGATGGTGGTAGCGTCAGCAGGGGCGTTATCCATCGCCGCCCCCAGATCTGGGTTCCCACTCCAACCATCGTCAAGTCCGGCTAGATGTAGCGGTGCGCCATTCACGTGCAAGGTCGCGCCCTGGTTGACCAGGAGGGGAATACCGGCCTGCTTCATCCCGGCCTGGATCACGTCCACATCCGTCCACAACTCGTGGTTACCGTAGATGCTGTAGACACCAAAACGGGCGTTGAGTTCAGCAATGATCGGAGCCAACTCGAAAATGCTCTCAACCTCGCGCCAGACGAAATCCCCGGTGAGCACCACCAGATCAGGGTTAAGGCTGTTGGTCAGCGCCACTGCCCGTTGCACCAGGGGGGGCTTGGTAAGTGGTCGGAGATGAATATCGCTGAGTTGGGCAATAGTAAATCCCTCCAGCGCCTCGGGCAAGCTGTGGATGGGAATGGTGACGCGCTCGACCGTGAGGTCTTGTGATACATCGTTGACAGTCACGTAGGCAACGCCGCCTATCAGGCCTGTAGCCAGTGACGCTGCGCCGAGTTTAAGAAAACCTCTGCGGTTCATGATTATACCTGCTTGGCTGTTATTGTCCCTGGCGGTTGGCTCGTTACCTGCGGATCGTCGCTACTCATACCGGATACGGTCGGACCCAACACGATGCCCAAGCCATAGGCCAGGGCCGTGCGCAACAGGCTTGATCGATGTTGTTCAATAATGAGTTGCCGTTTTTTTAGGTGGTCGATCATAGTGGATTGTCTTGTCAGATGCGGAAGAGAAGTGTTCCCAATTGCTCAAGGCTATGTAAGTTATGAACCGGTAAGAAATCGTCGACGAAAGGCAATGCTGCCTGCATTCCTCGAGTGAGAGGTTCGTAGGTGGGGGAACCAAGCAAAGGGTTGAGCCAGATCAGATGACGTGTGTTGAGCTGCAGACGTTCCATCTGGCGCCGAACCTCATCTGGTTCACCACGATCCCAACCATCGCTGATCAATAGCACAATAGCGCCCTGGCCCAGTACACGGCGGCCCCAGTGATAGTTGAATGTTTTCAAAGACCCACCGATCTGTGTACCTCCACCCATGTCGTGCGCCTGTGCAGCAACTTCGTCCATAGCCTGATCGACCGAGCGCTTGCGTAACTGCTGGGTGATACGAGTGAGCCGGGTTCCGAACACGAAAGCTTCGATCTGATCTAGACCATGGCTCATCGTGTAAATAAAATGGAGCAGCACACGACTATAGCGCTCCATCGAGCCGCTGACATCGCAGATCACGACCAGGGGGCGGCGTTTGTAGGTGGGCTTCCGCCGCGCCAGACGCATTGGTTCACCGCCATAGCGAAGGTTCTGCCTCAAAATACGCCGCCAATCTATGTAGGAGCCTCGCACAGCAGGTGTTTTTCGGCGTGTGCGGCGTTGTCCCAGATCCCAAGTCATTTCTTGCATCATGCGCTTGATTGCATCCAGTTCGGCGCTTGTCAATTCAGCAAAGGACTTCTGACGCAAGATCTCGACGGCGCTGTACAGGGTAATGTGTTCGACAACGGATTCCGGTTCAGTTTCGGCTTCAGTGTGCCCGGCCATCAGCTGAGATAACTGCCGCTTCTCTCTCGACCGCTCCTGTCTGTCCACCGAGGGCCAGCTATCTCCACCCGCACCCTTGAAGCGCAGCCAATCGCGCCAAAACAGATCGAACGCCATGTCGAATATGGCTAGATGCTCTTGCCGATTGACCAGCGTGATCCGCGCTGTGTTTTTCACGTCTCCCCGACACTCCAAGTCAACATAATCCAACCCTTCCATAAAATCGCCGATTTGATGTGGCGTCACAGGAATCCCAGCGGCGCGTAAAAGACGGCCGAAATGAGTGATGTTGTGAAGCAGGTGGTGGGTCATTGGAGGGTGAAGATTGAGGATTGAAGATTGCTTGTTCAGCCTTACGACGATCTTCAATCTTTAGTCTTACGTTATCATCACAGCTTGATACCGGCAGCACGAACGTAGGTGATATCGTCTTGATATTTCAACAAAACTCCCAGGGTGTCGGTGATGATCTCCTCGCTCAATGATTCCTGGTCGAGGGCGATGAGGGCGGCCATCCAGTCAAGCGTTTCGGCCACACCGGGCGCTTTGTAGAGTTCTTGATCCCGCAATGTTTGCACGAACCCCACGACCTCTTTCGCCAGTATTTCTGGCGCATGCGGCACGTGGGCGAGTACGATCTCATATTCTTTCTCGAAGGTGGGGTAATCGATCCAGTGGTAGAGACAACGCCGTTTTAGAGCATCGTGTATTTCGCGAGTACGGTTCGAGGTAATGATGACGATGGGCGGGGTCTCGGCGCGAATGGTGCCTATCTCGGGAATGCTGATCTGAAAATCGGAGAGGATCTCAAGGAGGAAGGCCTCGAATTCTTCATCTGCCCGATCCAGTTCATCGATAAGCAACACTGCGTCGACGCCATTGCGCTGCTCGATTGCCTGCAGCAAGGGTCGCTTGAGTAGGTATTCTGGCGCGAAGATATCTTGCAGAGCGCCTTCGGACTCTGCCTTGCCCGCCGCTTCCAACAAACGAATGTGTAGCATCTGCCGAGCGTAATTCCATTCGTACACCGCCATGTTCACATCCAGACCCTCGTAACATTGCAGACGAATGAGGGGACGCCCGAGCATGGCTGCCAGGACTTTGGCCACTTCAGTTTTGCCCACACCGGCCTCACCTTCAAGGAATAGTGGTTTCTGCAATTTCAGTGCCAGATAGATAGCAGTACTGAGAGGACGTCCGGCAATATAATGTTGATCGGCGAGAGAGGCCTGCAATTGGTCGATGGAAATCAGTGGATCGAGAGTAGACAAGAGGGTCGGCTCCAGAGGGTGATAAGCACTTAGGACAGAATAACTTGCCGATTTGCTTCCTGAAATGATGGTAGTGTCCTGCAAGTTATCGAATTCTCAGTCCTAAGAGTCTGAATATGCATATTCTACCACGTAGAGATGACATAGGTCATACACAAGCGTCGTACAACCCGCTACAATAGGCTGAATCCACACTGTCTAAAATGGGCGAGCCTCCACGGCTGAGGACCTGCCTGTCTGACAAATCTCGATCCAGGAGAGCATCCATGGGAGACAATCACAACGGCAACATCGATCTCAGACTGATGGATGAGATCTTTGAGCAATACCAGGGCCAACGGGGCGTGTTGATCCCGATCCTGCAAAAAGCGCAAGATAAGTACGGTTATTTACCCCCGGAGGTGATCCAACTGATTGCCAAAAGGCAGGGCATTTCGGTGAGCAAAGTCTATGGCGTGGCGACGTTCTATGCCCAGTTCTATCTTGAAAAACGCGGGCGGCATATTTTACGGCTTTGCGATGGCACGGCTTGCCATGTGAAGGGCACACCGATCCTGGCCACGGCCATCGAAGAGCACTACGGCATTGATGCTGGTGAGACCACCGCAGATGGCGAGTTAACGGTGGAAATCGTTTATTGCATCGGCTCGTGCGCGCTGGCCCCGGTGACGGTGCTGGATGGTGAGGTGATGGGCCGTATGCGCCAGAATGTGCTCTTGCGAACGTTGAAAAAACAAACCAACGCCGCCACTACGCTCTAGATCGAAGGGTGATTTGATGAACACACCAATAACACTGATGCCAGAACGCGAAACCTTAACTTATGTCAATGACCCCCAACACCGCTGGATAGCCGTCTGCATGGGCACGGGGTGTTCCTCTTCAGAGAGTACGCGAGTGCGAGAGTCTTTACGCCAGGAGCTGGCCAAACAGGGTCTGGAGGATGAGGTCGAGGTGCGGCGTACCGGTTGTTTCGGCTTCTGCGAACAAGGCCCTATTCTAGTCGTTTATCCTGACGAGACTTTTTATACACAGGTAAAACCCCGCAATGCCAAAAAGATCGTTGAAGAACATGTTATCGGTGGGAAACCTGTGGAGAGGTTGTTATATAAGGATCCGAGCAGCGAGGAGCAAGTCGAGAAGTGGCATGAAGTCGGCTTCTATGGCAAGCAACAGCGTATACTTCTGGGTAATTGCGGTGTGATCGACCCCGAGAGCATCGGACATTACATCGCCAAAGATGGATACCTTGCCCAGCACAAGGTCTTGTCGACGATGTCGCCGGAAGCCGTGATCGAGGAGGTGCTGACCTCGGGTCTGCGTGGGCGCGGCGGCGGTGGCTTCCCTGCGGGGATGAAGTGGCGCTTCGCTCGTAACACCCAACGCTGGCCCAAGTATGTGATCTGCAATGCGGATGAGGGTGATCCCGGCGCCTTTATGGATCGCTCTGTGCTGGAGGGCGACCCGCATGCGGTGATAGAGGGCATGGTCATCGCCGGGTATGCAATCGGCGCAGAACAAGGCTACATCTATTGTCGAGCTGAATACCCGCTGGCAATCAAACGCTTGGAGACGGCTTTAACACAGGCGCGTGCAGCGGGCTTGCTGGGCGAAGACATCCTCGGGTCTGGCTTCACTTTTAACATTATCGTCAAAGAAGGGGCGGGGGCGTTTGTCTGCGGCGAGGAAACCGCGCTGATGGCCTCTATCCAGGGTGAGCGGGGACAACCCTGGCCGCGACCGCCCTATCCCGCGGTTTCAGGTCTCTGGCAACAGCCCAGCAATGTCAACAACGTGAAAAGCTATGCCTATGTGCCCAGCATCATCCGTAACGGGGCGCAATGGTTCAAGAATTTGGGCACAGAAAAAAGTCCGGGCACGGCGGTGTTCGCCCTAACCGGCATGGTCAATCGCACCGGTTTGATCGAAGTGCCGATGGGCATCACTATGCGGGAGATCATCTACGATATCGGCGGCGGCATCCCCTTCGGCAAGAAATTCAAGGCAGTGCAGACGGGTGGGCCGCTGGGCGGCTGTCTGCCCGAAGCATACCTCGATATACCGGTAGATTTCGATTCTCTGCAAGCTGCCGGATCGGTTATGGGGTCGGGCGGCATGGTGATCGCCGACGAGACCACCTGTATGGTGGAATTCGCCAAGTTTTTCATACAATTCACCTGTGCCGAAAGCTGTGGTAAGTGCCCGCCTTGCCGCATCGGCTCCACCCGCATGCTGGAAGCGCTGGAGCGCATCACAGAGGGCGAGGGCACGCCTGAAGACCTGGAGGAGATTAAATATCTGGCCGAGGGCATGGAGAAGGGCTCGTTGTGTGCGTTAGGCCAACTAGCTCCGGCCCCGGTCATCTCCACCCTGCGCCATTTCGAAGAGGAATACCGCACCCACATCGAGGACAAGTGTTGTCCGGCTGGCAAGTGCAAGGCACTGATCACCTATACCGTTATCCCCGATTTATGTACCGGCTGCATGGTCTGTGGCCGCAATTGTGCGGCGGGCGCCATTACCGGCGGCAAGCGCGAGATACATGTGATCGATCCGAACGCCTGTGAACGCTGCGGGCTCTGCTATGAGGTCTGCAATTTTGATGCGATTGAGATTACGTCGCCGCGGTAAGCCGTACGCTGATGAACGCGGAAGGATGCTGATTGATTTTGGAGTGATCTGACCTTGATGAAATCTGACCAGTTTGATGAATTGCTCAGAAGCGTGCGCGAAGGAGACTCAATCCTACGCGGCGAGAGTGAACCCTCGCGCATCACGTCTGTTGAAAGCATAACTATCCACGGCATCCCAGTGCGAGCACGTTTTGATGGCGAACGCTATTTCGTCAGCGACGACGTAATCGATCTGTACGGGGTGGGTGACACCCTGGACGAAGCTCGCGATGATTACTGGCTGGCCGTGCAAGATGCCTACACCGACCTTTTTGCTCATTCCGACCATTTGGCTCCGTACTTGCAGGAGCAGTTGGCTTACCTGTCTCGAGTCTTCACCGTGGAGGAAGGAGTAATCGAATGACGTGGAAAGACCCCATTGTCGAGGAAGTAAGACAGGCACGAGAAGCCCATGCCAAGAAGTTCAATTACGACCTGGATGCCATCTGTGAAGATTTACGGAGGCCACAGGCAGAAGGAGGACGCAAGATCGTGTCCTTCCCTCCGAAGCCTGCGCGGACTTTCGAGACCGTCCGCCGATCAGACCAGCCCGAAACCGATAAACCTTCGTCCGAAACATCGTACCAACTGTCGAATGAAACACCTTCTCTTGTTCTGCGCGAGAGCAAGGCTGATGCGCAGGAGTTTACAGAAGAACAGAAACGAGGGGACTCATGAATTCCACTCAGAGCACATACTCGTACACTTACAAACTGTATCTTTATATCCCGATTGTAAAACGTAGCGACTGATGTTTGAGCCTAATTCTCAACGCACCGACCTCCTCATCGACACGATCACCCGTATCGAGGTGGCGCGCGACCGCATCCAGCGCGCGCCCATCGTCCCGCGCTGGGAAGCGGAACTGCGTCGCGACGCCCTGGCCCGCAGCGTCCATCACTCCACCAGTATCGAGGGAAATCCTCTGTCGCTGGACGAAGTCACCGATCTACTAGCCGGCCGCGATGTCTTGGCGCACCCGCGGGATCGCCTGGAAGTCTTGAACTACGCCGCGGTTCTACGCTACATCGACCGGCATTTTGTGGATCAACCGCAATCCATTAACGTGAACGCTCAATTCGCTATCTGCTAGAGTCTCCTGAGCCTTGATTGCGCGATTATTTACGCGATTATTGCGCGATTATCCATCGAAAAACGATATCCAGCTACAGTCAAGGCGTAAATTTGACAACCTAATCAGCAATAATCAGCGTTTCTCCACGTTCATTTGCGTACCATTATCCCGTGCATGAGGAGCGAATCCATGCCTATTAGCCTCATCATCAACAACAAAGCCATCACCGCCCCCGAAGGCGCTACCATCCTCGAAGCCGCTCATTCGGCCGGGATCGATATCCCCACCCTCTGCCATCATCCCGACCTGGGTGATGTGGGTGCGTGTCGCATGTGCGTGGTCTCGGTGCAGGGTGCGCGGGCGCTGCAAACCGCCTGCACTGCGCCCGCCGCCGAAGGCATGGTGGTGGACACCATGAGCGCCGAAGCGGTCGAGTCCCGCAGATTCGTGCTGGAAATGCTGCTCACCGACCACCCCAACGACTGCATGGGCTGTGAAGTGGCGGGCGATTGCGATTTACAAGACCTGGTCTATGACTATCAGGTCGAGTGGCCCGAACACAACGGCGACCGCCACCAGTATGAGATCAACCCCGATCCAAACCCCTTCATCTTGATCGACCGCAACAAATGCATCCTCTGCAGCCGTTGTATCCGCGCTTGTAGCGAGATCCAGAACCGGGATGTGTGGAGCTTCGCCTACCGTGGTTTCAAATCCAAATTGGTGGCCGGGGCCGACCAGATGCTGATCGAGGCCGGTTGTGAGACCTGCGGCCAGTGTGTGGCCTACTGCCCTGTGGGCGCCTTGCAGGACAAGATGAGCCTGGGCCTGGGACGCGCCAATCAGGTCAAAAAGGTGCGCACCACCTGCTCCTATTGCGGTGTGGGCTGCCAGTTCGACCTGAATGTGCGCAACAACAAAATCGTGCGTGTGACCAGCAGCGAGGATGCCCCTGTCAACGGCATGGCCTTGTGTGTCAAGGGTCGATACGGCTACGACTATGTGCATCACCCAGACCGGCTCACGCGCCCGCTCGTGCGAGCCAAATGGTTGGGGCTAGAGGCAGTGGCCGAGGAAGTGAACGGTGGTCGGTGGTCAGTGGTCAGTGAGGCCCAGCAACGGCTGGTCGGGCACGGCCATCAACCCACATCCGGCAACGGTACGCAACACGCAACACGCAACACGCAACACGTAGTTTCCTCCGATACCTACATCGAAACCGATTGGGACACCGCCCTTGATGTGGTTGCCAACAAGTTCACCGAAGAGAAAAAGGCGCATGGTGGTGATGCCTTCGCCTTGTTGGCCTCGGCCAAATGCACCAACGAAGAGAACTTCATCTTCAATAAATTCACGCGGCAGATGCTGGCGACTCATAGTATCGACCACTGCGCCCGGTTGTGACACTCCAGCACCGTCACCGGTCTGGTGACTGCATTCGGTAGCGGAGCGATGACCAACTCCATTCGCGACATCGCCGAAGAGAGTGGCTGCATCTTCATTATCGGCAGCAATACCTCTGCCAATCATCCTGTCATTGGCACGAAAATCCGCCGCGCCAAACGCCATCGCGGGGCCAAGCTGATCGTGGCCGACCCTCGTCGCATCGACATCGCCGACTATGCCGACCTGCACCTGCGCCACAAACCAGGCACCGATATCGCCCTGCTTAACGGCATTATGCATGTGATCCTACGCGAAGGCTGGCAGGATGACGCCTTTATCGCCGAGCGTACAGAAGATTTCGAGCCATTCAAGGCCACCATCGAGAACTACACACCCGAAGCCGCCAGTGAGATCACCGGTGTGCCTGCCGAGGATATCGAACTTGCCGCCCGCATGATGGCGGAAAACCAACCCAGTTCCTTGCTCTATGCCATGGGTATCACACAGCATGTCGTGGGTGTCAACAATGTGATGAGCTGTGCCAATTTGCAGATGTTGCTGGGCAACATGGGCAAACCCGGTGGGGGTGTCAATCCCTTGCGAGGCCAGAATAATGTGCAGGGTGCCTGTGATCTAGGCGGATTACCCAATGTCTTCCCCGGCTACCAGCGCGTGACTGACGACGCGGTACGGGAAAAATTCGAGCGAGCCTGGGGCGTAGATTTGCCCAACACTATGGGTTTGACCGTCACCGAGATGCTCAACGCCGCGGAGGAGGGCCGGGTACGCTGCCTGTACGTGATTGGCGAGAATCCCATGGTCAGCGATCCAGATCTCAACCATGTGCGCTATTCCCTGCAAAAAACAGGATTCATCGTTTTGCAAGACCTCTTCTTCACGGAGACCGGCCAATTCGCCGATGTGATCCTGCCGGCGGCGGCCTTCGCCGAAAAGGAGGGTACCTTCACCAACACCGAGCGCCGCATCCAACGCGTGCGCAAGGCGGTCGAGTCGCCTGGCGAGGCCAAACTCGATGACTGGATCATCATCCAACTGGCCAAGCGCATGCTCGCCTTGGGCGCGGCCGAGCCCGATCCGGATGCGCGTTATGCCGACTGGGATTACCGCTCCCCGCAAGATGTTATGGATGAGATCAACTATCTTTCGCCCATCTACGCCGGTGTGACCTACCGCCGTCTGGAACGAGGAGACGTTTTACAATGGCCAGTGCTGGATAAACATCATCCCGGCACGCCGATTTTGCACAAAGACAAATTCAGCCGTGGTCGAGGACGTTTCGCAGCGGTGGACCATGTGCCCCCAAACGAGTTGCCCGACGACGACTATCCACTCATGCTCACCACCGGGCGCGTGCTCTACCACTGGCATGGTGGTGAGATGACACACCGAGCCCAGGGCCTGGAAGCGATGTACCCCGAAGCGCTGGTGGAAATCCATCCCAAAGACGCGTCCCGGGCGGATATTGGCGACGGCGAACTGATGAAAGTGGCCTCGCGGCGGGGTGAGATCCTGGCCAAGGCCGAAGTCACCGACCGCGTGGAGCCCGGCCTGATCTTCTCTACCTTCCACTTCGCCGAATCCGCCGCCAACTTCCTAACCAATCCGGTGCTCGATCCCAAGGCCAAGATACCGGAATTCAAGGTCTGTGCGGTGAAGATCGCGAAGGCTTAATTATGATGAGACCTCCAGGATCTCTAAGTCCTGAAGGTCTCATTTCGTTCTAATGGCATCGATGAGCAGCTCACGACTGTACATCGATCAAAAGCTATCCGCTTCCTCATCTACCAACAAACGCTTACCCAGGCCCACAACGTCGTCCGATCTGTAACCGATACTCTTGTAGAATTCGATGACGTTGACATTAGACGTGCGCACTTGCAGGTTGATTTTGGGACAACCCAAAGCGGCGATCGCTTTTTCGACAGCCTCCATCATCCGCCCGCCAATGCCCTGCTGCTGATAATCAGGATCGACCGCCAGATAATTGATCCAGCCGCGATGGCCTTCATACCCACCCATCACACAGGCAATCAGTCGATTATCTATCTCCCCCACCAAGAATAACTCGGGATTCACCCTGAGTTTGCGTTCGATATCCAACCCGGGGTCGTTCCATGGCCGGGTGAGATCGCAACGCTGCCAGAGAGTGAGTATCTGTTTTTGATCTGAGTTACGGTAGGGACGAATCACTAGATCCATCACGAATCCTCCAGTGGTGTCTGTAAAATTATATCAGGACGACTCAATTGATACCCACGAAATACGCAATACGCAACACGTTTTGCGTGAACCACGTGAGATCCCGTTGAACCATTATATCTCTTTTAGCACGGCGATCTCATCACAAGCATGAAATTTCGGGCAGTATACACATTCTCCCCAGATCTTAGGACTGATGGACCAGCGGTCGACGTGTACAAATCCATGCCGCACGAAGAAATCAGGGACCAGCGTTAGCGCACAAACTTGTGAGATTCCGCGAGCACGTGCCAGTTCCGATAATGACTTTACAATCTGGCCGCCCAGGCCCTTGCCATGTTGGTTAGGATGTACAGCCAATGAGCGGATCTCCACCAGATCAGGGCTCAGGTAAGCGAGATAGCCACACCCCACTATCTGTCCCTGTTCCTCGACCACCAGAAAATCTCCCAGCACCCTATGCACTTGCGCGGGCGTGCGATGAAGCATCAGGTTCTGGTCAGCGAAACCATTAACCAAGGCACAAATGACATCGACATCAGGCTCGGCAGCAGGGCGGATGATCATAGGGTGATGAGAATTGGTGTAGCATAAAGCTGGTAGAATTGAAGACATATGAGATGGCTGTAACATCAACTAGTACTCAGTCGAGCCTAGCAGTTTGTCGGAAAAGTCGCTTCAGCTTCCAAAACACCCTCACTTCAGGCGATTCTGAGGCCCGAACTTAGCCTATTCGGAATTATGGAACCGGTTCCCTGGACTTTTCCGACAGCCTGCTGGAGTTATTTGACTATTTCCACTAGCAGCAAAAAGTCGACTTTAGCCGTAGCTCCCATGCCTTTAAATGTTGGAATAACATACGGAACTATAGACAAGGCTTCTCCTTCCAATTGGAAAAAAAAGCGCTCCAACTTCTCTT
>JAAENG010000139.1 GCA_024224665.1 Chloroflexota bacterium | reverse complement strand
ACCTCTAGTAGGCTGCTGATCGAAGTTGGGTTGCAGCCGGTAAAGTCACACAATTTATTTGCCCACCATGCGGCGTAGGACGGACGCTCCAACAGTTCGTTGATCTTGCGAATGCGTTTGTCAGCCGATTGATCTGCCAGAAACGCGGTGACCTCATCCGGCGCAGGCAATGTGCCGGCCATGTCTATACTGACTCGTCTTAAAAACTCAGAGTCTGAGCACTGAACTGAAGGCGTCATTCCAAGTTTAGCCAGCTTGGCAATGACAAACCGATCGACAGGATTTGGGTGCTTCGTAATGTTGATAGTGACACTCTTATCCGTCACAGGACGGATTACCGGGATGGCTACCACACCGTTGTCGTAAAGCACTACAATGTGGGTGTCTCCGGTGCCGGTGGAGGTTGCCATGCCAGATGCATCCACCTCTACGACTGCATCGTCATTGGTCAGGAACCGCGACAGGCAGGTGACATCCTCGCGTATACCGTCTTCCCACTGCGCAATCACGCGAATCTGCGATGTGTCTCCGGTTTCCCGAAGCAGGATTTCTTTTGGCTCATACTCGAGTTTGGCCAAAGTCTGCCGCTGGGAGGTGTCTAGATAGGCGTAGGGCTTATCAACATCACTGGT
>JAAENG010000138.1 GCA_024224665.1 Chloroflexota bacterium | reverse complement strand
CCGCGGCTGCTGGCACGTAGTTAGCCGAGACTTATTCCTGAGGTACCGTCCTTTCTCTTCCCTCAGAAAAGGGGTTTACGACCCGAAGGCCTTCATCCCCCACGCGGCGTTGCTGCATCAGGCTTGCGCCCATTGTGCAATATTCCTCACTGCTGCCTCCCGTAGGAGTCTGGGCCGTGTCTCAGTCCCAGTGTGGGGGGTCACGCTCTCACGCCCCCTATCGATCATCGTCTTGGTGAGCCATTACCTCACCAACTAACTAATCGACCGCAGGCCCCTCCCGAAGCACCTGAGTTTTACTTAACCAATCGAATGGTTAAGCATATGCGGTATTAGCCACCGTTTCCAGTGGTTGTCCCCCGCTTCGGGGCAGGTCACCAACGTGTTACTCACCCGTGCGCCACTCGCCCGCCGGTTTCCGAAGAATCCGGCTGCTCGTTCGACTTGCATGTGTTAGGCACGCCGCCAACGTTCATCCTGAGCCAGGATCAAACTCTCCGACAAAATTTCTAATTTTTAACCTGTAAGTACAGGTCGTTGATCTACTATGCAGATTGCTCCACTAAGCAGATCCGGAGACCTAGCTTTAATTCGAATTTTCCTGTCACTTTTTAGTTGTTAAGGTACTTGTCGATAGTTGCTGATATCTACTATCGAAGGTTGTCAAACTCTAGAAACACAGTTACAGCCGAAAGAAAACCGCCGACACTCGAACATGCCGACGGACTAACATACATCCCTAAATGCGAAACAAATGTTGTTAGTAATCTACTGGTGGCTGTGCCTCCATGTTAAGATCGCTTGGTGCGATGCCTTAGTGCCTGACTAACCAAGTCTACCAGATGGTAGATGTTGTTGTCAAGTCCTAATTCGACTTTTAAGTGAGCCGCTTTAGGCGCTGGCGTTGCTGCGAAATCTCTTAGGTATTTCTGGGCAACGAGAGATATTATAGCATACAGAAGGGTCGTGTCAATACCCTTTTTCAACTCCCTACCTTAAAAGAACTGATCGTGCCGTAGTGATTCGCCATAACCTGCATGATTTTCATCACCTCGAAGGTTCGGGGGAGTTGGTATTTGACGATAATTTGGTTCACAACGGCAAAGGGAGCGAGAGGGCGGTTGGACTTTTTGGAACACCCCACTCAGATGTCTCTGCGACCCTCCAAAGCACGGCTTAGGGTCACTTCGTCGGCATATTCGAGGTCGCCGCCCACGGGCAGCCCTCGTGCCAGACGGGTCACGCGCACACCGCTCGTGCGAAGCAATCTGGCCAGATACATGGCAGTTGCTTCACCTTCCATATTGGGATTGGTGGCCACCAGGACCTCGCTGATCGGTTCGGCCTCCTGGCGAGCCAGTAATGAGTCGATCCGAAGGTCTTCGGGTCCAATACCTTCGACCGGGTTGATGACTCCGTGCAATACATGATACAGGCCCCGATAAGCGCCCGTACGCTCGATAGCGACCACATCTAAAGGTTCTTCTACCACGCAGAGGATGTGTATATCACGTGATGGATCATTGCAGATCGAACAGGGATCTGCGATCGTGAGATTCTGGCAACGGCTGCAAAAGACGATGCTGGTCTGCAATTCGCCTATCGCAGCCGACAGCTCCTGCACTTGTTCTGCCGGTGCGCGCAGCAGGTAAAAGGCAAGCCGCGAGGCGCTTTTGGGGCCGATGCCCGGCAGACGCGTCAAGGCGTCGATAAGGCGCTGGATAGGTTCAGCAACAATTTGCATCGATTACAGCAATCCTGGTGGCAGATCGATCCCGTCGGTTAGCCCGCCCATGGCCTTGTTAGCCATTTCACGGGACTGATCAAGCGCTTCGTTGACAGCAGCGAGTACAAGATCCTGCAGCATCTCTACATCCTCAGGATCAACCACCTCGGGCGCAATCGTGATGTCTTGTATCTCTTGTTGCCCAGTGGCGACGACTGTGATGACGCCTCCACCGACACTGACCGAGACGGTTTCATCCTTCAGTGCATCTTGTGCGGCCAGCATCTGCTCTTGCATCTGCTGCATCTGCGCCATCATATCGCCGCCTCCACCTCCGCCTCCGCCTCCAGGGCGGCTGCCGGGTGAACGATAACCTCGTTTTGCCTTACGTTTCTTAGCCATAGTTTGTTGACTCTGTTATGGAATGGTTCGGGTTTGAATCAGGGTACATCATTAGAATCGACTCGTGTGATCTTAGCGCCGTACTCGTCAACTGCTTTGCGCACCACTGGATCCTCGGTGAGACTGGGAGGCGATGGCTCTGATTGCGCCTCTACTGCAGGAGCCGGCGAAGGGGTTGGGTTTGTCGGCGTCGATCGAGTGACTGGAGTCGCTGACGATGAAGGCTCGTAGCCATCACTGACGAGACGCACGCTGATCGGGCGTCCCAAGACCGATGATACCGCCTCGGTTACTACATCGATAGAGCCCTCGACCTGTTCACGATGGAAGTCATGGCGAAAGCTTATGACAAAGGCATCTTCTTTTACGCCCTGAGGCACACCAGACCGCAGCATCGCCTGCGCACGCGGGCTGTGTTTGCGTATGACCTGGATGATGCGATTCCATTGCTGTTGTATGTCTTCGTCGGGTACCATGGCCGCTGCCGGTCTTTGCTCGGGCACAGAAACCTTGGCGGCCGGCCTCGTTTGGGGAACGGCAGGTTTTGCCGTTCTACGCTTTTCCACTTCGACAGGCGCAGACACGCCAACCACCTCACCTAGGCCAACAGTATCCAGAAGTGCCAGCTCCAGGGGCAGATAACCGGCAAAGGGCGTTTTCAAGGCCATTCCTGCCTCGTTAAGCACACGGATCGCATGCAACAACTGCGTCGAGTGAAATAAATCGGCCTGTCTTTTCGCCTCGGCCAGCATGCTGTCGGGAAGACCGACCAGGCTGGCATCTTTCCCTACATTGAGTAACAACAAAATGCGCAAATGCTCGATCATCTGGCTGACCAATTGGCTAAGTTCTACGCCCTCGCCTATCAGCTTATGTAGTTGGTTCAGCACTTTGGCTGCATCACCGCTGGCGATGACATCGATTAGATCACTGACGGCGGCCCCCGAGACCATGCCGAGGACATCACGCACCAATTCTGCATTCACTTCCACATGCCCGTAGGCCGTGATTTGGTCGAGCAGGCTGATGGCGTCTCGCATGGATCCTGTTGCACTGCGGGCGATGATCCCCAATCCCTCCGGAGTGATCTGAACCCCCTCAAGATCTGCAATCTCGTCCAGATGTGCGGTAATTTCGCGCGTACCAATTCGATGAAAATCAAAACGTTGGCAACGCGAAAGCACGGTCGCCGGGATCTTGTGAGGCTCTGTCGTAGCAAGAATGAAGATCACATGCGCGGGCGGTTCCTCTAAGGTCTTCAACAAGGCGTTGAAGGCTGAGGTGGAGAGCATATGCACTTCATCGATCACATAGACCTTGTAATCGGCCTCGCTGGGCGCAAAGGCTACACGGTCTCGCAACTCCCGCACATCGTCAACGCTGGTGTTGGAGGCAGCATCGATTTCGATCAGATCCAGTAAACGCCCTTCGTTGATCGCCACGCAGATCGGGCAGCTATTGTCAGGGCGGGCATCTACATCCTCGGCCTGGCAATTAACGGCCTTAGCCAGAATCCGTGCGGTGCTGGTCTTGCCCGTGCCACGCGGGCCGGTAAACAGGTAGGCATGGCCTATGCGCTCCTGTCGCAGGGCGTTGCGCAATGTCTCGGCCACATGCTTCTGCCCGACAACTTCTTCAAAGGTCTGCGGCCTGTAACGGCGGTAGAGTGCTTGAGCCATATGCCAAATCTGTCCGAAATATATCACCAATCAGGAGATGGTCATTTGAGAGGTCGACAACCTCTGTGATGGTATCATCTGGAACAAGGGGAGTCAAGGCAATGGAACAGGTGGCAGGTGGCAGGTAGTAAGTGGCAGGTGGCAGGTAGTGGCGTACAAACATCCTGTATCACGCGTTACGCAACCTTCTCTGAATTCTGCCATGAGTGGTGTAGCCCATGTTACAATAACAGGAGACCCATGCAGTGGTCAGTGCCACTGCTCCACCATTTGATCCAACAGCAGAAAACATGATAGATATCGTTTATGCTCTCAACGCTCTGATTATCGTAGCGATCCCCTTACTTCTGGGATGGTATCTGGTACGACGATTTGGTCTTGTGTGGCGACTATTTGTCGTTGGCATGGTCACATTTGTGCTGGCCCAGATCTTCCATATCCCCATTGATGCCGGTTTGACGCTGGCGTTCCAACAGGGGTTGCTTCCACAGCCGGCACTCAACCAGGCACTGGCCAACGCTATCATCTTCGGCCTGACCGCGGCGCTGACGGCGGAGTTGGCTAGATATTTCGTGCTCAGGACATCGTTACAAGAAGCAAGGTCCTGGGGTTCGTCTCTGTTGTTTGGCACAGGCTATGGTGGAGCCGAAATGATCCTGGTCGGGCTCGTGGCCGGATTTACCTTCGTGAGCCTGAGCATGATGCGCCAGAACGGCGACACTCTATCTTCGCTTACGCCAGACCAGGTAGCCCAACTGCAAGAGCAACTGACAGCCTATTGGTCAGCGCCATGGTATGATGTTTTCGCCGACGCCATCAAAAGTGTAACGACACTCTGTTTACAGATCAGTTATACCGTGCTACTCATGCAAGTCTTTTTGCGAGCTGAACTACGGTGGTTATTGTTTGCTCTGGGCTGGCACTGGTTGGCGGAGAGCCTTCGCATTTACGCCGATTTTGCTTTTGGGCTAAGTGCATCACTGCTCGTGTTGATCCTTGCGCTGATTGGACTTGGCATTATCATCCTCTTGCGTACTCCAGAATCTACCGACGAACAGGACATTGGCCAGGAGAATAGCAGATAATACTAAATAACCTCGATCCGTTCGGCAGATAGACGGCCCCTACAGGAAAAACAGTCAATTTTTGGCAAGGACCACCACGCAATACGCAACACGCAACACGTATTCCTCTCGAAATAAACGACAACCAGCGCAATGATCCACACAGAAGAGCTAACTCGAACCTTCAAATTGAAAGGAGGGCAAACACTGACCGCCGTAGACGCTCTCAGCATCGACGTGCACAAGGGTGAGGTTTTTGGCTTCCTCGGCCCCAATGGCGCTGGCAAGACCACAACGATCCGCATGTTGAGCTGCCTGATCGAGCCCACAGCCGGGCGGGCGACGATCAATGGTTACAGTGTGGGGGAAGACAACGCCCAGATCCGCCGCGGTGTCGGTATACTCACAGAAACGCCGGGCATGTATGATCGCCTCAGCGCCGCCTATAACCTGACCTTTTTTGCCAAACTCTACGGTGTCGAGGATGTAGAGGGGCAGGTCGAGAAATACCTGCGTATGTTGGGGCTGTGGAGCCGGCGCCACGATGAGGTGGGTAGTTTTTCGAAAGGCATGCGCCAGAAGTTAGCCTTGGCCCGGGCCTTGCTGCATGAACCCGACCTGGTTTTTTTAGATGAACCGACCTCTGGCCTGGACCCCGAAGCGGCGCACCTGGTGCGAGATTTTATCTCAGAGATGAGCGATCAGGGCCGCACTATATTCCTCTGCACCCATAATCTGGATGAAGCCGACCGCCTGTGCGACCGCATCGCCGTATTCAAGACGAAACTACTGGTGCTAGACACGCCCGCCAATCTACGGCGAAGGCTGTTTGGCCGCCAAATCGTATTCCATCTCAGAGAGGCTCAACCCGATCTGGCGCAACAAGTCGAGGCTCAGATCTATGTAAACAGCGCCGAAGTGATCGACAACAAATTAGTGGTGCGCTTGGATGATCCCGACAGGTATAATCCCGACCTCATCCGCCTGCTGGTTGCCGCCGGCGCCGACATTCAGTTTGTAGGCGAGTTGCGCTACTCACTGGAAGATGTTTACTTGCAGTTCATTCGTGAAGACGAAAAACTTGCGGAGGAGAACCACTAAAAAGATGAACATCTCAAATATTGTCACCATCATTCGCAAAGAATGGGCGGAATTGTATAAAAACTCACTCGTCCTCTTCACCGTGCTCTTCCTGCCCCTGATCTTCGCCGCCATCCCTCTGATCATGCTTTGGGCGATGGGCGGTATTGAGAGTTCGCTGGAGGCTGTCGCCAGTGAGTTTCCCCAGCAGATGGCGGGCCTTTGTGAGGGCTTGAGTGGCGGTGAATGCAGTCAGATCCTCCTGGCCGGGCAATTTACCATACTCTTTATGATGATTCCCTTGATGATCCCGGCCACCATCGCCCCCTACTCCATCGTCGGTGAGAAAACACAACGAAGCCTCGAACCCCTGCTGGCGACACCCATCTCTACCGGCGAACTCCTGCTGGGCAAGAACCTTGCCGCCGTCATCCCCGCCCTGCTGGCGACCTGGTTAGCCTACGCCATCTATGCGCTCGGCGCCCGCTTCCTGGTCAGCAGCGATCTGGCATTTTCACGGCTTTTCGACATCTACACCTTGATTTCAGTCTTCATCGTCGGCCCGCTCCTGGCGGTACTCTCCGTCAGTTTCGCCATCATGATCTCTTCGCGCAGCAATGACCCGCGCGCAGCCCAACAGATCACATCGCTGGTCATCCTGCCCGTGATCATGATATTCATCGCTCAGCTATCGGGCATTCTCATCCTCAGCCCCGGTCTAGTGCTGGGTTTCGTGCTGGCATTGGTAGTCATCGACATCATCCTCACCTATCTCTCGACCAATGTATTCGAACGAGAAACGATTCTCACACGCTGGGCATAGCGACACTATGCGTACTATCCGAATTCACAGCTCTCTATCATTTTCTTCTATCTCCACCTTGATTCTGTCCCTGGTCTTACTGCTGCTCCCCGCCGCCAGTGCCAGCGCCCAGGCGGAGGAACTCAGCCTGACACTGCGCCGCGATTTCGGCTACGGTGGTATGGGCGGGCAAATCCAGGGTACATTCAGCTACCGTGTGGATGGGCCTCAAGATCTGGTTCAGGTCGCTTTCTATATTGATGACGAACAGGTTGGAAGTGCCACAGAAGCCCCCTGGCGTTACCAGTTCAAAACAGACCATTACGATCTGGGGGTTCACGAGCTTTACGCCGTGGGGACAAGGAGCGACGGCAGAACCTTGACCTCCAATGTACTCGTACGAGAATTCGTACCCGCCAGCCAGGGTTGGTCGACGGCGCTGAAGATCGCCATTCCCTTGATACTGATTGCGCTGGCCGCTCCCATACTGACTTATCTACGAGATCGACGTTCTGGCAAGCAAACAGCGATGGGTTACGGTTCCTGGGGCAGGGCGATATGCCCAAAATGTGGCTATCCCTTCGCACGCCATGTGTGGGCGCCGAACCTGGGTGTTGGTAAATATGACCGTTGCTCGAACTGCGGGAAGTGGAGTATGGTACGGCGAGCTACAACACAGGAACTACAGCTAGCCGAAGCCGCGCACGGTCTGGTTGAACAAGATACAGCGGTCGAGATAGACAAAAGGGTATCGGATGAGGATAAACTGCGAGAGAAACTAGACGCTTCTCGCTATGAGGATGGATAAAGATATTGGCTCTCTCGGAATTTGCGTGGCTCCTTTTAGAAAGGCGTATTTCGTCAGCAAAAACATCACGCAACACGCAACACGTATATTTCCAGGACCACACGAAATCCTGTTGAACCAAGATATTGCATGGCGTCCCCGGCTCTATGCTAGAATACATGTTTGTGGCTGCATCGATTAAGAAAACACTGGCTTCCATATCAGAACCAGCTAAACGGTAGCCATAATTCTATTTCTACATACCCTCAGAACTCTCTGTTTTTAATGAAGAGGTAGTCGTTGAAACTCCGTCTTCTGGCGGCGATTAGCCTGATCCTCCTTGCTATTATCGCCATTCAAACTTTGCTTGTCCCCCGCCAGGATCTGCATCCACCAGTTCCTTCGCCAACACCGACCGATATGGCCACGGTGCTGGCTGCTTTACCCACCCGTACGGTAGCCCCCACCTTCACACTGACAGCAACGCCTACGCTGACACTTACACCCACCATTACCTCGACCCCCAGCCCCACGGCCACACTCACGCCCACACTCACGCCCACCCTCACGCCCGCTATTGCTAACAAAATCGGTGGCGTGTTGGTCAACCTGCGGGCAGGACCGGGTACAGATTATGCCATCCTCACCCAATTGCCAGGTGGGGAAGAAGTGGAGATGACGGGGCGTACTGAGGCAGGCGATTGGGTCTTGATCCAGTCGGCAGAGGGTGCCTCAGGTTGGCTGTTTGTCGATCTCTTCGAGAATGATGCCGATATCGAGGCATTACCGATCAAAACGCCCGACCCTGCGATTTTGTCGCTCGCCGTCGTCAGCGCCGAGTTAGTCAATCTACGTAGTGGACCTGGCGCCGGTTACGAGATTTTGAGGCAGCTTGAGGAGGGGGAAAATCTAGAAGTCTCGGGACGCAATGAAGCCGGGGACTGGCTGGCCGTCGTTTTCGAGGGCGAACCGGGTTGGCTGTTCTTGGAACTGGCCACGTACAATGGTTCGGTCGAAGCGTTGCCGGTGATCACGCCACCACCCTCGCCAACTCCCAGACCGGCCACAGCAACCCCCAGGCCCATCGCCCTGGCAGCGGCGGCAGTGCCTTCCGGCTCGGCCCGTGTGCAGCGTAAAGTGCTGGCCAACTACTTTGCCTGGTTCGATAACAGCAGTTGGGATGCCTGTAACATCAGTGCCGGCGACAAACCCTTACAGCGTTACCACTCCGATGATCCAGAAGCGATCGGGCGGCATGTAGGCATGGCCATCGCTGCCGGTATCAATGGTTTCACTTTACAATGGGCCAGTCCGGGCGATCGTACTGACCGTAATTTCGCCACGTTGCTAAATAAATCGCAGGGTACAGATTTCCAGTCCACCGTCATCTTCCTGCGCCATATTTGGCCGGGCGCCACTCAGGGTAATACGATTGAAGCGATCCGCCACTTACAGAATCAATATGGCGGCCACCCCAATTTCCTCAAGATCAATGGCAGGCCCGTGCTCTTCTTCACTGACGTACCTCGCATCCCCCGTGCGGAGGGTCAGAGCGCAAAGCAGGCCTGGGCCTCTGTACGCGCACAGGTAGATCCGGGCAAGCAGTTCTGGTGGATTGCTGAAGGGTTGGACGCCTCTTATCTCTCTGTCTTTGATGGCCTGTGGGTGTATAAAGTCAGCCATGCGGCCTATCCCAATGACTATGTCAAGGCCTCCCGCTGGGCCAATAGCGTGCGCTCGTGGGAGCAACGGACGGGCGAGCCCAAACTGTGGGTGGGGACCCTGATTCCCGGCTGGGATGATCGCAACGCCGGTTGCAGGCCCGACATTCGCGTACCCTCCCAACCCTTCGTACGTGATCGAGAAGGGGGTAATTTCTATCGGGCCACCTACAACGCCGCCGTCAAAAGCAATCCCGACATCCTCTGGATCCACAGCTTCAATGAATGGGTCGAAGGTTCTTATATCGAACCCAGCCAGTATTATGGTGATGGTTACATGAATATGACCCGAGATATGGCGAATCAGTTCCGTGGGGGATAGCTCATCCACAGGACACACCATGCCAGACTCAATAATTACCAAACACGCGCAGGTTCTGATCAACTACTCGCTCAGCATTCAGCCTGGGGAAGAGCTATTTATTCAGACCAGTTCGCTGGCCCATGAACTCAACGAGGCTGTTTATAAAGAGGCATTACAGGCTGGCGCCCTCCCCACAATCAATATTGAAATGCCAACCGAGCGGGAAATCTTGCTCAAGTATGGCAGCGATGATCAGATCAATTACGTTCAGCCCCTTATGCGCCACGTATTTGAAAACTTCGATGCGTTCCTTTACATAGAAGCACCGGATAACACACGCACACTCTCGGGTGTCGATCCAGCACGACAACGCCAGTTGGCAAACGCATATGCTGAATTGTATGCGACCTGGTTTGATCGCGCCGCAAGACTCGAGCTGAAGTGGTCGTACACCATCTTCCCCAACAATGCCTTTGCCCAAGAAGCGGGTATGAGTTTAGCAGAGTACCAAGACTTTGTTTATGGGGCCTGTCTGTTAAACGAACCCGATCCGGTCGCGGCCTGGCGTGAGGAAGCAGAACGACAACGGCGGCTGATTCGATGGTTGAGCGATAAAAAGGAGGTGGTCGCCAAGGGCGAACATGTTGATCTGACCTTCTCGATTGCGGGGCGCAGCTTCGAGGAATCTGCGGGAACGACCAACTTCCCCAGTGGTGAGATATTCACGGCGCCGGTCGAAGATTCTGTGAATGGCTGGGTACGATACAGCTATCCCGCCATCCAGGCCGGCCACGAGGTGCAGGATGTCGAATTATGGTTTGAGCAAGGCATAGTCACCAAGGCACAGGCGTCGAAAGGTGAAGGGTATCTTTTAGAGATGCTCGACACCGATGCAGGTGCAAGACGCCTCGGCGAATGGGGAATCGGCACGAACTACGGCATCCAACAATTCACCAAGCACATGCTCTTCGACGAGAAGATCGGAGGAACGATCCACTTTGCTCTGGGCAAAGCCTATCCCGAAACGGGTGGCGTCAACGAATCGGCCATGCACTGGGACATGCTTGTGGACATGGCGCAAGCTGAGATCCTCATCGACGGCGAGCTGTTTTATAAAGATGGAAAGTTTGTGATCTAAGATCGTCGCCTAACCCTCACCACCCCCAACATACTTGGAGTACGTTTCCTGCATAGACGGGAAATTCTGTTTCCGATCTTGGCGAAAACAACCTACACCAGAGCGCTACACAACACGCAACACGCAACCCGTCGAAATCCGCCAAAAAGAGACTCTTTTCAAAACCGAGACCCACACCATGTCCACATTCCAAACCTTCGAAATGGAACGGATGATGTCCCTGTTCGAGCAGGATGTAGAATACAACCTGTCTGAGAGTGGGGTACACCCTATCCTGCTACGCGAACTGCTCGACGATCATCCCGACTACACAGAGTACTTTCTCGGCTCAGACCTGAATTACCCCCATGTCAACGGCATTCCCGAACTCAGACAGAACATCGCCAATCTGTACCAGGGTGCAATGCCGAAAAACGTGCTGGTCACCGTCGGAGCAGCCGAAGCCAATTACATCACCACCCGCACGCTCTTGAATCGGGGCGACGAAATCGTCGTTATGCTGCCCAACTACATGCAGATCTGGGGCATCGCTAAAAATCATGGCCTGCATGTCAAGACATTCCGTTTGAGTGAAGAGAACGGCTGGGCCCCTGACCTGGACGAGCTGAGAGATCAAGTCACAGATCAGACAAGACTGATAGCTGTCTGCAACCCCAACAATCCCACCGGCCGTATCATGACGGAAGCTGAAATGGATGCGATTGTCGAGATCGCTGACGGTGTGGGCGCCTGGATTTTGGCCGATGAAGTGTACAGTGGCGCCGAACGTCTCACAGATAAGCAGACGCCCTCCTTCTTCGGACGCTATGGCAAGGTTGTTGCCAATGGCAGCATGAGCAAAGCCTACGGCATGCCCGGTTTGCGTATCGGTTGGGCAGTCGCTCCTACCGCTGTCGTCGACGATATTTGGGCCAGGCACGAATACACGACGATCAGCGCTACGATGCTGGCCAATAAGCTGGCAACTATCGCGTTATCAGCGGAGGTGCGCCCACGCATCCTCGCCCGCACTCGCAGCTATATCCGCCAAGGATACACGATCCTCGAAGAATGGATGGACGGCCACCCCGACACCTTTGATCTGACACCACCCGGAGCAGCCGCCATTGCATTTATCCGCTACCACCTGAACATCAACTCCGCTGAGTTCGCCGCCAGGCTGCGTGGCGAAAAAAGTGTACTCATTGTACCGGGCGACCATTTTGGCATGGATCATTTCCTGCGTATTAGCTTTGGCCTACCTCGCGGTTACCTTGTACCGGCGCTCGACCGAATCCACGATCTCATTGTAGAGCTTTCATAACAGCGCCCTATGACCCCGCATACGAATGGTGTCGACTACTCGGCTATGGCCATCGAGGCCGAGACTCGGATCCGGCCCTATATTCGCCAAACACCACTTGAGTACTCGCCCTTTTATAGCCAACTTGGCGCGAGTGAGGTCTATTTCAAATGTGAGAACTTGCAGCACACCGGCTCTTTCAAAGCGCGAGGGGCCTTGAGCAAGGTGTTGGCGCTGGATGAAGCGGAACTAAAACGTGGTGTTGTGACGGCTTCGACCGGCAATCATGGCGCCGCCTTTGCCTACGCACTGACGCAACTGGGAGAACGGGGGTTGGTTTTCGTACCTGAAACAGCGGTGGAAACCAAAGTGCAATCGATTAAACGGTTGGGGGCAGATGTGCGCGCTTTTGGCATCGACCCACTGGATACTGAGGTCCATGCCCGAGAGCACGCCGTACGCCATGACATGACTTATGTCCCGCCCTACAACGACCCCCTTGTCATCGCCGGACAGGGCACGATAGGGGTCGAGCTTGAACAGCAGTTGGGAGACATCGACGCTGTCTTTGTATCAGTTGGTGGCGGGGGGCTGATCGGCGGCATTGCCGCCTACCTCAAATCGATCAAGCCGGATACCAACATCATCGGTTGCTCACCTGAGAATTCGAAGGTCATGGCCGAATCGGTACGTGCCGGGGAGTTGTTGGAGCTACCCTCACTACCGACGCTATCTGATGGCACGGCCGGCGGGGTTGAACCTGGATCGATCACCTTCCCCCTTTGCCGAGACCTGGTCGACGATTACGTCGAGGTGAGTGAACGAGAGATCGCCGATAACCTGAAACAATTTATGCAGGTACATCACATGCTGATCGAAGGCTCGGCAGCGGTATCAATCGCAGGCTATCTGCGGCTGAAAGAGAGGTTTGCCGGCAAACGCCTGGTCATCCTATTATGTGGCGCTAACATCGATCTGAATACATTAAAGGAGTTATTGTAATGACCCTGCTCATTTCACCCGACCAGATCGAGGCGGTTCTCCCCCAGATCGATCTGATCCCGGCCATTGAGCAGGGATTTGTCGCCTATTCTGAGGGTCGGGCTGTGGCGCCGCCTGTAGGCGAACTGCTGCTGGAGAAAGGTGAGGCCCACATCAAATATGGTTATCTGAAGGATGACAGCTATTACGTCATCAAGATCGCCTCTGGATTCTATGAAAATCCCCAACTCGGGCTGCCATCCAGCAACGGCCTTATGCTGATATTCGACCAGCAAAGCGGAGAGCCCGTAGCGATCTTACTGGATGAAGGACATCTCACCGACGTGCGTACGGCCGTTGCAGGGGCTATCGCCGCCAAATATCTGGCGCCCAGACAGGTCGAGCGGATCGGCATCGTGGGCACAGGCATCCAGGCACGACTACAATTGCTTCATCTGCAAACAGTAAGCGATTGCCGTGATGTGCTTGTGTGGGGACGGGGCCAACGGCAACTCAAGCGCTATCAGATCGCCATGAACGAGAGGGGTTTTAACGTCGAAACAACTCGGGACCTTGCTGATATCCTGTCAACATGCAATCTAGTTGTCACCACGACCCCTTCAAACACACCGCTGCTTCAATTCGAAAACCTCAAAAGCGGAACACACATAACGGCTGTGGGCAGTGACACTCCGCACAAACAGGAGTTGGATTCTCAAATCCTGGCGCGTGCAGATGTCGTTGTAGCGGACAGCATTCCTCAATGCCTGGGGCGCGGCGAGATCCATCAGGCGCTCAAAGCCGGTTTAATCGAACAAGACCAACTGCTGGAATTGGGAGATATCATTGCCGCCCAGACACGTGGGCGCGCCCAGACACGTGGACGCATCGACGACAAGCAGATAACCATCGCCGATCTCACAGGTGTCGCCGTACAGGACATCAAGATCGCCGGCGCCGTGTACGAAGCGATACAGACAGCCTGACCACGGTTAGGCTGGAGCCAAACCCATTATGCCAGTTCCAACCCGATTGCTCAGGGATGATGCAATCGCCATTCGCCCTTTCAAACCGGAGGATGCTCGTCCGGTCTTCGAGGCCATCGACGAGTCTCGCGCAGAGGCCGCACCCTGGCTACCAGATTTAGCCCGGGTAACCAGTGTCGATGAAGTCGAAGCCTATATTGCCGCTCAGCCTTCCCTGTGGGAAGCAGGTGAGGCTTACAACTTTCTCGTTACAAACAGCGACGACACCATGGTTCTCGGTGGATGTGGTTTAACACAAATTCATGCCCGACATCGGTTTGCAAATCTGTATTATTGGGTGAGAAGCAGTGCCACCGGACGAGGGGTGGCGACTCGGGCGGTAAAATTACTGGCGCAATTTGGCTTCGAGGAGCCGGGATTGAATCGCCTGGAGATCCTGGTTGTGAAGGGCAATGATGACAGTGTTCGGGTCGCGGAAAAAGCAGGGGCGAAGCGAGAAGGCCTGCTCAGGAATCGTATCGCTTACGATGGAAATCCGCAGAATACGTTTATGTTCTCACTCATCCCTGCTGATCTAACTCACTAGTTCATGGTGGCGCAAGTAGTTATGCAGTTCGTAGTAGGCGATTCATCGCCGTGACAGGTGCACAAAAGCGCTAATGAATGTATTGGGCAAACACATGTTGCACTTCGACTGAGGAACGGACTTCCCCAGTATCAGACATTTTCGCAGGTGAAACCCCGTCATTCGGGGATGTCGGCCCCGAAAAAGAGGTGGGCCATTTGAGTAAAGTGTATCTGACCAATACAAAAAGCGCTAATGAAGGTTAATTATTTATTTCGGTAATGTCTTCTTGCCAGGTCCGCCGGGGGATGAATCTCCCGGCTAGCAAACAGCGCCGGATCAATCCGGCTATCGGCTCGTTTTG
>JAAENG010000137.1 GCA_024224665.1 Chloroflexota bacterium | reverse complement strand
CTTTCTTTGGGAGGACCCTCCCTTTCTTTGGGAGGACCCTCCCTTTCTTTGGGAGGACCCTCCCCCGATCTAGAAGGAGATAAATGATGGCAGATTCCCCCATTTTGTCAGAATATGTGGCCGGGCTCGGTATGCTGTTGGAGCCACCCGTCGCCAGCTATCGTTCGGGTGAGACGGCGCGGCCGCCCTCGCCTTATAATGATGAGCAGATCGAACAGGCAGAGCTATTTCTCGAGCAGAGCCTGCAACTGGAAACCGACCTCGTGAATCAGTGGCAAGCGGCGCAAGATGCCCATGAGCGCAGTATGGCGGAGTTGCGCCTACTGGCTGCAGCCGCTGCCGATCTAGCCATTGCCGAACGTCTGGCCCGGGCGTCGGGCGATCCTGAGATCGCAGGCGCTATGTACGGCGTTGCCGGAACCGCCGGCAGCGAGTCTGTGATCTTTCGGGCCTTGAATGAACCGGATAGATTAATAGCAGCCGGCAGATTGCCCCCTTACCGATCTGTTGGACAGGAAGCGATGCAATTGCAGGCCGCGATCTCCGAATGTCTGCACTATGTACATGATGAGACGGTAGATGTCACCGGTGATGCCATTGCCGGGTTCCTGACGATGGATGCAGCGATACTTAAAGAGGCAGCCGAGGCCCTCGGCGCCGATACCTCGGATTGGTTGGGCAAGACTGCGGCCGGTACATTAAAAACCGCGGTCGATTACGTGTTGGCCGCTTCGGACAAGCTACGGGCATTGTTGGGGCCGCGGGGCGAGGAAATGGTGCGAGAGGGCATTTACGATTTCATCGAGGATATCAAAGAGAATGAGCTGATGTCTCAGGCAATCGAGCGCTTTCTGGATACCAAAGGAATCTATCAGGAGGGACGAGACCAGATATTGACTTACCAAGGTGATCCTGTGCTCCTGGCAGCAGTCGCCGATGAGATAATGGCCCTGCAAGGCAGTTTTCGTGGACGGGCTAAGGTGACCGATGCCATCGTTAAAGGCCTGGCTGCTGTGAAATTACTGAAACCCCTTGCCGTTCCACCCTGGGGACCTTTAGGTGTGACCGCCGCTTATCTGACTGTCACCGGTTACATGTTATATACCGCCTATGATCATGTCGATTCGGGCCGTTATGCGTTTTTGGATCGTGTGCGTGGGGTGCGTGGTACCCTGACAGCCGAACTGGATAATCCGACGCTTGTGGATCCATCTGATTAGGGTCAATATCGGTAAACCTGTAGGCCTGTAAACCTGTAGGCCTGTAGGCCTGTAAACCTGTAGGCCTGTAAACCGGTAGGCCTGTAAACCTGTAGACCGGGACAAACGTCGTCTGGCGGAGTCGACCTGGTTTTCCGGTGTACTGGTTGCCCGGTCTACACGAGACCAACGCCAAGCAGGTCGCGCTAAGTGGGTCCGCTCGAGGCTAAAGCCGTAGGGCTTAAGAGCGGCGATCTCTGAACGGGTCTGGTGGGTGTATGGTCGTTTACCAGATCACGTGGATGTAGATTTGCCAACCATGTACGCCTGCGTTAGCCTTCTCACAGTGATCAACGCCATCTGCCATTACTCTTTACTTGAATTAAGGTATGGCTTCATAGATAATACCTTTTCTGACCTCTGACCTCTGACCTCTGACCTCTGACCTCCGACCTCCAACCTCCAACCTCCAACCTCCGACCCTATTCACTGGAGTAACAGATGGACCCTGTAGCATTTAGACTCGGCCCCATTCCCGTTCATTGGTATGGGATCATCATCCTCACCGGCGCGGTGTTGGGTGCAACCTTATCTGGCCAAATTGCCAAACGCCGTGGCCGTGACCCCGAGCATATCTGGAATATGCTGGCGGTGATTCTCTTGCTCGGTATCATCGGTGCGCGTGCTTACCATGTTTTTTCACAACCGGCTCCGGGCGCGGGCATCGGCTGGGACTATTACAAAGAGAATCCCATAGATGCGATTGCTTTTTGGAAGGGCATCGAAACCGGGCAGTTTGGGTTCAGTGGACTGGGAATCTATGGGGGGATAGTGGGTGGTATCATTGGCGTGGCGCTTTATACATGGTATGCCAAACTCGACTTTCTGGAATGGGTCGACATCGCCGTGCCCGGCCTGCTGCTTGCCCAAGGCATTGGACGCTGGGGTAATTTCGTGAACCAGGAACTTTTTGGCCCACCCACGACCCTACCCTGGGGTATCAACATCGACTGCACCCGCCGTTTTGGCGAGTTCATGTGTCCTCCCAATGGCACCTTGGCTGCGGATACGCTCTTTCATCCCACCTTCCTCTATGAATCGTTGTGGAGTCTCGCCGGTGTGGCCTTGTTGGTGCTCCTTGTATGGAAATGGGATGACTGGCTGCGGACAGGTGATCTGTTACTCGTGTACCTGATCTACTATCCGATGGGACGCTTCTGGATCGAACTGTTCTTCCGCCCCGATGCCTGGACTCTGGGATCCCTGCCCACGGCTTCGATCATTTCGCTGTTATCCATGGCTATCGGCGCCGCCGGACTGATCTACAATCACCGTTTTCGCCCCAAACCGGCGCCCGAACCCATCCAGAAAAAACGGGGCAATAAGTGATTCTTACAAATCCATTGTAACGCTGCTGCGCGATATGGCATCAAAGGCCAGGTACCTCACCGTATCTGGTCTTTATATTTCTATGTGACATGGAGGCTTTTTCCACATGAATCGACGTCTTTCCCTATTAACTCTGTTAAGCTTGTTCGTCCTGCTTTTAGGCGCCTGCGGAGGCACAACCTCCCCTGCTGCTCCGCCAGCAGAAACAATCGATCTTGAATCATTGCCGGTCAATATCCAAACCGACGATGTTGCTGCCCTGCTCGAAAATCCCGATGTCATCATTATTGATGTACGAGAGCAGTACGAATATGACGAAGGGCATATCTCGGGTGTCGAACTGATCCCGCTGGGAACGATTCCCGAGCGCATGGATGAGATCCCCACCGATAAGACGGTGATCGCCGTCTGTCGTTCGGGTAACCGCTCCAGCCAGGCCACCGAGTTCCTGCGCCAACAGGGATTTGATAACGTGCACAACATGGAAGGTGGCATGAATGCCTGGACAGCAGACGGCTACCAGGTGGAACGCTGATCTAACAATCGCAGTGCTTGTCGCTCAAAGTTCATCGCAGATCACATGCCCCGGATCGAAGGCATTGATCTACGGCGGATAGCGCAAGCACTGCATAGGCTGTTGCTTCAGTATTCGAGTCATTAACAGGGCCTGCCGATGTGTACAAGGTAACGAATCCTCCCCTATAATCCCCGCCAGCGAATTGCTTGTCCAACAGTGTCTGTAGAAGCACAGGGTCAACGGGCTCGTTCAAGACAACGCCAACGTATAGAGCCAGTGCAAGTTTGTAGGTGGCGTAATCGATGGGTGTTTCCAGATCAATCGTCAGGCTTGTGTCCTTTTTATAATGGAGTTCCTTCACTGCCGTGATCGAAGCTTCTCGCCCAAAGGTGATGCGGTGAATGTTGGATAGGTCCGAGACATACTGGATGTCGACGGTGCCCTCTCCCACGACCGACTCCTGATGTGCGGCGCCCACTACGGTGTCTGTGGCGTCGTATGCCGTAAGCGTGTAAATACTCGAACTGCCGTAGAAGACCAATTTTACCTCGCGCACGGGCTCTATAAAGCGTATCTCGACCGCTACAGCATGGCAGCCTGGCGGTTCGACCGGGAATGAGGAAGTAAGGAAAGTATCATCGATGAAACCGACATGGTGTGGGGGTACGAGGATAGCCGCCGCTGTGGCGTCCGAGCAGTAGTCGCCTTGCGGTGCACCTGCTAACAGAATACCTTTTGCCTTAAACTCATCGCCGCTAAGAATGGTATCTGCTGTGATAGGCGTGCCGTCAGGGTACTCATCGAAGGGCACCTGCACGCTGATTATGTGAGAGCTGGGGTAGCCGTAGTTGATAAAAGGTAGAAATAACGAGTGACTGTCTTCAGGTAGCGTGAGATAGGGCGCGTCGTGACCAGTACTGGCGATGGAATCGGCGATAATATCAGCGATAGAATCGCTTCCGGCAAGCAGAAATAAAGACACCAACAAACTTACGAGCAATGTTCTCTGAGCGTTCATACCTTCCTCTCTGTGAGAGCCGCTTGTTGCAAAGTCGCCACGTCTCAGTTCTCTCGAAATAATATCGGTGATGACAACGCCTATGGATGATGCTCCAGCAGCGGGAGATAGATTGGATATGTAATATGAATCGTGATCTGGTCGGCGCCGCTACTGCCTTGAGAATCGGTCGCCGTGAGGGTGAGGCGATGCACACCTGTTGACAGCACGGGTGCAAAAACTTGAGCGCCCTCACCTATCAGGCCATCTCGATGCGAATGCCAGGTCAGCTGATCCTCTGGCAGCGTCGCCTCTTCAGGATCGTAGGCGTCACCGGAAAGGAGGGGGATATCACCAGGCGTAAGAACCATGCCATCGCTGGGCCAGAGTATGGTGGTTGCAGGTGGGCGGTTACCCAGCGTAAAGCTTGCGTCAGATTCATCTGATGCCGTGTTGACACCATCCGTAACGATGACCTGGATTAACGCTTGTTCAGAACCGCTCAGCAGGGTGGCATTGACATTATATTGCATTGCTTCGATACCGCTGGCCAATGTCTCCCAGTTGTCGCCTTTATCAGGACTATACATGATTGTAAAGGTCAGCGGGTCACCATCGGCATCAGCAGCGTCCCACACCACCGGGAAGGATTCATCCCCAAACACCTCACCGCCATTTGGAGTCTGAACAATAACCTCGGGCGTGTGTTCGCTGACCGGCCGTGTGGCGATACGCTCCGCCCCATGCCAGATGCTAATCTCGACCGTCCCCGGTATCCACGGAACTAGCTCGAAGATATTGGCTAAAGCTGATGTTTGTGCAGGCGCCGAATCTTGTGAGCAGGCTGCTCCTTCGGCTCTGTCCTCAATTTCCTGCACGGATGGAGTAAAAGGATAGTCTGCAAGGCTTTCGCCAAAGCTGTTACTGAGTATGATGTGAAACTCACCGGGGATTCGCTCGATAAAGCTGTGGGTTTCTGGGATGCGTAAGAAAGGCTGTAGGGTGATAGCGTCCGTTTGCATGTCGATGAAGCCTGCAACCATCACATGCTCTTGAACTTGTGTCGATACCTGTGCAACCACGGTAGGGTTACGCATCTTGTCTCTGATGCGTTTGTAGGTGAAGTCGGATATCCATTGGTCGTCGCAGTATGTCATGACATCTTTTGATTGTGGCCCGTAAACAGTTAGTGTTTCGATATCTAATCCAAAATAACGATCTGGATCGGTGGAAGGACCTCCGATGTCACCATTTGGGTAGGGATACGTACCACAATGTGGTCGGGTGTCCTTTGTTTGTTTGAGGCAAAAACCAGGGTGACACTGTCCATACGCGTGTGCGATCTCGTGACCGGTGTACCAGTCTGCGTAGGAGCCATCAGTATCCCACGTATATCGGTTGCCACTGCCGGCCGGGCCGGATGATGCGCCAGAGGTGCAGCAACAACCAGTCATTTGATACTGGAGCGGAGCGCCGTCATAGATTAAACCATGATAGCGGGTGTCGGAGGTATCTGTACCCCCGATGATATTCAGTAATTTGGCAAGAGCTAAAAACTGATTGACAGGTGTACAGGTTGGCAATCCTAAATAATCGAGCCATGTAGTCTGCGTTCGGCTGGCGATCAGGCTGCCAATAGGATACGCTGCCCGTAACCAAGACTCGGTTCTGGCAAAGTCAATATTCTGTGGTGTATAGGTATTGCCTGCATCCGTGTAGCTAAGACCCACTAAACGTAAGCGTAGGGGGGGTGTGCTGGTGAAATTCAGAGGTCGAGTATGCTGGATTTCGCTCTGGCCATTGATCGTCACGCCTGGTGGCGGCAGCACACGGAGGAACATAAAACCATCTCCTACAGACGCATAGTTGCCGGGTATGACGAAGTTAAGGGATTGGTTCAACTGCCCACGATCTGGATTTGCGCGGACAGTGACCGTACCTCCTGTGTTGATTGGACTATAAATCGGCCCCGATCCAGTATATGGGTAGTACAGAAAACCATGAATACCGGGCAGGTTACCCAGGCCATCTATTATCTTGAGATGAACACGCACTACGGTTTTTTTGCCCGCCACAAGGGGCACCATTCCAGAGTTAGCATTCTGTATGGCCTGGGTGACCTCGATGCCGGTGATGCTCACTTGCCGGTTGACAGGAGTCCCCGTGGGCGTGGGTGTGGGGGTTTGGGTAGGCGTAGGGGTGGGTGTAGGTGTGTCAAACGGTGTTTGGCTGCTGACATGCAGGAACAGATAAGGTGAAGATGAACCCTCCCGGCTCGTGAACCTCCGTGACCATGTTTTTCCTTCCTCGGGACCCTTGACGAGGACGCCATGGTTCGGGCGGCTGCCATCTATCCATTCCTGCGCCAGTGAGGTGATCACCCATTCTTTATATCCATGCCCCAGATCGATGGCCTGATCAGCGCTGTATTTGGTTTCGTAATCCGGCTGCTTGCTCCATGTAATGAGGGGCGAAGAGGGTGGTTTCTCATTCCAACTCTCTTTGGCTGCATGGGCGGTCATGCATATCTTGCTCTCTCCCCCACCTGCCTCTAGATTGAGATGCATACCTGCCTTTATCACGACGGCATCTTGGGGCAAGAAAGATAGATCGAAGCGTACATAACCCCGGTTACGTGCAGGATCGGGGCCACTACTAAAGCTAGTGAGCAGAAAGCCACTCTCACCAAAATTACCGGTTGGCGCTTGTGCACTCACATAGGCATCTGCGTTGGCTTGAGATGTCAGTTGCTGCCCAACCACAAAATGCCCCTTGAATTGGTTGCCGGCATACTCCCCGGCCCCTGGGCTCTCGAATTGCAGCCATCCCTGCGAGTTTGGATAACCACTGCTTTCAGATTCCGCGCTATCTACCTTGAAGTCCGGGTTTTGGACGATTAGATTAAAGTAGGCGTTGTCAGCCTGAGCGGTATCGACATGGCGTATTCTGAATTGGCCCTGGTCGTCGGTTTCGGTTTGATTGAGGCGAATGCCTCGTTCACAGGGGAGATTCGCTTTGAATAGACCAACATCGAGTCCGGCTATCGGTCTGTCTGTGCCGACGTCAACAATCCAGCCTATGAAGTCTCGTTGTGTGTCGCCTGAGTCTGGGGTAGCGGTCGGCGTTGCACTTGCGGTGGGTGTAGGGCCAGTGGTAGGTGTAGCTGTGACAGTCGGTGTATTGATAGGGGTTGGTGTCCAGGTAGACGTATGGGGCGGAGTTCGGGTGGCTGTGTGAGTGGGCGTATGTGTACGAGTGGGGGTCCACGTGGCTGTGTGAGTGGGGGTGTGAGTGTGGGTAGGTGTCCAGGTGGCTGTATGTGTGGGCGTGTGTATTCGGGTTGGCGTCCAGGTGGCTGTGAACACCGGCGTATGTGTTCGAGTAGGTGTCCAGGTGGCTGTATGCGTGGGCGTATATGTGTGTGTGGGTGTGGGTGTGGGTGTGGGTGTGGGTGTGGGTGTGGGTGTGGATGTGGGTGTGGGTGTGGATGTATGTGTAGGCGTATGAGTGCGTGTGGGCGTCCAGCTGGGCGTTGGTGTTGATGTCGGCGGACCCTTATCCCAAAACTTGTTGCCGGTCAAGGTTTTTCCTGCCAGGGGAATCATATACTCGATCCAATCTGCTGTACGCCTGACGCCATCAACAGTCGTCGCGTCCACAGAATTATATCCGACCAGATTGATCTGTCGTAAGTGGTAGAATTCGTATATCGCTTCGTTGTGATACAGATCCAAACCATACCAACCCTCTAGATTGGTCGAGGTGTTACGAATCCAGGTTCCGCTGTTGGGATAGGGATTATTGCTGCCGTAGAGAGAAACAGTTACCCTGCTCAAGGGGTGCGACTCGTCCCCCACATTGCCTTCGAACACCCGACCCTGAAAAGTGATCGGAGTGGGCGTAGGGGTCGCTGTGGGCAATCGGTAGGTCACCACGATACGGGGTGGGGCGCCACTCTCACTACTGCCGAAGTTGCGCACGAAGTAATCACCACTGGTAGGCCCCCGAAGTTCTAGACCGTAGTTCGGATTAGTGCGCCAATTGTTGACAAAACCAGTTACACTCCAGTTTTTGTATCCGGAGCTGCCGTCGATGTTCTGCCCGATGACGAAACCGCCTGTCTGGCTGCTGGGACGGGTGTTCCAGGTGACATTTTCATTCCAGGATTCATAGACAGCGTATTCGCCCACCCATACTGTGCTGAGTCCGGCAGCGGATTGCAAATAGAGTTGCATTACGGCAGAATCGATGATGGCATCTGCGGGGATGCTGCTGATATCGAAGTGGACGAGGCTGAAGGCGCCGGCGGGTCCATCGATAGTGTTGTAAGAGAGTTCCAATGTGCTTTCCCCACCAAAGCTGCTCGAGGGCAGCCAACTGCGTGTGGTAGCGTCGTAGTCGGCGTAGATCGTCATGGTCTCCGCCGGCAAAAAGTTCACAGCACCCGGCAACGCCGGCCGGGCATCGGCCTGTAACACCGTCGCCCCTAAGGCAATCCCCACGATAAAAATGATCAAGAATGGTATCCGGTATCGAGTCTGCATGGTCACACCTCCCTAAAACGGCCATGTATCAAGTCATGGCGCATCTATAGTACTCTCTTGAATGAGGAAAGTTACGACATGCCCCTTTATATCTCGATGCTACGTCGATGTAGTGGCAGACGGGCCGTGATCCAGCGTCAGCGAACCTAGCTCGGTATGGCTGGCAGTATTCACACACTCTCCAGGCATGCTAGCGATACATCCGCTGCTGGATGGCAGATATTATAGCATACAAAGGTAAATCTGTCCGTGATTTTCGGATAATAATTCGATATTTGTGACCCAAAGGAGGCTCTGCAATTGTATATCAAAATATGACGCAGATCATAGCTGGCGGCCGAGTATGCTGGTAAAATATCCTTGAGAAGCAAACCATCTCTTCTCTGTTGATGGGAAACCGCACCCTGCGGCGAGCGGCACTGAAATTCGAACAGCTCTCAATCATCGGATCGACACTCTGCCTATTACTCATTCACTTTGTTTTCTGGAGGCAATATGCTCTATCTCTCTGTACGACACGCACGATATCTCATCGTCCTGATGTTCTTACTCATCCTAACGTTGGTAGGCTGCCAGGCTGCGATTCCAGCAGCGGTGGCGCCGACACCTGCACAAAAAGCGGAGCCCATGTCCACAACCTCTACCATCGATATCTACCATTTCACTGACTATCACAGCCACGCTCTGCCGGCCTTCGCCGAGGGAGATCCCAGCCGCGGGGGTATCGCTCGAGTAGTTGGTTTGATCGAAGAGGCCAAAGCTGATAATGATAACGTCCTGGCGTTCAGTGGTGGCGACATGATGAATCTTAGCAATCCCGTCTGGTCCGATGCCTACACCTGCACCGAATGGGGCTGGTTCAACAATACACTTGACGGCATGGCTGTGGGCAATCACGAATTCGACTACGGCCCTGAGGTCTTTGCGGATTGTGCCAACCGCATCACTTATCCCATCATCAGCAGTGGCCTGGTGGTCAGCGACACGATGGAATCCTATTTGCAAGAGTACAAGGTCTACGATGTGGATGGGGTTAAGGTCGGTGTTTTTGCTGTTGTGGGTGACGATTACCCGCGCATCGTCAAGCCGGAAATGGCGCCGGAGGGCACCCGCTGGCTGACCGGTGAGGAGAAATTGGCGCGAGCTGCTGAGATTGTGGATATCCTGCGCAATGATGAAAAGGTTGACGTCGTCATCTCCATCGGCCACCAGTCTAACCTGGAAGACGAGGCCATGGCTCAGGCCATTCCCGGCATCGACCTGATCTTGGGCACCCACAGCCATCTGAAGATACCCCTGACCCAGATCGAGGGTACCGAAACCTACTATATCTCCCCCTTCCAATACGTCGACTACGTCAGCCATGTCGTGCTCAACCTGGAGGATGGCCAACTCGCCGGCATCGAGGGTGAGCTGATTCCCATTGACAGCAGCACGCCGGAGAATGCGATCGTGGCCGCAAACGTGCGTGCCATGCAAACCGCACTGGAGGCGCAGTACCCCGAGCGGTTTGAAGTGCTGGGTGAAGCATCGGTACTGATCGACAACGAAGGGATCAATCTCGGCGAAACGGGCATCGGCAATTTTGTCACCGATTTGGCTCGTGGGGCAGTCGAGGCGCATGCATTTTTAAGCACCAGCAGCAGCTTTCGCGCCGCCCTGCCACCCGGGCCGATCACCCAGGAGATGTATCTGACAGCTTTACCCTATGCCAACATGATCGTCACAGCCGAGATGAGTGGCGTCCAGTTGTTGGACTTACTCGCCCTCAGTGCGGGTAAACGTGGCTCCGACACCTTTAGTCAGATCAGCGGATTACGCTACACTGTGGATGGTGGCGATAATTCGGTAAGCGAGGTGCAAGTCCTGGCGGATGCGAGCGACCCCTCCGCTGGTTATACCGATGTAGACCCTGACGCAACGTACCTTGTTTCGACGACCAACTTCCAGGCGATGATAGCGGGTGGTTACAAAGATCTGTTCGCAGCGGCCGAGAACTTGACGAACACCGAGATCGACATCAATCAACTGGTGATCGACTACATCCGCGAGAATAGCCCCGTATCGGCCGTGCTCGATGGCCGCGTGCAAATATCCGAATAGCTGAAAAGTGTGTTTTGTATCGATGCCAGTAACCACTTGCAAATAGCAGGCATCTAAACAAAGACGCCGTGAGTTCTTGCACCGCGTCATAGGTCTTCCTCCCCTTGTGAGAGGCAAGCCTCCTAATGTTTTGGGTTACGTAGCCCGGCCACAGTATCGTAGCCGGGCTACGTTATTTGAGGTGTGAATGGCAAGCATCCTTACTTGACGTATACTGGCGCAATGGCTACACTGATTGTCCAGCGACCCCTCCCCCTGGGGGGCGGGATAAACGAAGAGCCCAGGAGCCATTTATGCAAGCCGAAGTCAAAAAAGATGTCGTCAATCGCCTGCGCAGCATCGAAGGTCATGTACGCGGTATCGAGCGCATGGTCGACGAGGATGTTTATTGCGTCGATGTGATGAAACAAGTCAAGGCCGTGCAAAATGCACTGGAGCGCGTCAACAGCCAAATACTGACCAATCATCTCAATACCTGTGTCACCACCGCCATTCGCAGCGATGACGAAGGTGAACGCGAACGCGTGATTGGCGAGATCATTCAGGTCTTCGATGCAACCGGCAAACTGCGGCGGTAGATGAAAATATGGCTTTATTGTAGAACCGTTATCAACCCACCCACCCTCAACAATGCAAAGGAATCGATCATGAAAAAAACACTCACCATTCCCAACATCTCTTGCGGACACTGCGTCAAATCGGTCGAGCGCGAACTGGGCTTCGTCGATGGCGTGGATTTCGTACAAGGCAATCAAGAAACCAAGGCCATTTTGGTAGAGTACGGCAGTGAGCAAGCCTTAGACAACGCCCGTACCGCACTCAGCGAAGCCGGCTACGCCCCCTCAAACTAATCGAGTACAATCGACCACACGACCACACGAGAAATCTGTAGACCGGGAAACCTGTAGACCGGGAAACCTGTAGACCCGTAGACCCGTAGACCCGTAGACCTGTAGACCTGTAGACCCGGACGGCGCTGTCTTGACGGATATGCACTCTGACCCCACGCGACCACACGACCACGCGACCACGCGACCACGCGACCACACGACCACGCGACCACGCGACCACACGACCACGCGACCACGCGACCACCCGACCATGTCCGAATCCCAACAACTCATTCTCCCCATCACCGGTATGACCTGCGCCAACTGCTCTGCCACCATCGAACGCAATCTTACTCGCATGGCGGGCGTGGAGGATGCGACGGTCAATCTGGCCACTGAGACCGCTTCCGTTGTCTACAATCCGGCCATGGTGGATGTACAGGATATGAAAGACCTGGTGGCCGATCTCGGTTATGAAATCATCGAACTAGAGGGTGTGGATGAAGCTGATAAAGTCGATGCCGAACGTGCAGCCAGAGTGGAAGAAATCAAGCGGCAGGAACATCTCTTAAAGGTGGGATTAGCTTTCACCATCCCTCTCTTTCTGCTCTCGATGGCCCGAGATTTTGGCCTGTTGGGGGCTTGGTCGCATGCAGCCTGGTTCAACTGGATGATGTTGGCGCTGGCCACGCCGGTTCAGTTTTATGTCGGTAAAGACTACTATGTCAATGGCTACAAAGCCCTGAAAAACGGCGCCGCCAACATGGACGTGCTCATCGCCTTGGGCTCTTCCGCAGCCTACTTTTACAGTGTGGCCGTTATCCTCGGCGATCTGGCAGGTATAAATCTGGGCGCGCATGTTTACTTCGAGACATCGGCCATGATCATTACCCTCATTCGCGTGGGCAAGTACCTCGAAGCTCGGGCCAAAGGCGCCACTTCTGACGCCATTCGGGCGCTAATGGATCTCAGCCCCAAGACAGCCCGAGTTGTGCGTGAAGGGGAGGAGATCGACATGCCGGTCTTGCAAGTGCGGGTGGGCGATGTCGTGATCGTGAGGCCGGGAGAGGGTTTTCCGGTGGACGGTGTGGTACAGAGCGGTGAGAGTGCTGTGGATGAGTCCATGTTGACCGGCGAACCGATTCCTGTCGACAAATCACCAGGCGATCAGGTCATCGGCGCCACCATCAACAAACAAGGCATGCTCTATGTGCAGGCGACTCGTGTGGGTAAAGAAACCGCCCTTGCCCAGATCATCCGCATGGTAGAAGAGGCGCAGGGATCCAAAGCGCCCATCCAGCAACTTGCCGATAGGGTGTCAGCCGTGTTCGTGCCGGTGGTCATTGCCATCGCCGCATTGACCTTTCTCGGCTGGTATTTCATCGGTGATGCGGGATTTACGAACAGCTTGATCACCGCCGTGGCCGTGCTTGTGATCGCCTGCCCTTGTGCCCTGGGCCTGGCAACGCCCACTGCGATCATGGTCGGCACCGGACGGGGCGCGCAATATGGCATCTTGTTCAAGAACAGTGAGGCGCTGGAACGGGCAGAACAGGTCACGACGATAGCTTTGGACAAGACCGGCACCATTACTGAAGGCAAACCTGTCCTAACCGATGTGTTGGTCGCCGAAGGGTGGACAGCTCCCTCGGCCAACGGCTATCGATCCGACCACTATCTGCTCCACCTGGCAGCCAGCGCTGAGCGTGGTTCCGAACATCCATTGGGCGAAGCCATTGTCGAAGGGGCCAAGACACAGGCCGTGGATATTGCCCAACCTGACTCGTTTGAATCGATCACCGGCGCTGGGGTGAAAGCTCAGGTGGCCGGGCAAGAGGTAGTGGTAGGGAGCAAACGCCTGGCGGTGTCTGATAATCTGCAGGCCGTGCTAGAGCGTTTGGAAAGAGAGGGCAAAACGGCTATGCTGGTGCAGGTCAACGGCCAACTTGCGGGAGTATTGGCCGTATCTGATACGATCAAAGACTCCTCGGCCGCAGCAATTGCACATTTGCGGGATGATGATCTCGATGTGGTCATGATTACCGGAGATAACCCGCGCACAGCGGCAGTGATCGCCCAGCAGGCAGGTGTCGATCGTGTGCTGGCGGAGGTATTGCCGCAAGACAAGGCAGCCCAAATTATCAGCTTGCAAGAAGAGGGCAACACGGTGGCCATGGTTGGAGATGGCATCAATGACGCACCCGCCTTGGCTCAGGCCGATGTCAGCATTGCCCTCGGCACCGGCACCGACGTAGCAATGGAGACCGCAGACGTCACACTCATGAGTGGTGATCTGCAAGGCGTGCCCCGCGCTCTCAAACTCAGCCATGGCACTATGAAGATCATTCGCCAGAACCTCTTCTGGGCTTTCATCTACAATATCATCGGCATTCCCCTCGCTGCCCTGGGGCTGCTCAACCCGATCATCGCTGCCGGGGCCATGGCTTTTAGCAGTGTATTTGTGGTAACGAACTCACTGCGGTTGCGAAAGTATAAGGTGGAGTGAGGGTGGTTAGAATAAAGATTGAAGACCGAAGACTGATGGCACGGTAGCGCAGCCTAAATCCGGAGCCATCGATTCCACCGGGCCGCAACCACTGAATCTCTACACGTTTGGAACCTGCAAGCACGTTTCAAAGAACCCGCGCTAGAGCAGTCTTACCCTTATAGCCCCATGGAAACCGTAGCGTTTAGCCTTGATGGTAAGTTGCTTGCACTTGGCACTCAACATTGCTGAACAACTTAGCCTTTTGAAACCAAATTGCCAAAAGTGGAAACGAAGACACCGACAACCCGCCAAGCCCTTACTGCGATCGTAGGTATACTGTTGCTCCTGCTGATCGCCTACCAGTCTTACCTGGCGGTTCAGCGCCGACGACGACCCGAACGCGTTGAGATAACCCGGCAACTGTTCGAAGGTATTCACTATCAGCGTCTGGTGCGGGAACACCCACGCCCTCTCATCATCCATCTCGCCAAGATCGATCTCACATATCCAGGCATTCACTTCTTGGTCACGCCCGGCGATCTCACAGGAGGAATGGAGATATCAGCCCGCACTACCTCTCAGTTCCTGTCGGAGTCCGGAGCGCAACTGGCGATCAACGGCAGCTTCTTCGAGCCATTCCGTGTAGGCACAGTTCCCTGGGGCTACTATCCCAAACATGGCGATCCGGTTGACGTTGATGGACTGGCGATTTCGCAAGGTGTCCGGTATTCGGCCACCAAGGCCCAGGATCCCAATCTGTGTATCTCACCTGAAAGCGTTAGTATCTCGCAGTCTGACTGCCCGCCGCAGACAAGGCATGCCTTGGCCGGAAATGCACGGCTAGTCTGGCATCGTGAGCCAGAAGCGTTCACGAATGGTAAGGTGCATCCACGCACGGCAGTTGCACTGGATGCAAGGGGCGAGACCCTATGGCTAATCGTCATTGACGGCAGACAGGATGACTACAGCGAGGGAGTTACACTGGCAGAACTCGCAGGTCTGGCCGCAGAGCTTGGTGCAGATAGAGCCATGAATCTGGACGGTGGCGGATCGAGCACGATGGTCACGCAGGAGGGCATAGGTGTTCGCGTGCTGAATGCACCGATCCACCAGGGCGTGTCAATGTTTGAACGACCAGTCGCCAACCACTTGGTCGTTTATGCGGTTGCGTCTGGCACATAAGTGAACAAGACCACTGTCCTTTGACAGCGCTAGACACACCTCCAACAACAGCGTAGACTACGCGTTCGGCGATCATCATCTCGGCTCCACCAGTGTACTGGTCAACCAGAACCCCCTGTTTCAGTCAGGATGATGTCTACTGGGTTAACAGTACTGATCCACAGAATCGGGATCATGATTTTCCTGTAAGCCTTCTTTCCACCAGATGTCGGCGACGGGCTCGATCATCGTTTTGATCTCGGCCAGAAGTAATGGGTTGGGGCGCTGAGACACCGCTCTGACATTTCGTTCTACCTCGACCGTGGTGCTCATCCCTACCAGGGCTGTGGCGACATCAGGGTGGGCGAGGGCGAACTGCAAGGCCACCTGACTGATATCAGCGCCATGCTCGCGGCACAACGCTGATACTTGCCGACCCTTGGCAAGCACCTGCTGCGGCGCGGGATGCCAGTGGGGCGGACCCGCATTTGTGAGCAAACCCATGTGCAGCGCCGAGGCATTGATCAGTCCGATGCCCAATTGTTTCGCCACTGGCGATAATACATCATCCATGGAGGTGTCGAAGAGATTGTAGCGACAGTAGGTGAGAATGGTATCGACAGTTGTGGCCTTTGCCACACGTGCCAGCATCCCCAGTGGATAGGCGGTGATACCCACACATCGCACCTTGCCCTGGCGCTGCAAACGTCGCATGGTCGGGATCGTTTCATTTACGATGAGGTCAGCCGGGGCAAACTCGATATCGTGAGCCTGTAAAACATCGATGTATTCTGTTCGCAAACGTTTCAAACTGGCTTCGACTGATCGAATGATACCGATGCTTGAGAAATCAAAACCGCTGGCCGGATCATGTGCATGTCTGCCGGCTTTGGTTGCCAGGATGATATGGTTGCGTTTTCCGATCAATGCCCTACCCAGCCGCTCTTCGGCCAAGTGAAATCCATAAAGGGGTGCTGTATCAAAATAGTTGATGCCAAGATCGATGGCCCGATGTACGGCACGCTCTCCCTCTTTTGTGTCGATTTCACCATACTCATTGCCCAGTGCCGCCGCACCAAAACCCAGGATCGAGATATGCAAACCTGTCTTACCCAGCTGGCGGAAGATCATCCAGGCGTTCCTTGGGCAGCTACTTTCGGCGCTGCACAAAACGCTCGAAATATCTCATGGGGTGTCTCCGCCGGGATCTCACAGCCGGCGCTGAGCATGTAACGTGTACCTTCGGCCAATCTGATGCAATCCAAAGCGGCCTGCTGGCATCGCTCGGGCGTCGATTCCAGTATGGCGGAAACAGGGTCCAGGTTGCCCTTGAAGCATTTACCATGAACGTTGTATACATCCCGTGCCTGCGCCAGAGATACCAGGTGATCGACATTGAACAGGTCTGCGCCTGAGCGCACCATGTCTGCTAGCAGGTGAGAAGTCTGTCCACAAATATGGAGTTTAACGGGTTTACCCGCTTGATGGATTGCATTACAGACTCGCTGTTCGTAGGGCAGCGCGAATTCTCTGAACATCGATGCGGAGATCAACGAGGATGCGGCATCGCCTGCACCGATCATGTCCGCTCCTGCTTCTATCTGAATGAGAGCGAAGTCGATGACACACTCGCTAATGAAATCCAACATGCAATGGGCTAAATCGGGCGCGTCCATCATGATCATCATAAAACCGGCAACCCCAGAGAGTGAGCAGGCTTCAGCGAAGGGCATATCGACCCAACCCAGAACTGCCACCTCCCCCTTGACGGCCTTGGCCATGCTCTCAACGGCCAGTGCTCTATCTCCCATGCGGCTGCGCGGCGCCGTTGGGTCGGGTCGAGTTAACTGATCGAGATCCGCTTTGCTGGTGACTATCGGTTGGCTGAGGTAGGGTGGCTTGTCCTCAGGATAGAGCATGAGATCAGGTCTGAGGTCGGCGGCGATGCGAAAGGCATCGGAACAGGCGGTGATGGCATCTAGATCGTACTGTTGTTGTACCAGCAACTGTGCTTCTGCCATTGCGCGTCCATTGCTTGCATAGTCACGGTAAGAGATACCTGCTTCATCGGCTGCCATGTACATGAGCAAAGGGAAAAGGGGCACTCTGTCTACAGGTACACCATTAAGTGCAGCAAAAAACCTCTGGTAGTGGTTCATGAAATCTCATCACCCTGTCGATCTCACTGATTCGGCCCCGATTGGCGGCAAATGGAATCGCCTTCATATTTGCTCTCAAAAATCATGGCAAGCGTTTAGCTCTGGTCAAGCTTGGCCAGCTGTGTGAAAATGGGTTCGAGCGCCACATAGGTTTGTTCGAAAAGCTTGAAATAGGGCTCGTAGAGCGGAGATGTCTCAGGTTGGGGATACTGGTAGTCGTGGATGGGCGCAAGATCGCGCCCGATCTTGTAATCGGGATACAGCCCTACACCAACGCCTCCGGCAATGGCGGCGCCCAAGGCAGTGGCTTGTACTGAGAGGTTCAAGCGCGCGACCGGAAGTTGGTAAACATCTGCCAGTATCTGCCGCCAAAGTGTGCTCCTGGCGCCACCACCGATCAAGCGGATACCTGTCTCGATCTCAGTCCCCTGCGATTTCAGTACTGTGAGAATACTGCGCAAGTGAAAAGCGACGCCTTCCAGGAGCGCGCGCGTCGTTTCAGGTTTGCCGTGGGACATGCTCAGGCCCACAAAAGCCCCGCGCGCGAACGGATTCCAATAGGGGCTGCGCTCGCCCAACAAATAGGGCAGAAAGAGCAATCCATGGCTGCCGGGAGGTACGGCAGCGGCGGCTTCGTCCAATGCTTCGTATTGAGGATGCTCATGATCTTCTGGCCGAAGCAACCGTTCAAACCAATCAAAGGCTCCGCCTGCCGCTTGCATGGTTCCTAACGGGATATAAAGGTCGGGATCAAGATGTGCTATATTGAAGGTGCGTCGCTTGGGGTCCAGGATAGGTCGAGATGCAGAGAGGGCAATCCAGGATGAGGAACCGATGTAATTGTAGGTGTCGCCCGCGGCAATGGATCCGGCCCCCACCGTAGCGCAGGCGCCATCCCCACCCCCGATTACCACCGCAGTCCCGGTCCTCAAACCTGTTTCTCGGGCAGCTTCGTCGCTCACCCCACCGATCACTGTCGCTGCCGGGTAGATGTCCGCTAACTTGCGTGTGTCTAAACCCAGTTGCTCGATTAATTCTCCCGCCCATTCTCGTTTGGTCAGATCCATCAGCAGGGTCATCGAGGCATCAGAATAGTCGGTGGCGAACTCAGCGCAGAACAGGTACGCGGCGTAATCTTTCGTCTGCAAGACGAGATGCGTGTTGTGATAAACATCGGGCTCATGCGTTTTGATCCAAAGCCACTTGGCAGCTGGGTAGCCGGCACTGATGCGATTACCCGTTAGCCGGTAGACCTCATCTTCGCCACAGGTGTCGGCAATGGCCGCTGCTTGTTCGACCGCCCGCTGGTCCGCCCAGATAATGGCCGGGCGCAGCGGTGTCCCCGCTTTATCCACCGACACAAGGCCATTCATGTGCCCACTAAAGCTCACTACGGCGATCTCACTTGAAGAGATGCCCGCTTCCTTGAGCAGCTGTCGTGTCGAAGAAAACAGGGCTCGACGCCAGTGCTTGGGATCTTGCTCGGCCCAGTTGGCCTGGGGGTAAGCAGTAGGGTAAGTGGCAACTGTAGCAGCGGCAACCCTGCCATCACGCCGGAAGAGTGTAGCTTTGTTGCCGGTTGTGCCCAGATCGTGGGCCAGGATGTAGCTGCTATCCGCCATTGTCGACTTCTTCCAGATTCACACCGATTCTGACCTCCGGGCGATATAACGCTGATGCGCCTGCCTCTGTCAAAGCGTGTTCGAGCTGGTTGCTATCATCCCAGGGCCATAAGGCGATAATGGTGCCACCATCGCCGGCGCCTGCCAGCTTCGCACCGAGAGCACCGGCATTCAGCGCTGCTGCAATCAGGCGCTCATTGGACTCACCTGATCCACCCAGATCTCTCTGAACGGCGTGATTCTCATTCATCAATTCGCCGAGCTGGGGCCAATCTTCCATCAAGATAGCCTTTTTACCTTTTTGGGCAATGGCGCCGATACGTTTGTAGCTTTCTATCACCCGTTTTTCTCCCTCCAACCAGCGCTCGCGTAACGGTCTATGCACCACTCCAGAGGAATGCTGAACGCCGGTAAAGGCCAGTACGAAAGGAAGGTTAGAGACGTAAGCTGAGAGAGGTTCGACAGTGGCAAAGAGTTCGGCTTCGGCACTGCGATAAAACTGCTTCCCGCGGAAATCTATGTAATTGAGTCCGCCGAATGTGCACATGTAAGCATCCTGGTAGCCACAGACGATCTTAAGATAATTCAATTCGATATAACGAGCACGTTCGGCAGTGAGGTAGAGATTGGGGTGTTCTCCTTGCCAGGCCAGCAATGCCCGAAGCAGAGCAACCACCAGGGCCGTCGAACCCGCCAGTCCGCTGCGCATGGGGATCTCGGTTTCATACAAGATATGGCACTTCAGCGACGGCAGGCGCATGTAGTCTAAGATCGCCCTGGGTAGATCAAAGTAGTCTTTGTTTGGGCGAAGATCGTTCTGGCTGCGGATTATGCATGTCTTGCCGGCCGTTTCTAGAACCAATTCATCTGCTGATGTGATGGTCACACGTGCCCGCATGCCCACCGAGCAGGACAAAACTCTACCACCGTACATGTCGGTGGGGTTGCCGATAATGCCGCAGCGGCCGGGCGCCGAGCATACAACTCGTTGCGTATCAGAGTTCATAAGCTTTGGCTTTGATATGTTTGCGGACCAGGTAGCCATAACGTTCATCGGCCAGGGCGAAATCGATAAAAGCTCTGAAGTAGCTCTCGAAGTTGCCGATATCATAGCGCTGGTGTCGGGCCGGGAGCAGCCAGGCGTAGACCGGCAGACCCATGCGGATGAGTATGTTCATGGCGTCAGTCAGCTGGATTTCCCCTTTGCGATCAGGCGCCGTGCGCTGCAAAGCCTCGAAGATGGCAGGGCTGAAAGTGTAGCGGGCGGCAATGGCCAGGTTGGTCGGGGCTGTACCCGTTGGCGGTTTCTCCACGATGTCAGTAATGGCCACAGGTTCGTCGGCTGGAATGGCGCTATCTCCGTCGATGCTAACGATCCCATAGCGGAATGCCTCTTCAGGCGCCACTTGCTCCACGGCAATGATGGCCGCGGCGCCCACATGTTTATGAGCGGCCATCATCCCTCTCAGTGGCGAGGCAGGGTCATTGCCGGCGATCAGTGAATCGCCCAGTGCTACCGCACAGTCGTCATCTCCAACAAAATCCCTGCCCAGAGAGACTGCATGCCCCAGGCCCTTTGGCGCGCTCTGCCGAGTGTAGAAGAAACGGGCGCTGCTTTTATTGAGATAGCGCAGATCATCCAATAGGGCTTCGTTCCCTGCGCGCTCCAAAGCCGCAACCAGTTCCGGCTCCACATCGAAGTGGTCTTCGATAGAGCGTTTGCGGCGGCCGGTAATGATTAAGATCTTGCTCAACCTGGCAGCCTGCAACTCCTCTACAACGTATTGCACGGCTGGTTTCCGCCCCACAGGCAACATTTCCTTGGGTTGGGATTTGGTGGCGGGCAACAGGCGAGTGCCAAGACCGGCGGCCGGCACGATGGCTTTAGTGATGGGTTGGTTCATTGTATAGAAATCTCCTGACCGTTTGTATAGTCTTCCAGAAAAAGATTTTGGATCCGCAGGCGTATCTACCAGCGGAAAGTCTGGCAAAAAGTCAAAATCATTATCTGAACATCTATAGTAGGCGATTTATCGCCGTGATCGGTGCTTAGAAGCGCCAAAGCGCTGACTACGAACTCTACTCGCTGCCAAATCGGTAGGCTTGTTTTACCAGTCGATAAGCTGAATCTCGTGCCATGTCAGCGGCATCCTCCATGTCTATCAGGCCTCGCACGACCATACCTGCCAACCAGTTGCATTCGACACGTCGCCAGACATCGTGCCGGGTGGGGATGGAAGGATAGGCGCGGGTATCGTCATTGAACCCGACCGTGTTGTAAAGCCCGGCCGTCTCATGCACCCGATCTCGGTAGCGGATCATGCCGTAAATGCTGTCGAAAAACCACCAGGGCGGACCCAGCCGCATGGCCGGATAGTGTCCGGCTAATGGCGCCAGCTCACGCGAGTACGTATCCTCATCCAGGCAGAAGAGGATAAGCGTGAGTCGAGGGTCGTTTCCGTACTTGTTGAGCAGTGCATGCAAGTTGCGCGTGAATTCAGATTGCAAGGGGATGTCGGCCCCTTTATCTACGCCAAAGCGGACGCGGATGAAATCATTGTGTGAGCGAAAGGATCCGACATGGAATTGCATGGTCAGACCATCTTCGATGCTCATCCTGGCCATTTCCATGATCATATGGGCAGTGAAGCGATGGGCATCCTCTTCCGAAGCGTTGCCCCCGAGCGCTCGTTGGAAGATCGCTTCTGCTTCGGTTTCTGACAACTCAGCCGTATAGGCTGATACGGCGGCGTGATCGGTGGCGGTCGCGCCCATTGCCTTGAAGAACGCCCGCCGGTTCTCCAATGCTACGATAAAGGAAATGTAGGAGTTTACGGCCAAACCGCTGATATCGGAGAGCTTGTCGATTTCTGCCAGCCAGCCTGGTGAATCGATATTGACGACTGCGTCGGGCCTGAAGGTGGGACGAATATCGCCCTGCCACTCTGAATCCTGTATGGCTCGATGGTGCTCAAGCGTGTCGGTGGCCCCATCAGTGGTGGTCAGCACCTCGATGTTGAAGCGCTCGAATAAAGCCCGTGGTCTAAACTCAGGTGTCGCCAGCTTGACCTCGATCTGATCGTAGATCGTCTGTGCAGTGTGGCTGGTGAGCTTCTCTTCGATACCGAACACTTCCACGAATTCGGCTGCCAGCCAGACACCTGTGGGCGTGCCGCGAAACAGGTAGAAATTGTCTGCGAAAGTTTGCCATATCTTGCGATGATCCTGTTCGACGGGTCCACCGTCGCGCCGAGGAATGCCAAGCGCTTCGAGGGGGATGCCCTGCGAGTAGAGCATGCGGAAGACATAATGGTCGGGAATAATCAGCATGTCGGTGGGGCTGCCGAGGTCATAATCGGGGTCGGCGAAAAGGCGCGGGTCTACATGGCCATGCGGGCAGATCAGAGGTAGCCCGGCGATCGAGTCATACAATTCTCGGGCAACCCGCCGTTGGCTGGGGTCGGGATCAAAAAATCGGTCGGGTGAAAGATTCCACATGGGGTCAGCCATTGCTACTCCTTATATTTGACCGGTCAGAAAGTGTCCGGCAGTGATAATTTTGGGGAATGAGACTATGCTCATGGGGAGAAACACGCAACACGTTTTCACTTCCCCATCTGCTTCAGCGCATTAAACGTCTGCCTGGCATTCCCTTGCTCATCGACAATGCTCCACTGCGCCAGTTCGGTGCCTGCGTTGATCATAGAGAAGTTCAAGTTCCACAGGAAGGCGGGGCCTACAAACCCCCAGTTTCGCATCATCTGGTAGAAATCGACGGTCCAGCGGGCTTGCTCGTCGTAGCTGTTATCGTTGGCATACATGTAATTGGCGTCAAAGGCGCCGCCGGCAGCCCAGCCGAATTCTGTGGGCCAGATGCGTTTGTTGGCGTCGCCGTAGACGGCCATGATGTTGCGGTAGCCCTCCATGGTCGAACGGGCTGACCAGGAGTGGTGAGGTGTGTCGCATGGGCCATTGAATTGGGTGTTTTTCGAAGTGATGTAATCACAAGCCTGCTGCCAGGTGAGATTAGGAGGGACATTGTAGCCGCTCGGATGTGCACCGATAGCATCGGAATAGTTCTTTAGACCATTCTGATACATCATTTCCAGGTAACGAAAATCATCAATGGCCAAAGCTCCGAACTCTCCCACCGGCGTAAGAGCGCCACTGACCACAATCATCTGCGGGCAGGCCTGTTTGATTGCCTGGTAAGAGCGTTTGAGCATGTCCATGTAGCGGACCGGATCCAGAGGTTCATTGCCCCATTCATAATGCAGATTCTGCTCATTCCAGACCTCAATGGCCTGAACCCTTCCGCAATAGCGGCCGGCATAGGCGCCGAGGAAGTTGGCAAAGGTCTGAGCATCGGCTGGTGGGCCTTCGACGCCGAGATCGGTCGTAGCCGCACGAGCCCACTCCGGTGCTTTGACGATAGAGGCGAGTATTTGTAGGCCCTGGTCGCCGAAGAAGCCGATCAGACGATCCTGCTCCCCCCAATCGACTTGCCCCGGCCCTCGTTCCATATCCCGCCACACAACCTGCCATTTCACCCAATTGAAACCCAAATCTCTGATCTGATGGGCGGCGAGGCCGATATCAGCGCCGTAGTAGGGTTGGATTTGGAGACCGTAGCCAAATTGGCCCGCACCGGCAGGTGCGCCACCGGCAGGTGCGCCACCGGCAGGTGCGCCACCGGCAGGTGCGCCACCGGCAGGTGCGCTATCGGCAGGTGCGCTATCGGCAGGTGCGCCACCGGCAATCGCCTGTGGTTGTGGTTTGGGCTGCGGCGGTTCGGGGATGTTCTCGGCCACTGCGATGTTCTCGGCCGGCCCCTCTACCTGGACCTGACTGGCAATGATCCACACCGGCTGGCCCTTGTCGTTTTGCAGTTGCCACCAGCTACCCGACCCATTCTTGCCGATGATTTCTAGTTCTTCACCTTTCTGCAACAGTCCCACCTTGTTATAGTTCGTGCCAGGGCCCTTGCGCAGGTTGGTGGGGCTGATGGCGGCCGCTTGGGCATAGGGCAAAGGTGTGGAAGTAGGGGTGCTGGTGGGGGCGAGGGTGGGAGTGGGGGTCTCCGAGGGAATCAAAGTGGGGCTGGCTACTGGCTCAGTTTTGGTGAGTGTTGCAGTCTCTGCGCTCGTTTCCGGCGCTTCGACGGCGCCTGTGGTGGTACTTACCACCCCCCCCGGATCTACCGCACCCACTGCTGCTTGAGTGACAGGCGTTACTTGCTGTGCTATCTGCAACTGTCCCGACGAATCGATGTATATATTTCCCTGGCAGGATATCAAAAGCAGACCAAGAATGAAAAGCAATAAAAAGCGGGTCACCGGCTCCTCCTATTTGTATCATCGTGGGTGATCTACGTTGGCTGGGAATAACAATAATCTCTGCGGTGAAACATACCATATCGAGAATGGCTTTCAAAAAAGACAGCAGGACTTTTTCATCTTCCGCTATTGACAAAGGTAAGGTAGCATGCTAGACTGTGAGCAATTGCACATAAGATGTGCAATTGCTCAGTCCCTAGAATTGCCGGATACCTAACTATGGATGAAAGACATCACGAAATGTTAGCTCAAGTGGCATCGATGTATTACGAACTCGAGATGACCCAAAGCGCCATCGGCAATGACTTGGGACTTTCACGAGTCAAGGTGTATCGACTTCTCAAAGAGGCGAGAGGGGAAGGGGTTGTGCAGATAACTGTAAATTGGCCCATGTCGCGAGATGGAGAACTCGAACGGGCGCTGAAACAGAGATTCGGATTACGAGACGCGATGGTTCTGCAATCTTCGCAGGAAGACCAGGATCAGGCCGTACAACGTCTGGGGCAATTGGGTGCACGATACCTGGAGCGCATCTTGGAGGGCGGCATGACCCTGACCGTCTGTTTGGGGCGATCAACCTACGAAGTGATCGATGCCATCCGCCCCGGATTTCAAGCGCATGTCCATGTTGCACAGGCGCTAGGGAGCACGCCTTTTGCCATGCAACAGATGGATAGCCCCGCTCTGGCGCGCCAACTCGCACAGAAACTGGGTGGTGAAGTGCTCTATCTTTCTTCACCTATGATGGCCGACAGCAAGGAAGCGGCGGAGATTCTGCGACGGCAAAGCGGCATCGAACGGACCCTCTCGGCATCTCGGCGCGCAGATGTTGCTTTGCTGGGCATCGGGAATTTGGACCCCAAAACCTCTGGCTTTGTCAAGGCAAGGCTCATGACTTCCGATGAACTGGCCGATCTGCGCCGGGATGGCGCCGTCGGCGACATTGCCGGTCGAGTTTATGCAGCCGACGGGATTTTGCATCCCTGTTCGTGCAACGATCGCGTGATCGGGATATCTCTCGACGAGTTGCGCGGCATCCCCACGACCTTTACTGTGGCCATGGGCAAGAACAAAGGAGAAGCTATTTTGGGCGCACTTCGTACGGGCGTTATCAACGTGCTTTGTACAGATGATCAGGCCGCCGGCGAAGTGTTGAGGCTGCAGGACGTGTAATATGGAAACCATGATAGCACCGGTGTTTCAAGGCGAGGGACGTCTAACTTACGAAAGCCGGCCTCTACCACAGCTCAAAGATCGAGCCGACGTGCTGGTACGCGTACAAGCATGTGGCATCTGTGGCACCGATCTGAACATTTTGGCGACACCACCGGCGCATAACGCAACCCATGGCATTGTGATCGGGCACGAGGGCGTTGGTACTGTGTTGGAGATCGGCGATGATGTGCGCAATCTCACAATCGGTGACCGTGTCGTGATCGCTCCCAGGATCACTTGTGGCAAGTGCGCTTATTGTCGGGCCGGATTAGACAATCAATGTCTCGACTACAACACCATTGGCACCACTGTCGATGGCGCTTTTACGCCCTACTTGAGTGCGCCAGAGCGAGCCCTTTTCAAGATTAGCGACGCTGTGCCAAGAGATGACGCAGTTCTATTCGAGCCCCTATCGTGTGTGGTCGGCGCCCTGGCGCGTGTGCCATTTCAACCAGGAAACAATGTCGCCATTATCGGGAGTGGACCGATGGGTCTTCTCTTTGCTCAGGTGCTGCGAGCGATGGGCGCCGGTCGCATTATCATGTCAGACCTGGTATCCTACCGGCTACAATTCGCCCATACATTAGGTGTCGATGTTGTTCTGAACCCTGCCGATAGCGATGTCGCTCAGGCCGTCAAAGCTATCACAGGCCTCGGTGCAGATCTGGTCATCGATGCGGTGGGCAATCAGATGAAATCGGCCGCCGATCTCGCCAGACGAGGAGGACACATTATTCTCTTCGGCCTCCGCCCCCACGACACACCCGCCGTCAGCCAATACCAGATCACCCGCTACGACCTCACCCTCCACGGCGCATTCGTCGGCCTCAAACCTTTCACCCAGACCATCAAACTGCTCGAAAGCGGCCGCATCCAGCCCTCCTCCCTCATCACCCACCGGGTGCCCTTATCCGAGTTAGCGGCCGGCGTAGAACTCATGCGCTCGGGTCAAGCCATGAAGGTGATCGTCGAGACCCAGGAAACAGAAGCAAAGTGAGAACTGCCACGGAGATCGGCTGCGATATCTGGACGACCGATTATCGGGAATTGCTGGCGCGCGACGATATCCAAGTGATCGACTGCTCTGCGCCGAACAACGTGCATCTAGAGATCGTCACAGCCGCGGCCGAGACCAGCAAACACATTTACTGTGAAAAGCCCCTGGCCATGAATGTGGCCGAAGCACAGCAGATGGTGGAGGCGGCAGGGCGAGCGGGTGTGAAAACACAATCATAGGTTCATAATTTGATACATGAAGTTACCTAACTACGATATTGTCATCATTGGTACCGGTGCAGGTGGCGGCACGCTCGCTTACGCCTTGAGAGAGTCGGGCGCCAAGATCTTGCTCGTGGAGCGTGGTGATTATCTGCCGCAGGAAGAAGAGAATTGGCAGCCCCGGGCGGTGTTCGACGAGGCCCGTTACAAGCCTACTGAAAGCTGGTATGATGAACAGGGCAAGCCCTTTAAACCGGGTGTTCATTATTACGTGGGCGGCAATACCAAAGTCTATGGCGCTGCCCTGCCACGTTTGCGAAAGGCTGACTTCGGAACCATCGAGCATGAAGGGGGCGCCTCACCGGCCTGGCCCATTAGTTACGATGAGTTGGAGCCCTACTACGCTAAAGCAGAATCGATCTATCGCGTACACGGCGCCGGCGGCCAAGACCCGACCGAACCACCTCGATCCGGCCCTTATCCCTACCCGGCCGTGCCACATGAGCCCATCATCCAGCAACTGTGCGAGCGTTTGCAAGCGCAAGACCTGCATCCTTTCGCTTATCCAATGGGCATCGACTTGAGAGCGGATGGCGCCTGCATCCGCTGTAATACCTGCGATGGCTTTCCTTGCAAAGTCCTGGCAAAGAGCGATTCCGATGTATGCTGTGTGCGCCCTGCCCTCGAAAGTCCTGATGTCGAGCTTGTCCCTCGCACCGTGGCCCGGCAACTGCTGACCTCTGCCGATGGTAAACGCGTCGTCGCACTTCAAGCTGAGCGTGATGGTGAGACCTTTGAGATCCACGCCGATCGATTTGTGGTCTGCTGCGGCGCCGTGAACTCTGCCCGCCTCCTATTGCAATCGGCTAACGAGGCTCATCCCAATGGTCTGGCTAATGCATCCGGCATGGTTGGGCGGCATTACATGGTGCACAATAACACGGCGCTGATGGCGGTTGATCCCCGGCGGCGTAATGACACCCAATTTCAGAAGACTATGGCGGTGAATGATTACTACGCCGAAGGACCTGACTGGCCTTATCCCATGGGCAATATCCAGCTACTGGGAAAACTACAGGGGGGCATGCTCACCGCTGCCAAACCGGGCATACCCAAATTCATTTTGCAGGCCATGGCTGATCGCAGTGTCGATTGGTGGGTGATGTCGGAAGACCTGCCGGATCCGGAAAACCGGGTGACGCTCAGGTCGGATGGTCGAGTGCAGGTGCGTTGGCAGCCGAACAATCTGGCATCGCATCGTAAACTTATCGATGCCGCAAAAGAAATGATGAAGGCAGCCGGCTATCCCCTGGTTCTGGTCGAGCGCATGGGCATCGATACCAATTCCCACCAGTGCGGCACGATTCGATCTGGTGATGATCCGGCGACCTCGGTGCTCAATCCCTACTGCCGCGCTCATGACGTCGATAACTTGTTTGTGGTAGACTCTTCTTTCTTCCCATCCTCCGCAGCCATGAATCCCGCCCTCACTATTGCTGCACAGGCGCTAAGGGTGGCAGATCACATCAAGGATCAAGCTCACCACTAATCTAGGCCGAAGCCATAAATTGCTGCTGCCGCTGCTCAATGATTGCATCGATGTGTTCCGGCCAATGGTACAGCACATTCGGATCAATATCTGCGCCATTCGGCCAGAACAGTGTACCGATATCTGAATTCAATGATACCTGATTGAATATTTCAATATCTCGTAATTGGCCGAAAACTGGTCCGTACAAAACAGGTTCAAAATCGATGATTTGTATGCTCTTATCATCAAATTCGATCCTAATTGTATATTTATGCAGTAATTTAAATCCTGTAACATCATGGAGATGAGATTCGGCTATTGCTTTATTCATGAAGAAGTTTTATTGTAACCCGGTAATTGTTTGTAATGGTTTTTGCTGTGAAGCGCGATGCCAATTGTCTAGTAATTCTTTCTGGTGCAACTCAGCCCATGCAAGAACCAGGTTCTGCTGACGACGAGGTAACGCTCCTGCTAGAATGGTTGGTGGATCGATTGCAACGCTTGCTTTGTATTCGCCGTATCTAGCGTGGAAGTGCGGCCGATGATGACGACCACTTTCGAAATACATGGCGATAATGATTCCGTGGAAGCAAGAGATTTCAGGCATGGAGTGCGTTCCGAAATGAATCTACTCAGTTAAGCATGATCGTATTGTAGCAAAACAACGAGTTCAAAGTAAGGTCATACATTACAATAAATGTACCTCAAATCGGAACTGAAAATCGGCTCACGGATTTGTACAGATTGTCACGGATAAATGCGTTACGTCGTAACCCCAGTTTTCAATCAACCCATTAAGAAATCCGTGTTCTCCACTTTTATCCGTGAGCGAACAATAATCCGAATTCAAGTTACTCTCGACCGAAAACGGAGTAAATAATGCAACAAAAGAATCATCTATCCCATACAGACGCGCAGAAGATCGTCCAAACCATCCAGGCTGAATTGGAGAAACAAGGACTGGGTGCGGCCATTGCTGTGGCCGACGAACATGGTGAGCTGATCGCGTTCCTGCGTACCGACGGATGCCCATTGGCCTCGATCAACAATGCCATCAACAAGGCATTTACGGCCGCACGCGAGCGCAAGGAATCCCGGGCTGTGGGTGATGCTTCTCGAACCGAGGATTTTCCAATAACCAATTTCGGCGATCTGCGCTACACCGGCTGGGGTGGCGGCGTACCGATTCTCTTTCAGGATCAGGTTGTCGGTGCCGTCGGCGTCAGCGGCTTACCCGAAGAAGATGATATGGTTCTGGCCCTGATGGGCGCCGCATTGATAGGATAGAGCACGTATTGCTGTTGCGTGGTCCGTTTTCTCTGCGACCAGAGCGTAGATGCAGTTCATGCGCTCCTCCCTACATTCCCGAAGTACACATAGATCCAAAAAAGAAGACCTGTATCAACGGCCAATGTCTACGCAACACGCAACACGTTCAAAAGAAACATTGCATGAACACACACACGATCGGCATCGATCTCGGTGCCACCAAAATCGAACTGGGTTTGGTAAATCCCGACAATCAGATCGTCGCCCGGCGCAGGATTCCCACCCAGGCCGAAGCCGGTCCTGATGCCGTAATGGCTCGAATCGGTGAGCAAGTCGAGGCATTGCGAACTGCATTGCCGGAGGATGGCCGGATCGCCGCCCTTGGCATCTGTTGTCCCGGCCCCCTTGATCACGAGCATGGTGTCTTGATGGATCCACCCAACATCCCCGGTTTGCATCATGCCCCCATCCGCCAATTGCTGTGCGACGCACTCGGCATACCCGTGGCGCTGGAGCACGACGCCAAAGCTGCAGCGTTGGGTGAATTCTATTATGGTGTCGGGCAAGACGCCGATAGTATGGTCTATGTCGTTGTTGGTACTGGTGTGGGGGCGGCTATCATCATGGATGGGGTGATCCTGCGCGGAGAACACAACTTTGGCGGTGAGGTCGGACATATCACCCTCGATCGTTATGGCGAACGCTGCCATTGTGGATCACAGGGTTGTGCCGAACTTTTTATGAGTGGCCCTGCCTTGGTCAGGCGTTATCAGGCAGCACTGGAAAAGCAAGGTTCGCAGGCGCCAAAGGTGGCTGAAACGGTCAGCGGCGAGAGGGTATCTCAACTGGCTGCTGAGGGCGATCCCTTGGCTGCTCAGGTCATGGATGAGGCCGGCGAGGCATTGGGTGTGCTGGTTGCCACCATGGCAATGACTCTCAATATCGATCTTTATGTGATCGGAGGTAGTGTGGTTAAGTCGGGGGACTTGCTGCTGGCGCCCGCGAGGCGCACGGCGCCGGCCTATAGTTTCGCTTCGGTGGGAAAGACCGTGCGCATTGTGGCGGCAGCACTGGATACGGATGGACCCATTCTGGGTTGTGCTTGGTTAGCGCGCCAGTTGCCGGTTAGTGGATAACGTGGTTATGAATTCGGATCTCATCAAAGACCACGCAGCTTGTACAGATTCGGTGGACACTTCGTTTGGGAAGCTACGGAGTGATCATGCGCAGCGTGTGAATGGCTTGGAGGTGGATACCAAACGGACTCCGTTATCTGCTGATGAACGTGTACGGCTTGAGGCGGTTGCAGGCGTTATGTTTGATATCCAACGTTTATCGGTACATGATGGTCCCGGCATTCGCACCAATGTGTTTCTGAAAGGTTGTCCGTTGCGTTGCCAGTGGTGCGCGAATCCCGAGTCGCAGAACCTGGAACCAGACTACGCGCTCAGCGCTCAGAACTGTATGACTTGCGGGCAGTTCGCCGACGCCTGTCCTGACTGCTGGGACCAACAGAATGGCCGGGAAAACAACGGTACGGTTGAGATAGATTTCGGCGCTCGGGTGGAAATCTGCCCTACTGGGGCTATGCACAGGATCGGCGAGCGTCGCACAGCCGGCGATGTGTTGCGAGAAGTGCGACGCGATGTGCCTTTTTATGGTGATGGCGGAGGGATGACACTAACCGGTGGTGAGGCTACCCTGCAACCTGACATGGCGGAAGCCCTGTTGCGCCTGGCCAAAGCTGAGGGCATCCACAGCGCTATCGAAACCTGTGGCCACACTCAGTGGCCGGTCTTCCAGCGGCTATTGCCTTATCTCGACCTGATTTTGTACGATCTCAAACATGTGGATCAGGCCAAACACCAGGCATACACCGGACTGGACAACGACTTGATTCTGGCAAATCTACAGTGTCTGACTGCTGCCAATGCACCTCTTATCATCCGCATACCCCTTATCCCCGGCTTCAATGCCGACTCGGAGAGTTTCGAGGCGATGGCAGCCTACATCACACAGCTTGGCGGAAACGCACAGCGTGTTGATCTTTTGCCTTATCACACGCTGGGGAAAGCGAAGTACCGGGCGCTGGGGAGAACATATGCCTGGGAAAAGCACAAACAACTGACAGAAGAAGAAATCGAATCCTATGCAGGTATACTGATCACACATGGACTACAGGTCCGCATTGGCGGCTAGGGTCAAACTATGCACAAAACGCTAACGAAAACAGACACCCAACTGAACCCCCTGGATGGATTCCCACCCGACCAGAGGCAAACCACCAAACCGAGCGAAGGCGTTGCTCGCATGAAACAGCGGCTCCTGGGCAACGAACGCAAGGTAGATGTAGAACGCGCTCGTTTCACGACCGAGAGTTACCGCCAAACTGAAGGGGAGCGTATGCCCATCCGCCGGGCGAAAATGCTTCTCCATCTGGTACGGCGTATGAGCATCGATATCGGAGGCGATGAGATCATTGTTGGCAACCGTTCTTTGCTCCCTCGCATGGGTGTGATCGCACCGGAGGGAGCTGTGGATTGGATAGACAAAGAATTGGATATCCTGCCAACACGGCCCCAAGATCGCTTCTGTATTACGCCCGAGCAAATCCAGGAATTGCGCGAGGATATCTTCCCTTACTGGCGTGGCAAGACCCTGGAGGATACCGTGGCCGCTCGCGTTCCGGAGGATGTGGCCATCGCTGTACGTGGCAAAGCGTTTTCACTCAACCAGACCGACCATGCCCAGGGCCATATCCTCCCCGATGTGGAATCATGGCTGCAACTGGGGTTGGCCGGTTTACGTGAGGAGGTGCAACGTGCGCGTCTCCATCCATCTGCGCAGACCGAGGATCAGCAGATCTTTTACGATGCCTCCTTGATCGTGCTGCAAGCGGCTGAGGAGTTCATGTTGCGCTATGCTCAACTGGCGTCATATCAGATCCAGTCGTGTAAAGATGACGCGCGTATTGCCGAGTTGCAACATATCTCGGACGTGTGCGAATGGTTGTCTGACCATCCCGCCCGTGATTTTCACGACGCTCTGCAATCGCTTTGGTTCCTGTTTGTACTATTGCAGATCGAATCAAATGCCAGCAGTTTTTCACCGGGACGATTCGACCAATACATGTTGCCTTATCTCGAACGCGATCTTGGCTCCGGCCGCTTGGGGCTTGATCTGGCCCAGGAGCTTCTGGAGCATCTCTGGTTAAAATTCAACGAGATCGTGCTTTTGCGCAGCAGCAAAAGTGCCCGATATTTCGCGGGCTTTCCTATTGGGTTCAATCTAGTGGTGGGTGGCCAATTGGCTGACGGCAACGATGCCACCAATCTGCTCAGCTACATGTGTTTGCGGGCGCAAGCGCACCTGGGATTAACACAACCCAACCTCTCGATCCGCATACACGAAGACAGCCCGCAAGATTTCTTGGAAGCGGCGGCTTTTGTAATTGGCAAAGGCAGTGGTATGCCGCAGGTGTTCAACGATGAGGTGATTATCCCAGGGCAGATCAATCGAGGCATCGAGCCTGACGACGCCATGAACTATGCAGTGGTGGGTTGTGTGGAATTATCGACACCGGGCAAGGCTCTGGGCTGGAGCGATGCCTCCATGTTCAACCTCACACGGGTGCTGGAACTTACCCTGTTCGGGGGCAAAGATCCTGGGTCGGGTGAGCAGATTGGTTTGGCGACACCACCCCTGGACGAGATGGCGACCTTCGCCGAACTCGAACAAGCCTATGATAAGCAGTTGGCTCATCTCGTACGACTGATGGTAAAAGGCTGCAATGTCGTGGATGGCATCCATGCCGAGATCTATCCGTCGCCCTTCCTCTCGCTGGTGATTTCCGATTGTATTGAGCGAGGGTTGGATGTGACGGCAGGTGGGGCGCACTATAACTTCTCGGGTGTGCAGGGCGTACAGATCGCCAATGTAGCCGATAGCTTTGTAGCGATCCACCAGGCCGTTTTCGATGATCAGTGGCTGTCGGCTGATGCCCTGCTACAAGCGTTAAAGGAAGATTGGAGCGAGCAAGAGGTGTTACGGCAACGTCTGATCAATCGTGTCCCCAAGTTCGGCAACGATGACGACGCAGTTGACCGGTACGCAGAAACGTGGGGGGATCGCTATTGTGAGCTGGTTGAGCAGTACCCGACCCTTCGTGGCGGCCTCTACCAACCCGGTTTCTACACCGTCTCTGCGCATGTGCCCATGGGCGCCAATGTGGGTGCGACACCCGACGGCAGGCACGCGGGCACGCCCCTGGCCGATGGCGGCCTCTCTCCCACAGCCGGCCGGGACCGGCGCGGGGCCACGGCAGTGCTCAGTTCGGTGGGCAAGATCGATCTGAAGCTCGCTTCCAACGGCGCATTGCTAAATATGAAATTCTTACCCTCCTTTTTTGAGGGCGCCGAGGCTTTGCGAAAGTTCGTGCTCCTGTTGCGCGGTTTCTGTCGTCTGCACATACCGCATGTCCAGTTCAACGTGGTTTCCGCGCATACTTTGCGCGAAGCCCAGGCCAATCCCGATGCCTTTCGTTCACTGGTGGTGCGCGTGGCCGGCTACAGTGCCTATTTCAATGAATTAGATAAAGAATTGCAAGATGAGATCATCCGTCGCACTGAATTCTCAGATGTCTAGCACAAAGCGGCATAAGAGGCAGTTTGTAGTAAGTGCTTAAGCGCTTTTGTGCACCTATCACGGCGATGAATCACCTACTACGAACCGCGCCGCTACTTGCGCCACGATGAACTAACAGACTGGCAACGAAAATTAACTCACGGATAAACACAGATTCTCCCCGGAGAGAGAGACTATGCCTGACAACTACTTACGTCATGTCGTGCTTTTTTCATTTGACGATGACGCTAGCGAAGCGGAAATCCATGCCGTTGAGCAGGCGTTCTCGGCGCTGCCTGCTCAGATTCCTGGGATTGCAGGTTTCGAGTGGGGAATGGATGTCAGTGTCGAAAACCTGGCACAAGGTTTCACGCATTGCTTTCTCGTGAGCTTCCGCACAACCGAAGCGCGCGACAGCTACCTGCCCCATCCGGCGCACCAGGCGTTTGTGGCGAAGTTACAACCGATTCTGGATAGGGTGCTCGTGATCGACTATTGGACTGGATCAGCATAGTGCCGATGTGTCTCGCGCATTGTGTGAAGAATATCTCCGTAATGATGCCCCATTTTGACTTAGTAATCGTCCAAGAATAAATTCCCTGTCTGTCATTGCGAGTAACCTAGGGGTGCTGCGCCCCCTGCATGATGTCCTGAAACAACTTACCATAACATCGTTTCATTAGTAG
>JAAENG010000136.1 GCA_024224665.1 Chloroflexota bacterium | reverse complement strand
GCAGATAGACGCGGATGAACGAGGATCAAAAAAGCTATGACCCACGTCATTCAGCGTTAATCCGCGTACCAAATCACTTATCATCATTAATTGAGTACCTAGTTGCCACTAACGCGCGTGAGGTCGTTTTTGTTCTGTTCGAATGCTGCCATGATCGCCTGTTCGCCACCGAGGCCTTCGGCCTGGACCTGCTCGATCATTGTCAGCATACGCTTGTAGTCTTTGGGGATAACTTTGACGAATTTGGGCAGTAGTTCTTCCCAGCGCAGAAGTACGCGGTAGCCCAGAGCGCTCTCTGTTAGTTCTGCATGGCGCTCGACCAGCGCTCTGACCTCGGCGATCTCTGAGGGATCTTGCAGCCTTTCCAGGTGCACCATCTCTTGGTTGCAGAGACTGGCGAAATTGTCTTGCCAATCAAGCACATAGGCGATGCCGCCCGACATACCCGCAGCAAAATTGCGCCCGGCGCCACCAAGCACGACCACGCGGCCGCCGGTCATATATTCGCAGCCGTGGTCGCCGACGCCTTCGACAACGGCATGAACACCGCTGTTTCGTACACAGAAGCGCTCACCGGCTACACCTCGGATAAAAGCCTCGCCGCTGGTTGCTCCATAGAAAGCGACATTGCCAATAATGATGTTCTCCTCGGCCACAAAGGTCGAAGCAGCTGGGGGATAGACGATGATTTTCCCGCCTGACAGCCCTTTTCCGAAGTAGTCATTGCCATCCCCTTCCAGCTCCAGAGTGATGCCGCGAGGTACAAAGGCGCCGAAACTCTGGCCAGCCGACCCCTTGAATTTAAGGTGGATGGTGTCGGGGGGCAGGCCCTGGCCACCATAGCGTCGCGTCACTTCGCTGCCCAATATGGTAGCGGTGACGCGATTAGTATTCTTGATGCCCAGCGTGGCCTTGACCGGCTCCCCCCGTTCGAGCGCAGGTTCACAGATGTCGAGTAGATGCTGGCGGTCGAGTGTAAAATCCAGGCCGTGGAACTGCTCGATCTGTTGATAGCGTCCGACCTTGTCAGATACATCAGGTTGATAAAGGATATTGGAGAAATCCAGGCCACGCGCTTTCCAGTGATCGACCGCTTTGCGCATCTCCAGTTTTTCGGTATGTCCGATCATCTCATTCACGGTACGGAAGCCCAGATTCGCCATGTGCTCGCGCAGGTCTTGTGCGATAAAGCGCATGAAATTCATGACATGTTCCGGCTTGCCCATGAATTTTTTACGAAGTTCTGGATTCTGAGTGGCCACGCCGACCGGGCAGGTATCCATGTGGCAGACACGCATCATGATGCAGCCCAACGAGACAATCGAGATCGTGCCGAATCCGAACTCCTCGGCGCCGAGAAGGGCGGCGATAGCGACATCGCGTCCGGTGCGAAGCTGGCCGTCGGTTTCAATCTTGACTCGGCTACGCAGATCATTCATTATCAAGGTCTGGTGGGTTTCGGCTACGCCCAACTCCCAAGGCAAACCTGCGTGTTTGATGCTGGTCTGAGGCGAAGCGCCGGTGCCACCATCATAACCACTGATGAGGATAACATCGGCGTGACCCTTGGCTACACCGGCGGCAATGGTGCCTACCCCCACTTCTGAAACCAACTTCACGTTGATCAACGCCTGTGGATTGGCATTCTTTAGGTCGAAAATCAGTTCGGCCAGGTCTTCGATAGAATAGATGTCGTGGTGCGGCGGTGGCGAGATCAAACCTACGCCAGGGGTAGAAAGCCGAACTTGCGCGATCCAGGGATAGACTTTGCGTCCGGGTAACTGGCCACCCTCGCCGGGCTTGGCGCCCTGCGCCATTTTGATCTGGATCTCCTTAGCGCTGACCAGATACTCGCTGGTAACGCCAAAGCGACCGGAGGCCACCTGCTTGATGGCGCTGTTTCGCAGATCGCCATTTTCGTCGGGGATGATACGAGAGGGATGTTCGCCACCTTCGCCTGAGTTGCTCTTGCCACCCAACCGGTTCATGGCAATGGCCATGGTCTCATGCGTCTCCTGACTGATTGAGCCGTAGGACATCGCCCCGGTCTTGAAGCGCTTGACGATCTTCTCTACCGATTCGACTTCATCCAGGGGGATAGGTTCGTTAGCGTATTGTAGTTCGAGCAAACCTCGCAATGTATAAAGGTCGACCGCCTGATCGTTGACCATCTGAGCATATTCTTTGAAAGTCTCATAATCGCCGCTGCGGACAGCCATCTGCAAGGTATGGACGGTCTTTGGGTTGAGGAGATGGCGTTCGCCATCCTTGCGCCACTGATAGTCCCCTCCCACCGGCAGTACTTTACCATTCAGTCGATAGGTAGGGAAGGCCAAGCGGTGGCGTCGGTAGACTTCTTCGTAGACTTCTTCCAGGCCAATACCCTCGATGCGGGTGGGGGTCCAGGTGAAGTATTTATCGACGAAGGTCTGGTTCAACCCAAGCGCCTCGAATATCTGGGCGCCGCAGTAACTTTGTATGGTGGAGATACCCATCTTCGAAAGGGTTTTGGTCACACCTTTGATGCAGGCCTTGATGTAGTTGTAGTGCGCTGTGTCATAGTCAAGGTCGGGTAGCAGACCCTGCTTGATCATGTCGTCGATGGTTTCGTAGGCCAGGTAGGGATTGACAGCCGTGGCCCCATAGCCGACCAGAAGGGCAAAATGATGAACCTCCCGCGGCTCACCCGATTCGATAATCATCGCCACCTGCGTGCGCAGTTCCTCGCGGATGAGATGGTGATGCAGGCCGGAGACAGCCAGCAGGGCGGGGATAGGGGCTTTGTCGGAAGCGGCGCCGCGGTCGGAAAGGATGAGGATGTTATGCCCTTCGGCGATCGCCTGCGTGGCTGTGCTGTACATGTCATCCAGTGCCTGCTCCAGAGCCTGAGGTCCGTGAGATGGGTCAAAGAGCATGGACAAGGTGACCGATTTGAAACCGGGTACAGCAACATGGCGGATCTTAGCCAGCTCTTCATTGGTGAGGATGGGTGTCTTCAGTTTGATCTGATGACAATCCTCTGGCCGGGTATCGAGCAGGTTCAACTCGGTGCCCATCATCACCTCAGAGGCGGTGACCAGTTCCTCGCGGATGGCATCGATGGGCGGGTTGGTGACTTGAGCAAATAGTTGTTTGAAGTAATCGTAGAGCAAGCGAGATTTGTCGGAGAGCACGGCGGGTGGGGTGTCGTTGCCCATCGATCCAAGGGGTTCGATGGCGTTTTGGGCCATGGGACCGACGATGACGCGCAGGGTCTCGTAGGTGTATCCAAAAGCCTGTTGGCGTTGCACCACCGTGTTGTGATCGGGCTCAGGCAACGGGGGGGCCTCGGGCATGTCTTCGAGCGCGGTCAGGTGCTCGTCCAGCCACTGGCGGTAGGGATGTTCGCTGGCGTAGTGGTGCTTCAGTTCCTCGTCTGCGATGATGCGTCCTTGGGCGGTGTCGACCAGGAACATGCGGCCCGGCTCAAGACGAGATTTATGGAGTACATTCTCCGCAGGTACGTCCAACACACCTACCTCTGACGCCATGATCACCATATCATCTTTGGTAACATAGTAGCGGCTGGGGCGCAGGCCATTGCGGTCCAATACGGCGCCGATGACCGTGCCGTCGGTAAAACCAATCGAGGCCGGACCATCCCACGGTTCCATAAAAGTGCTGTGGAATTCGTAAAAAGCCTTTTTCTCGTCACTCATGGTCTTGTGATTCGACCAGGGTTCCGGGATCATCATCATCATCACATGGGCCAGTGGGCGCCCGGCCAGATACATGAATTCGAGGGCATTGTCGAACATGGCCGAGTCACTGCCATCAGCATCGATGACGGGCAAGATTTTCTCGAGATCGTCGCCAAAAAGCTCGGACACAAACTGAGATTGGCGGGCATACATCCAGTTGACATTGCCACGCAGGGTGTTGATCTCGCCATTGTGGATTATGTAGCGGTAGGGATGCGCTCGTTCCCAACTGGGGAAGGTATTGGTGCTGAAGCGCGAATGCACCAGCGCCAGAGCACTCTCCATGCTGGGGTCGTCCAGTTCCGGATAGAAAACGTTGACTTGCTCGGACAACAACATGCCTTTGTAGACGATAGTGCGGCTGGAAAGGCTGGCAACGTAGAAGGCATCGCAGCCCGGGGTTTCTTCGTAGCAAATGTGCCGTTCGGCTAGCTTGCGGATAACATACAACTTGCGCTCGAAAGCCAGGTCATCTTGGTGAGGGAAGGCATCAGGATTGGCGCCAATGAACACCTGGCGTACGAAAGGCTCCCGCGATCGGGCGGTTTTACCCAGCGCGAAACCATCTGTCGGCACAGTACGCCACCCCAAAACCTTTTGCCCTTCAGCTTTGATGATCTCCTCTAACTTGCGTTCATAGGCCTGCCGGCTCTCCTCACCGTGGGGCATAAAAACCATACCCACGCCATACTGGCCTTGTTCCGGCAACTCGATTCCCTGTGTAGGGCACACCTTCCGAAAGAATTTGTCGGGGATTTGGCAGAGTATACCGGCGCCATCACCCGTATTGGGTTCTGATCCTTGGGCGCCGCGATGAGTCAGATTCATGAGAATCGTCATGCCATTACGGATGATGTCGTGCGACCTTTCGCCTTTGATATTGACGACAAAGCCCACGCCGCAGGCGTCATGTTCGAATCGAGGATCGTACAACCCTTGTTTGGGTGGTAAACCACTGTATGGATAATGAGTGTCACGCATTGTTCCAACTCCTCTGGGGGGCAAGATTTTTGGGTAAAAAAATCCCCGCCTGAACCATGCTTAGCATCCTTGCGGCGGGGATATCAGGTGTGCGAGAAAAAGACAAACCCTGCCAGGGATGCGGCGCATCATTGCGGCAGGGTTTTTTGATAGCGAATCTGTCAAGAGAGTCCGTCTGATAGAAACGAATTCTGTAACCCAGATAACCAATCACATGTCTCTTAGGAGTTGAATTATACTCAGTTTTGCAAAATGTGCAATACACCTTGATCTGACCATGAGTGGCGATGGCCGCTATGCATCTGCCTATTCTGGATTTTCCGCAAACGCGATCCTGCGGGATGTGGAGACAGGCTAGCCCCGTGCGCGCCTTTCCCATGCCTGGCGAGGTGTTCCCGGACGCGGCCTTTGGTCGTGGCGACGAGACTGTGCCGTACCGTTACCAATGTACAGATGGCCTTGTCGCAAAAACCTAAGTATCCTTCATTCACGAGGCCGGCTCGTATCGCCAGCCCCGTGAAAAGGGGTGTTCTCGTCTGATGCCCGCCGTTCCGTCTCTTTCAGCAGAAAATCGAACAAAGCCTCCAGGTCGGCGAAGACCTGCATCTCTTGGGTGCGCGGGTCTTCCAACGATGCCCGCCACCCGCCTTTAGTCCGGATAGCGCGTCTATGCTCCTCATCGTTCTCCAACCAAAGGCGCAACATATATGCTACGTATGGAAAATGATCTTGGTTCATGAGGCGTGGCCTGTAATGTTGGACAACGGTTGGTACAGAAGCGGTTTAGTTAAGGTTTCAGCATGACTGGTAGGTAGATTGGGTGTGCAATCATGCCGTTTCGGTTGAGAACGTTGTCCGGTAGTGTCACCCTGAATGTGAAAGATTGTTCCGGCAGAGCGCCAGACTCCGGAAAGATTGGGAATGGACAAGCGCCGGCGCTGTCGAGCGTGTCCGTCATCGTGTTCAAGCCATTGTCAAACTGAACCGGCCCATCGATCGCGGCAGTCATGAGCGAAGGGGTGTCCAGGTTGCCGTAGTCCATCACCAGTTCTATGCCTTGTGGTGGCATCAACAGGCCCCCGCTACCATGCCATACGGCCCAGGGATGCGATGGTGTACTTGTTGGAGTTAAGGTAGGCGTGGGTGTGCGGGTCGGAGTAGGTGTATGGGTTGGCGTGGGTGTCGCAGTAGGCGTGGGTGTGGGAATACCGCTGGTATTGAGAATGACGAGTCCGCCCAACCCATCCGCCACATAGATCAGACTGCCGGCAAAATCCGCCATGCCTGCCGACCCTGGCGTGTCATAGGATCCTACGCTTTGGGGGTCAGCATGGTTGCTGACATCGAAGATGCGTATGCCCGCCTCGCTATCTGACAGAACAACATAGTTCCCCACAACCTGGACATAATTGGCCCACCCAGGCGTATTTCGAAAACTGGCTTCAGTGGGATTGGTAGGATTAGTGATATCCAAGATGTACAGACTATCGCCATCGGCTACATAGGCGTAGTTTTCTGCCACTGCCACATCGAGTGCATGTCCGGGCGTATCGAAAAAGCCCACTTCGACGGGACTGGCAGGATTTGAGATGTCAACTACACGTAAGCCAGCATTGCCATAGCATACATAGGCGTAATTGTTCACCACCGCCACGCCGCGGCTCGCTTCTTTCTCTATCTTGTAAGAGCCGACTTCGACGGGATTGGTAGGGTCGGCAATATCGATAATATGCAAGCCTACTTGCCCGTCGCTCACATAAGCGTAGTTCCCGGCGACTGTCACTCGCCAAGACACATGTCTGATCGGATAGTGGCTGACCTTCTTTGGCATGTTAGTATCTGAGAGGTCGATAATCAGGAGTCCATCATTATCCGCGATATAGCCGTAGTGACCCGCTATGACTAAATCCGCCAACTCCGAGTCGAAATTATTGTAGCCGATAATGGTAGGGTTGGAAGGGTTGCTGAAGTCGATAACATACAAATCACCAAATCCGGCGAGTACGTAGCCAAGATTCCCGGCCATAACAACATCTTCAACACGTGACGGGATCTGATAGTATCCGGTTTCAGTGGGGTTGATAGGATTTGAGATGTTAACGATACGCAAACCGGTTTCACCGTTACTGACGTAAGCATAGTTTCCGACTATGTCCACGTCATTTGCGTCATCCCTGCCAGAATCAGGAAGTTGATAGTGACTTACCTCGGCAGGGCCAAAAGGATCACCGACATCGATGATATGCAAATAGCCTTCATCCCTCTCTAACATATAGGCATAATTCCCTACTACGTCTAGACCGCTGAATGATCCTGTCGCATTGTAGTAGCCGGCTTCAGTGGGATCAGTAGGGTCTGCGACGTTGAGGACATAGAAGCCATTACGCCCATCTGTTACATAGGCATAATCGCCGACAACTACCAAGTCTTGAGGGTATCCCGATGTATTGATGTGGCCGACCTCGGTGGGGTTGGTGGGATTGGTAATATCGATGATGATTAGACCCATCTTGGCAGGCTCCCAGTTCCAATTCTGATTAAGGGTATAGGCATAATTCCCCGCCACTGCGACCGCTACGATAGCATCTTCTATCTCAAACTTCCCGATTTCAGTGGGTTGGGTTTTATCGGAAATGTTGATGATGTGTAGGCCGGATTCTAGATCGGCTACATAGGCGTAGTCTCCTGCCACAGTTAGGCGCCATGCTTCTCCTGACATATTGACATGGCCGACCTCGGTGGGGTTGACAGGGTCCGAAATGTCAATAATGCGCAAACTGGATACAGACTCAGTAGAGTCCTGGCCAATCGTCAAATAAGCATGGTTTTCTGCCAGTGCCACATCAATGATCAGACCTGGCAAAATCATTGTCTGCCCCGCCGAGACCGGCTGTGCAGGATCTGCCACATTGAGGATTACGAGGTTAGGCCCGATGCCAGCATAAGCCTGAAAACTCTGGAAAACTCGATTCATAAAGCAAAGTCCAGAACATCGTCCCAGTCGGAAGGTCTCAGTCGCGTTTTTTCACGGAACCATTCAACTTGTTGATGAATAAGTAAGTTCCTGAGACCTTGAAGAAAATAGT
>JAAENG010000135.1 GCA_024224665.1 Chloroflexota bacterium | reverse complement strand
TGGCGGCGGGGTGTTGGTGGGCGGTACCGGTGTGTTGGTGGGTGGCGGCGGGGTGTTGGTGGGCGGTACCGGTGTGTTGGTGGGTGAATCCGGCGTATGGGTGGGTGGCGCCGGGGTGTTGGTGGACGGCGCCGATGTATTGGTTGGAACAGGGGTGCTCGTGGGGGCTGGTGTATCAGGACCGGTGGTCGATGTCGGCACAGGTGTGGCTGTGTCACCGGGTAGGGGCGTAGCAGTATCAACGGGTACCGGTGTTGATGTATCCCCAGACGCCGGGGTTGCCGTATCATCAGGTGCAGGCGTAGCGGTGTCGACCGGCTCATGGGTCGGTGTCTCGTCGGGTACTGGCGTGGGCGTCTCCCCTGGGGCCGGGGTCGCCGTTGCGGTGTCGACAGGAGAGACTGTAGGTGTATCAGATTCGGGTGTTTCCGTAGGTGGCGTCCCTTCTGGTGTCGGCGAAATCGTCTCGCTGGCAGCAACTGTGGGTGAGAGTTCCGGTGTCGGCGAGGGCGTTAGATCAATGGGTAGGGTGGGGCTCGATTCCGGCGTCAGAATCTGAGGATTACTTGATGTTGGTACCGCCGTGGGCGATGAAATGATAATAGAATCAGCATAGAGAAGGCCATCTGTGGCTACATGTCCTCGAGTCCAGGCTTCGACTCCAACAACGAGGGCGCCGCCGCTGATACCTGTTTGAGCTGTCAACCAGAACTTTCTACCTGCAACGACGACGTATGCTGGTGTCCGGTCTGTGACGACACCCTGAACCGTAACGATTCTTGGCTCAGTCGTGGCCGAGCGTACATAGACTTGGATGGCAACACTATCGCCACTGGAATTGACACGATACAACACGTCCACGCTGTTGCCGACTTTTGCGCCTGCAATGTTGGTACTTTTGTTTCGTCGGAACGATTTACCGGCAACAACGAGCCTCGAGCTGTTCAGGCGCGTGAGTTTGCCGGAGTGGACGAATTCCTGAACCACCGGAATCACCGTCGCTGTGGAGCTGTCTACCGGCTTCGGAACAGGTGTTTTGGTAGGGTTGACCTTGGCCGGGGCTTTGGGTTTGCGCGTCGCAGTAGATGGTGGTGGTTTGGTGGGTCTGCGCGTGGGTCTGCGCGTGGGTCTGCGCGTGGGCGTTGGTAGTGGCGTAACCGGAGCCGGTGTGTCTGCATCGCGGGACTGCAATCTGTAACCGGCAGGCGCCTGGGTCGGGGTCGGTGATGGCACCTGGGTCGGCGTTGGCGTAGGCGTATACAGATCGGAAATGACCACATTATGGAAAGTCTGGTCCTTGAATAGGGCGGATACCCATACCGTAGAACCTGAACGCAGACCCTCTAGTAGTTCGGCGCCATTCTCGACATCCACAAGGTATTCATCGATGAGCCAACGATCTCCCTTACGTCCCAAGACCTCACCACGGAAATTAACCCTCGCCTCACGATTGATCTCGACCAATTTATTAAGCTCGGCCATACGGCGTGCATGAATGGTCTGCTCATACATCTCTCGTTCTGACGCATCGAAGATCAACATCTTTGCGATATTTTCAGATACGATCTTAACCCCATAGAGGGGATCTCCAGGAATGGCATTGGCGGAGACAGAAACGGTTGTTGCCATCGTCACTAAAAGCGCCATGATGGCGATAACGGCTGCCGTGGCCCAGACAGGAACAGCAGATATGCGCATCCCTTGTTGAATTCGCTCCCATAAACCAGGTACGACCGCTGTCACTGGCACCTTTGCCGGTGCCGGCGTGAAGGCTAAGACACGAGCGCGTGCTCTCTCTAACGATTCTGTGGCATCGGGAACAGGTGGCTGAGTTTGTAACTCATCTACCAGATCCAACATTGCAACCAGTTCATCGCTGCCTTGTTCCTTTGCGCGCTTGATGGCATCTTGGCGAGATTCGTTTCGCCCAAGATCCTCTGCTAGCTCGTGGAAGAAGTCGAAAGAAGCCTGGTCTTTGGTGGTCATGAGGGTCGGCCGTTCATGATTCTGCGCAAACTGGCTACACCACGGTATTGAAGTGCCTTGATAGCACCTTCGGTTTTATCCATGATGGTGGCAACTTCGGTGATGCTGTAGCCTTCGAGAAAACGCAGCGTTACAACTTGCGCCTGCTCCTCGGTAAGTTGATTGATGGCGCGTAAAAGCACATCACTGTCGAGACGGGCTGCGGCATGCTTGAATGGATCGCCGTCCCCGGCAGGGATGTTGGGGGCATCTTCGATGGTTGTGTAACTGACTTGGCCTCGTTTGCGATACAAATCAACCACCAGGTTGTGAGCAATACGGTAGAGCCAGCCGGAGAATGATGTACGCCACCCTCGCCCCGCTCTTACAGATTCGATCATACGCAGGAAAACTTGCCCTGTGAGATCTTCAGCGGCGATGGGGTCGCTGGTACGGTGGTAGATATATGTGTAGATTTTAGGCGCATACATATCGTACAATGCGCCAATAGCTTCCGGGTCGCTGGTTGCAGCCCGTTGCACCAATGTCGCCTCGTCCAAAGGAGGTCGCGACATTGGTTTCTTTTTAGTCAAGACGGGAAAAACGCTAAAAAGCAACGGGAAGATTACCTAATTCTGAAATAAGGCGCGATTGGAGGGACGTTTGGCAACAAAAAAGCCCCAACCGGTGGGCAGGGCTGAATAACCAGCTTGCACTCAACAAACGGTTGGGACCAAAGACAATTGCGGGGGGGAGCATCGCCAATTGGGGGGAGGGGGAGCGGGGGAGGATTTTAGCTTATGTCACTTTTGCCAGTTTCCAAACAGCATAGATACGCTGAATGACTGTAACACCTGCTAAAACAGTAATAACAGCTGCACCGATATCAGGACGCTGCAGCAGCAAAGCCAGGGCCATAATGATAAATCGCTCGACACGAGTACCAATGCCAACTTTGACATCGTACCCAAGGCCTTCAGCTCGCGCTCTAGTGTAGCTTACAAGATAACTTGTTACAAGTGCGCTGAAGGCCAACAATATAACCAAAACGACATTCTCATTATCTTGCACCACTGCCCACACACCAATCGACGCTAAAATGATTGATTCGCCTAGGCGGTCCAAGGTACTATCCAGGAAGGCGCCAAATTTGCTACGAATGTTGAGTTTTCTTGCCAGTGTACCATCGACGGCATCCATACCTGCAGCCAATATATATAACAGACCGGCCCACACTAACTGATCGATAATGATGAGGTAACCTACACCAAGGCTGAGCAAGAGGCCTAATACAGTGATCGTATTTGGCGTAATATGCAATTTCATAAAAATATTCGCAACGGGCTCCAGAATGAATTTAATCCTCTTTCGCCCCCACTCGGTGATCATTAGGCAAATCCTTGATAACGTGTAGAGTGTCGTTTTTGCGTTGCCACGTGTCTCTGTAGGGTATTAGCTATCAATTCGGCCACCATAGCAGATTGGCAAGAGCAGGTTTAGAACTCGTTTCAGCAGGTTCTCTCTTGTAGACGAGACTATCTATTGTCATGCGCTCTAGCAAAAACGATAGTTCGTCGTCGTTTAAGCTAGACATGAAAAAACGCTGACAAGACTATATAGCGTAGTGTACAATAGTGCTAGTCCGCTGTCAAAACGATCCAAATCCAGCAGTTCCAAATTTGGCCGTGAAGAGTGCAACGCATTCAGGTCTAGCCGATACGACCTATTTGAGCCCATCAGTCCTGCCTTCTGGTGTGCTGAATGCGTTGCACTCAGTCCACAATTGGAATTACTGCGATCCAAAGATCAAGCTGTGTTGCCGAATTATAAACACATTGAATGAGTGTGTCTTTACCATGATCCGCCGTGCACGAACAGATGTCTCTCAACTCAAGCAGGCTATAGAACTTTTACGCCAGGCTGAGCGTTTAGTGGTGCTAACTGGAGCTGGGGTCTCCACGCCTTCCGGTATCCCAGATTTCCGTTCAGAAGACACAGGACTTTGGAGTAACGTCGATCCATTTGAGATCGCTTCGGTATGGGGTTTTCATGAAAACCCCGCACGATTTTATGATTGGATACGTCCCCTTGCTATCACACTACAAGAGGCGAAACCCAATGCCGCTCACAGGGCGTTGGCAGAGTTACAAAGAAGGGGCCGGCTACACACGCTCATCACCCAGAATATCGATGGTTTGCACCAGGCCAGTGGTTCGGGCGATGTCGTTGAATTGCACGGGCACTTGCGCACTGTGAACTGTCCCGATTGTGGGTTCGGCCACGACGCTGACCCTTATCTGCAAGCGTTTATCGCAGACGGCGCCATTCCCTATTGTCCCGACTGTGGCTTTGTGCTCAAACCTGATGTCATACTCATGGGAGAGCCTTTGTCAGAGCATGTGATTGTACACGCTCAGGAAGAGGCCCTCCGTTGCGACGTGATGATGGTGGCCGGTTCATCGTTAGAGGTGATGCCCGCCGCAGATCTGCCGGCCCTGGCAGCGCGGCGTGGTGCGAAGCTGATATTGGTCAATCTTGGATCCACGGAATACGATCGTACGGCGGATGTGACTGTACGCGGGGATGTGGCCGATGTTTTGCCAAAGCTGGTAGGTGGGTTGAGATAGGTTGGTTGAGTGATAAAGACAAAAGCAAGCCTACAAAAACGCCCCCGCATGGCGGAGGCGTTTTTGTAGGCTGAGTAACGTATCATGCCATTAGTGCGGTGGTTATTCTTGTACGATAGATGGCAACCAAACCCCACCATCACTAACAAGAATGCGAAGGTCTACACCCTGGAAGCGGTTGGGTGTGCCAGGTCCACCATCTATCAAAATGGTGACACGACTTTCGCCGACAGGGGCCTCGGCCATATTAAGTGAAACCTGCATCGTACGAGGTGTAATACCATTGTTTGGCGCAAGTACGACCCAGGGCACATATTGCAATATGCTCTGTTTGCCCTCCGTCGAAGTAAACACATAGCCCTTATCACTCTGTGCGACTGTGAGTTTACCGGACCGATACGCGTCCTGGATTCCCCACCAATCCCCGGAAGGAACGACATAGGCATACCATTTTATTGCCCCACTGCCGAGAACGGCCTGATCGATCTGCACCTCAGCCATGGGAGAAGGTTGATCGACAAATGCCTGCATAAAAATACTGGTAGGTGTCACTTCCATACCGGTCGGATCGATCTTGAGACTCACCGGTACATCGGCAGGGCTACCTTCGGCAGTGCCAGCATCGAAGCGGATATTGCCTGAGTATTGCCCTGAAGTCAAAGCACTGGGATCGATCGTAATCGTGACTTCATCATCCGTCCAGCCACTCGTGCTATCCGACTTAATCCAATTGGCGCCATCATCAGTGCTGATCTCAACCTTGAAGAACTTGGAACCACCATCGCCCACATTTTTGATACTGAACCCGACCGGCAGTGGGAGCACACCACCGAAATTCATTTCATAACTGAGGCTAGCAGGTTCGACCTGCAAGATGGGGCCTGTAGCTTTGACCCTGAGTTGCACGGGGATGCTTTGCGGGCTTTCGAGAACCTCTGTACTGATGGCGGTGATAATGATCGTGTCTTCGTAGAGCCCAGCGCCCAGACTAGAGCCATTGATACTCACCGTATGCTGCCCAGGGGTGACACTATCGAATGGGTTCACGCTGAGCCAACTGCTATTCTTTTCCAGGGTGACATCGTAAGCGAAATTGCCGCTGCCACCGACGTTGGTAACGTCAATTGTCTGGGACGAAGGATTGGCTTCGTTCCGGGTCATTTCAAAGCTCAGCGAGGAGGGGCTCACCCTCATCTCAGCCGGTTCAGAACTGACGCCGCTACCGTCGAAATTGCCAAGGGTGATCGAAACAGGCAGGCGGAAGGAGGCGGGATTAACACCGTTGTTGTTGAGATTCGATCCCGGTTCGGTATAGATGCGATAATCGGAGGTGGTCGTAATCACGACTTCGTCCTTTTTATCGCCGTCGGTGTCGCCCATAACCACGCGCTGAAGGTTGCGACCTCCAACTGCCAGTCCATCGGTCCAGGCAGAGGGCATGGTATCTGTACCCCAGTTGAGTCCGAGCAACGAGATCCCGTTATCCTTCTGCGGATCTCGCACCATAAATACCTCTTCATCGCCACTCAAGTTGACATCTCCCGATGCTATATATTTCCAGGCGGGAAAATAGATGCCGCTGCCATTAGGCGCATCTGACACGTTATTATTGAAATACTGGAATGTAAGAAACGAATCGAGGACGCCTAAAACACCGGAACGGGTTAGGTGGATCTCATCGATGGCGCCGTTATTCACATGCGAATTACCTACATTCAACTTAATCCAGGAGTAACCATAGGTGCGCTCAAAAATCGTAGGCCAGTTCCCGGAGGATGCATATTTGAAAATTAGCAAACGTTTATCGACATTGCGCACCATGACGACCTCATCACCTTCCAGGCCATCGACATCACCCAACTGAATGTTTAGCCAGGTGCTACCATAGGTTTGATCGAATACCTGCGTCCACACTGTGCCGGCTGCATTGCCATCGTAAATCTGAACACTGTAGCTCGAATCGTTTCGATTGTCAGTACGCTGCACCAGTATCTCTGGCAGATGATTGTCACCGGGAATGATGTCTCCGGCGATAACCCAATTGTAAAAGAATCCGCTGCCAATAGTTCGTGAGAACTGAGGAGGCACAGACCCGGATGGCGTATAAGGCGTGAGGATTTCCACTCGGTTACCGCCAATAGCGACGAGTTCCTGGACGCCATCTCCGTTGGCGTCCAGGGGGGCGATATCAGTCCACCCTGCTGTTGCAGATGTCCACTGGAAGGGTTGATTGCCGGGAGCCGTGTATGGATCGACCACTTGAGCACGGCTGGCGCTGTTCACATAAGCAATTTCGTCATCAGGCGTGGTTGTTTCGCCGGTCGTGACAGCAGAAGGCGTCTGCCCTACCGCCGCCAATACGCCAACTATAACCACAAACATCAATACGACTAAGATAGGATAGCGTAAACGCATAGTGTCAAGCTCTCCTTTATACAGAGTATTACCGAACCCGATATGATTCGGCAGGCGGGATTATAGCACGCTAAAGGCCAAGAGGTGAAGGTTCAGCCTGAAGCAATACTTTGAATACGCCAGGTCTTGCGGCGTGTTGAAAGGCGACCAATGCTTGAGATAATGGATAAGTCGCTGAGATCAAAGGGGTGGGATCGAGAGTCGCGGTGGCCAAGGCTTCGATTGCCTGTGGGAAGGGACCGCAGCGCGAGCCGATGATGCGAAGTTCATCGACAACAACCGTAGATAAATGTAGAACGCTGGGTTGGGCCGCAGTCGTCTTCAGAATCAATACTCCTCGCGGACGCAGGTGTGGCAATATCTCTGGCAGAGCCGCAGCATCTCCCGTAGCATCGATGGCGATGTCATAAGCAGAGACCGCCGGCTTCGCCGCCGTGCGAATACCATAATGGCCGGCAACTGCAACTTGCTGGGGATAGCGTGTAATTAGCAGGGGATCATAACCCGCTTGTTTGAACACTATGGCTATCAATTGCCCCAGGCGCCCGGCCCCGAAGATGATGACCTGATCTCCGACATTAGCCGGCAGATCTCGCAGAGCGGCGTAGGCGGCGGCCAGCGGCTCGGTAAACACTGCAACAGAATCGGATACAGAATCAGGTAGGGGATACAGATTTGCGATGGGGCTTAGAAAACAATCGCTAAATACACCGTCCCAATCGAGAATGCCCAGCACTCTGCGCCTGGCGCAATGTGTAGTCAATCCCCGCCTACAGCGATCACAATTCCCACACATAGTGTTGATCTCGCCCGCCACGCGTTGCCCTACCCACTGTGGTTGATCGGGCGCCTTTACAACCTCAGCCACATATTCATGCCCCAACACACCTGTGTAGCGCCCTTTGTAGCCCGAAACCAACGCCAGATCGGTGCCGCAAATCCCCGCCATCCGCATCCGTAACAGGGCCTCTTTTGGCCTGGGTTCAGGCAGTTCGTAATCTGTACGAAATCGTAGCTCGCCATCTTCCAGCGTCAACGCACGCATGCTGAACCTCTCAAAATCGAAAAACCGGCATGGTTCAATGTACGCAATACCAAAGCTTTACAGTTCAGGCGGAACATGCCGAGGGGATCAAACCCTGGTTAAAAGCACAAAGCCCCCTCAGACGCTAGCCCAATATTTGACATAGCCCTTAGGGAGCTTCAGATTTTAAGCTGGCGAAATCACTGGTTTCGTGACTCAGGCCGTAACAGGTTTCTGGCGGCGTTTCTTTTTGCGGTTGAATAACTTCAATCCACCTTTCTCCCAGGTGACCAACAGAGGTGTCGCCAGGAAAATCGATGAGTATGTACCACTGAGCAACCCCACAAGCATGGTAGCAATAAAGTGGCGAATGGTCACACCACCAAACATAAGCAAAGCGATCATCACGAACATGGCATTGATCTGCGTGGCTATCGAGCGCTGCATGGTCTCCAAAACCGAACGATTAGCAATGACTTCGAAATCCTCGCCACGATGCCGTCTGGAATTCTCACGAATGCGGTCGAATACGACGATAGTATCCTGCACCGAGAACCCGATCACCGTAAGGATCGCCGTTAGGAATAGGGCATCGGCTTCCCAACCGGCAATCAGGCCCATAATCGAGAAGAAGCCAATGGTGATCAGCACATCGTGGAGCATGGCGATGATGGCCGCCGCGCCAAAGCGGAAAGGATGCACCACCTGTCTGAATGCCCAGGTGATAAAACCTAATATAATAAGTGTTGCCAGAATCGTGGCGATAAACGCTGTCCGCGTAACTTCACGGCCAATGGTTGGCCCTACAGCACGGAACTGTAGCTCCTCAGGTGCGCCATTGAAGGATTCTGTCAGGGCTGCCAACAAAGCAGCCTTTTGTGATGGCGATATCTCTTCGGTACGAATGGCGAATGTGCGATCATCGCCGATCGTGTTGACGTTCGCGCCAGGAGAACCATTGTCAGCAAAGAGCCTGACGATATCGCCAGGTGCGACAGCTTCCTCGAGACGCAGTTCCCACAAGCTCCCACCGGTGAAATCAATTGAGATATGAACGGGAGAACCGATAGTAGCCAGCGAGTAGAGCATCGCCAACAGGCCGGGCAGAATAATCAGCGAGGAGAGCAGGTAATAGTAACGGCGATACTTGATAAGTTTGTACATGTGGGATATCCGGCCAGAGTTTTCGGAGGCGCTAGAGTCTTGGGACAGAATAACTTACTGACCAGCTGTGCGAAATGACAACTGAGATCGGTAAGAAGTAAGAAATTAACTTCTCAGTGCAAAGATATGGATTACACGCCAAACAAAGAGAGATGTTTGCTGAGTCTATCGCCAAAGACAGACACCGCAAATCGCATTAAGGTTCGGGTGACCACAACGGCGGTAAACATAGAGATCAACACACCAATAATCAGGGTGATGGCAAAGCCCTGTACAACGGAAGCACCGAAGTTAGAACCAAAGTAGAGCAGGATCAGGGCAATGAGGATCGTGGACAAATTGGAGTCCAAAATCGATGTCCAGGCGCGTGAGAATCCGACTTCTACGGCGCTGTTGAGTGAGCGTCCAGCCCGCAACTCCTCACGCATACGCTCGAAGATCAGGATGTTCGCATCTACAGCCATGCCGATGGTGAGCAGAAATCCGGCGATACCTGGCAAAGTGAGGACCACCGGCGTGAGCTTGTACACAGCCAGGTTGAGAACGACAAAGGCAAGCAATGCCAGATCGGCAAAGATACCGGGCAATCGATAGTAGATTAGCATGAAGAGCAGTACGATGATCACGCCAATAATACCGGCTTTTACACTCGAGTTGACCGAATCCTCACCCAAAGAGGGGCCCACCGTGCGCACATCCACAACCTCTAGCGGCACAGGCAGTGCACCATATTGCATCTGAATAGCCAGATTGCGAGCTTCTTCAAGGGTGAAATCACCCTCAATAATACCTTCGCCGGGGATGATGTTGCTGATCACAGGCGTCGATAGTACGGTACTATCCATGACAATGGCCAGGCGGTCACCGATATGGCTGCTCGTGAAATCTCGGAAAACATCTACTCCTTCGGGTTTAAATTCGAAGGCGATAATGGGAACTTGTGTATTGGGGTCCAGCGTGACATCTGCAGAGCGCAAAAGGTCACCGGTGATTACAGTCTCATAGATAGCGGTATCTGTAACGATATCTCCGGCACTAAGGGTCGTAAGAACCCGACTCCCCGCTCTCATGAAGGGAGGTGCATTCGAGAAATCGACGAACTCTAGCTGACCTGTACCACGTAAAGTCTCGATCGCTGCGTCGGGGTTATCAACGCCAGGGAGGGCGACGATAATGCGGTCACCACTGGTCTGCACCAGGGGCTCGGCGACACCCAAACCATTGACACGCCGTTCGATAATGACTTTGGCCGTATCAATGTCTTCTGAGGAAACGTCACGTCCGCTCATTGGCACGGCGTCGAGCTGGATCTGAGTCCCGCCCTGGAGATCGAGCCCCAACCTGAGTTCCAACGCACGCTCCAATTCCTGATGCGGGGTGAGTGCGCTCTTGGACCAATCAGGATGTTCGATAGGCAGGGCAACGAACAGTGCCAGACCAACAAGTAGAATAATGATAATTAATAGGATGGAATTTCGCGACGGCATGGACAATCCTTAAGAAATGCGTCTGGAGAATTGGCTGCGGTAATGGGACCGCTCCCGAACATCATTGGCGACGCAAACCTACGGATTATAGAAGTGTTAGGAAAGGCGTGTCAAGTTAGTGACACCAACATTTGCGACACTGTCATGCCAGGGAGATTGCTTACGCAGATATTGTACGTGTCTAAGGCTTTGCGAAACCCAATTCGGTCAGGCGGGTCAAGACCTGAGTTAACACCTGTTTGGGGCTAAGGTCGTCGGTGGTAACCAGACAATCAGCGTGCTCTCGGGCATGAGCCAGTCGCACTCGCTCCTTGTCCAGATAGGTATCGGTGAGGTTCAGATGAGGATAGCGAACTCGCGCTGCTTCGCCCCCCGTTTCCAAAAAGACCAGGACGTCCGGCGGGTTGCGTCGCAGCCAGAGGTCGGGCACACCTGAATGTTCTTGCGCTATCTGATGGGCTTCGTATCCCATCGCCCGCAAGTGCAGCGCCAACGTGCTTTTACCGCTGCCGCAGATACCTACGATCTTGATGTGGATCATTTTTTATGATGGCGACGGTCGGGGGGAAAGTTGCTAATGGCGACAGATAATAGATGATCGAGAATTTCGCTCTGAAGCGCTGGGCCATCGTCTGCAGAGATGGGCCATCCTCTATCGAGCTGTGACAAGACCGCTGGTTTCGATACGACTTTGGTTAGGCCGGTTGATCGCGTCGGCTGCTCCAAAATCCGAGCAAAAGTAAATCCAATACGCCCAATGGCGCCAATCGCTCCCAAAGCGATTGATTCGCTTCGAGTTCTGTCAAGAACCGTTGGTTCCGCCAATCAGCCAAACCTCTGCCCAATAGGAGCAACCCGAAGAAGAAAATGGGAATCCACTGCCAAGCGCCAATGCCAAAACGTATTACAAAGTAATCGATTGGCAATACCAACCAAGCCGACAACCAGACCCAGTGTTCCTGGAGTAGATACGAAATCAAGCGTGTGCGGAATGCGAACAACAGTGGTAATAGAGCCAGATACAGCCAACCGACAACGAACAAAACTCTGGCCGCTACCTGCAATTGCGGTAAATCGACACGCCATCTTAACAAACTTAGCACCAGGATCAACAAGAGAATGAAGATGGCGCCTATCAGGCCAGCAGCGCGCATGCGGTGCGAGAATTGCCTAACAGCCCGGCGTCTACGATATGCAAGCTCTTCTCGTTGAGTCGTCAGTCGGGTTCCGAGATCATCGCCCGGGAATCGCATCAGGGTTCGCTAGATTTAACACTGAATGTTGCCAGGCATCGTAAACACGTGATGCGATCGGCAGGCTGATATTCATGCGGCGCACGTTGTCGACATCGAGACCGACGACACGAAATGCCACGACTGTGAGATCGTCGGTAGGGCGCCCTTCCTCTATCTGTAAAGCATGCGCCAAAAGGTTGTCGGCGAATGCTTTAGCACTGAGAGTGAGAGGATAGCTCTCAACGGTTTCAAGAACATTGTTCGCTTGGCTGCGCCGCTCACCAGCATTCCACACACCGTCACTGAAGGTGATGGCAATGACCCCCGGCCGTAATGGCAATTCGGCCATCTGTGGCCTTGTTCGGGCATGGATCCCCACTGCCTTGGCTGGATCATCGAATAGCTGCCAATGGCTGTTCTGGTAGAGCAGAACGGGGGCATGGGTGTTACGAGAAATCACTAGCGTGCCGGTTTCGAGATCGGCGGAGAGAATGACCAGTTCGGCGCTAACCTGACCACGCCGATGTGTGCGCAAATAATCATGTGCCGCGCGGGCGGCGGCGCCATCTCGAACGCCTTCAGCAAGCAATGATATCGCCTTCCTCGCCACAAGATTGCTGATCACTTTGGCAGATCTGCCACTGCGTTGGCCATCGACAAGTACAACAGATATCCCCCCATGAGGCCGCTCGATCATTTCCACAGTATCACCCGATTCACTGGTTGCATATTTGTGTATTTTTGCTACGGCGATCTGCACTTCCATGACTTCACGTTAAGGCTGTTCCACTGTAATGGGCACAGAAATGGTATAGGAGGGATCTAGGAATGACCTGCCATGAAGATTAACCGAACCGCTTTCACCTGATGTAGCGGCACCGGGTACAGAGAATTTGACGGTTACCCCCACACTTGCACCAGACTGAAGATCAGGCGTCGTTTTGCTTGAGCCACAATCACCATTGATACACATCTCTACACCCCAACCGTCCGGCAATTCTACATCATGGAAACTGAGAGCAAGCGAGTCGCTTAGACTGCTCGAGTTGGTAAAGGTGATGGTCACCTCCGGGTCCGTTCCATTCGAACTGCTGGGAGATGCGCTCCAATGGATGAAAAACTTTGTGGCCGTGGCTGTTGGAAGGACGGTGCTCGTTGGTGTGACGGTTGGCGTCAGCGTTGCTGTAGGCGTCGGGGTTTTGGAAGGGGTTGTTGTAAGTGTTGGCGAAGGTGTGGCTGTGGGCCATGGCGTCCAGGTCGCACTCGGCGATGCCGTGGGCGACGGTGATCCTTTGATGACTGAAAGTGTCAGCGTCTTTTTGGTGGTTCGGCCACGTAGATCAACCACGGTTAGGGTGTAGGTTGTGGTCTTAATCGGACACTCTTCGCTACTGCCAACGCCTGCGACCGGTTTGCCCTCGTAGTACACTTCTTTTGCATTCTGCACGTTCCAGCGGATGATCGAACATGCCCCTTCTACAATCGTGGTTTTAGACGCAGTGAACCTAATGTCAACCTTGACAGGCGTAAACGTACGCGAGGGTGTTATGCGGGGGGTGGCAGTTACACGACGTGTCGATGTCGGTTTGGGACGACTGGTGGGTGTTGCACGCTTTGTCGGAGTGGGCACTAAGGTCGGCGTTAGCGCTGAGCCGGGGGTTGGTGCGATTACGATGGGAGTATCGGTGGGCACGCCCGGCATAGGGGTAACAGTCGGCAAAACGGTTGGGATTGCGTCGCTGGTCAGGGTCGGGGTGTTGGAAGGTCCTGGAATGACGACGATCACGCCTGCAAGCGTTGGCGTTGGTGTAAGTGAGACGACTACCACAGCGACTGGTGTCGTTGTCTGCGGCAGGGCTGTCGTGACTAACGCTCGTAAGCTGAAATACCCGGCAAAAGCACCCACGCACAGCAATATACCTACAAGCATTCCTCCCAGGATAACAGCCATCGACCAATCACGACCAGATGCCGGTTGAACTGGTGTTGCGATAGCTACATAGGTAGGCGGCTGCTGGACAAGGGGCTGAACCTGAGCAGTTGCAGGCGGAGGGTAAGCTGCAGGCAGGGGCGCCGTCTCTATGGTGGGTTCAGGCTGTGGCGGACCATGGACCGCCATATAACGAGGGCAACTGTTGCACTGGCCGCCGAGGCAAAAGACCGATTGTTCAGATAGCTGAATCGATTCGCGCGCGACCGTTGCGTAGCATCGATTCTCGAAACTCGCGTAATTCAGATGCGCTTCGGGGTCATCCAATAGCCCTAGATAGGGACAAACGGGGGTGGTCATCTTGGCGATTATAGGTTAGAAAACAGGTGCGGACAAACCAATGAGCGTTCTCAATAGGCAGATAGAGCAATGTTCCTGTCTAAGGTCCCCCTTCTCGCTGTGCTTGCATAAGTTGCCTGACATAAGCGATCGCGTTCTCTCTATCTGCAATCATACCTAAAGCTTGAGCTTCGCGCAACTGCTCGAGCAACTCACCGATGATTGGGCCGGGCTGCAATGCTAAGGCAGCCATTAACTCCTTACCATCGAGGAGGGACTTGGGCACGGGACCGTGGTCGCCATACAAAAATGCAGGTGTCATCAAACTCAGCACAAAATCCATATGCGTTCCCAGTTGATCGGGCGCTAACGTGGGTCCATAGGTGGCCAGATAGTCTGCCATATGCAGCAGTAGAACACCTGTGGCGGCGTCGCCGAGATCACGATAAAACCGGTAGATACTGCGGCGGCTGGGTTGAAGACCTGTGTGGCTAAGGCTTAAGGGACGCATATGCCCTGCACATACATTGTGGACAAATGTCATCTCATTGGTTGCGCAGTGGTATCGCTCCATCCAGGCATCTGTGAGACGAGCGCTGGCGTGTTCGTGGCCAATAAAGCGAATGCGGCCATCGGCTTCAACGGTTCGCACAGCAGGTTTGCCCCAGTCGTGAGCGAGAGCTGCAAATCGAAGCCATAGCCATCGAGGCCGATCTTGAACGAATTCATGGCACAGATATGCATCCAGTTGCACCTGAAACGGTCCCAATTTGTCGAGAAGTATGGTCTCTATGACATCAGCAGGTGTGATATCTTTACGTAGTAATCTGTCGATACGTGCCATCGCACGCAACGCCATCAGGGAATGTTCATAGCCATTGTAAATATGCGGCGGTGATTGGGCCATATCATGCAAAGCTGCCAACGCCGGAAACAACTGTTGCTGGATTCCCCACGAGTGCATATGCAGGAAAGCAAAGTGTGGATCGGGCAGAGCAAATAGTTTGAACAACTCGTCTCGTTGGCGTTCAGGGCTGACACGTGCGAGGCCGGGGGAGGCTTGCCACACGAGTGTATCCAACCCTGCGGCAGGATGTAGGTGAAATGTGTAAAGAAACCGTATAGCCCTGAGTATACGAATCGGATCCTGAATCAGGGATCTTGCACCACATGTGCGAAGGAGGCGCTGGTCAAGATCGCTTTGCCCACCTAAAGGATCGTATGGCTCTCCGTTCGGAAGTAAAGCGATGGCATTGAGTGTAAAATCTCGCGCCACCAGATCTGCATCGAGGCTGCCATCTCGAGTGAGCGAAACATCAATACTCAGTGTTTCCTCACTCGAGCAGCGCCATACAACCCGACCGATCTGCCGTGCTGCGTCCAACGGATAGTACGACCCACCCAGTGTATTCGCCAATCGTCGAGCTGTAGCCAAAGCTTTGTCTGGTAACGCATAATCCAGATCCTTCACCCGCCGATCAAGCACCAGATCCCGTACCGCACCACCGACCAACACGCTTTCAGGCGCGATCGCCAATAGTGTGTGATGCGCCTTGAGGGCGTGTGGTTGGTTGTATAACCGGGAGGCTAGCATGGGAATTGACGATTGTGGATGCTGGATTGTGGATTGAGTTATGCTCGCTTTGGCGGCCAGTCCTGGTCTGCTGGTCTACTCGTTTACTTCTCTTCGAAAACCTCTTTAGAGGCAGCAATACTCAAGATGGTTGGCGGTCGCTGATGGCGGGCGATTTTAGCGCGCACAAAAGTTGCATCGGCGCTATCTCCGACCGCAACGATCTGGCCCTCCACCAGGGCGATAAATCGGCCGCTGTAAGGTTCGAGATCGAGTTCGAGATACTTAGGTAGTATGGAGCGTATTGTCATAGTCTGAGATGTCCTCTACCATCATGTCCCGACACTGGATTTATGTCAACTTTAGAGACGACAGCCGTATCTGTTCAGGCTATGCCGGAGGCAATGGACTGGGTGCAAAACAATCGATACGTTTTACCGAAAACAGGATTATAACGGCCATACTTCAGTGTATTGCACTTTTATGGGTATGAGCGATATTCAAGGGTCAAACAACTACTGGTGTTGTTCTAGCCCTGCAAGTCGCGCGCTGTCATCTTAACCGTAGGCCACTCTGAAAAGCAGGACGGTCAAGCACCTGATCATCTCTGTTGTCCCAACCAGGCACGTATGCACAATCACAAGGATCGGCCTATGGGTAACAATGGTAGGGACTCTTTCGAAGCAATTTTGAATCCGAAGCCTTGACGGGTGAGAAAACGCATGCTATAGTATATTTATTGGTCAGACCACTCAGACCAGTCAGGCCATTTAGATTAGTGTCTGGTGTCTATGCGCTATTCTCACCAAAAATCCTCTGTCGCCGAAGAAACCGTCGAACACATTTCCGAAATGATCCGGACTGGCGAGTATGCTCCTGGGGATCAGTTGCCCAGTGAACGGAAGTTGGCGCAGGAACTTCATGTCGGCCGCACATCGATTCGAGAGGCGATTCGACAACTAGAAACCGTAGGCCTGCTGGAATCAAGGCAAGGATTGGGAACATTCGTCAAAGATCCTAGTGGTGAAGTCATCCGGGCCACTCTGTTCCCCCATTTCATCACCAGTCAGGAGACAATCAGGAAGTTATTTGAAGTCCGAGAGATCATTGAGGTTGAGGCGGCAGGCCGGGCTGCCGAACGTGCAGAAACCACTCAGATTACACTTATGCGAAAGTGGGTACAAGCTGTCGAAACGCATATTGCTCGAGAAGATGGCCAGAGCATGATCAATGCCGACGTAGAATTTCACCGACAGATCGTTATCGCCACCGACAACGATATCCTGGTTAGTTTGATGGACAGTATCGTGGGCCTATTGCATGAAATGCGCACCGACAGTATGCACATTCCCGATCTACTGCCAGGCATTGTCAGCGGCCACAGGGCCATACTGGCCGCCATCGAGATGGGTGACAGTCAGGCAGCCAGGCAGGCCATGAAAGATCACTTAACCCATGTCGGCGCCGCAGTACAGGCCTATTGGGTCCAGGACGACCCAGAGATAGAACAGAGATGAAATCGTTTGAGTACTTCGAACCAAGCACACTTGAAGAAGCTGTCTATCTGCTAGAACGCTATAATGGGCGGGCCAGCGTTTTGGCTGGAGGCACCGATCTGCTGGTCGAGATGAAAGAGGGATTGAGAACGCCCGCATATGTCATAAACATCAAGCACATTGCTGGCATGGATTACCTATCGTACGATGAAGAGGAAGGCTTGCGGATTGGTTCATTGGTTACGATCCGTGCAGTGGAGACATCTCAGATTGTTCAGAAAAAATACGCAGGATTGGCTCAAGCTGCCAGCGATTTAGGATCCATTCAAATACGCAATCGGGCTACAGTAGCCGGCAATATTTGCCGAGCATCCCCCTCCGCCGATACGTTACCGTCACTGATCGCCGATCAAGCGACAATTCGGGTGTTCGGTTCCAGGGGCGAGCGAAACATTCTGCTGGAGAAATTCTTTGCCGGCCCCGGCCAGACAGTGTTGACTCAGGATGAGGTGTTGACCGAGATCATCGTACCCGCCCCACCACCTCGCACTGGCAAGGTCTACTTCAAACATGGACGCAGAAAGGCCATGGAATTGGCCTCGGTCGGCGTGGCTGTCACTCTAACCCTGGAAAGCGACATTTGTCAGGATATCCGGATCGTGTTGGGTGCGGTGGCTCCCACGCCGATTCGTGCTCTTAAGGCCGAAGAGGTACTGCGGAATAACTCAATAGATAGACTTGACATCGCTGCAGCAGCTCAGGCCGCAATGGTGGAATCCCGCCCTATCAGCGATGTCCGTTCCAGTGCTGATTATCGACGTGAGATGGTGCGAGTTCTAACCAGTCGGGCCATCCGACAGGCACTAGAGATGGCGAAATCGGTGTGAGAGGAGCAGCATGACGAAACGCATTTGCAGCACAACCATCAACGGACAGGAGAGAGAATTTGCCATTGAGCCTTTCCACAGCCTGTTGTATGTCTTACGTAACGAAATTGGACTGACCGGGACTAAGAAAGGTTGCGATGTAGGCGATTGCGGAGCCTGTACCGTCATCATGAACGGCAAACCTGTCAATTCATGCCTGGTGCTGGGCGTAGAAGGCAACGGTGCAGAAATCGTAACCATCGAAGGACTGGCAAATAGGACAGAACATGACATCAGTCTACATCCCTTGCAAGAGAATTTCTTAAAGTACGGTGCCGCTCAGTGTGGCTTTTGCACACCGGGAATGATCATGTCCGCCATGGCGCTCCTGGACGAAACCTCCGAGCCAAGCGATGCTGAAATCAGATTTGCCATCGCCGGCAATATCTGCCGCTGTACCGGCTTTACCAAAATCATAGAGGCGATTAAAAAAACCGATGTTTCGGATGGCAAGCATAAGTGTCAAAGTGACCATCCAGCATTCAACCCAGAAAGTTGAAAGTGATTCAACTCCAATCTTCATTCCCCACCGAAGAGCATAGCATATGCAAACTGACTTCGCAGTGATTGGCGCCAGTACCGTCAAGGTGGATGGTATCGAAAAAGTGACCGGAGCAGCCATGTATGCGGCAGATGTGATGCTACCCGGCATGCTTTACGGAAAAATAAAACGTAGTCCGCACCCTCATGCCAAGATAGTAAGCATCAATGCGGGGAGGGCGCTTGCCTTGCCAGGAGTCGAGACGGTATTGACACCTGATAACGTACCTCGCGTCAAACACAAGGGTTCGCCCGCCCCTCGTGGGGGCGGACTGGTGGCAGACCAATACATCTTTGCCGATAAAGCGCGCTTCGTGGGTGATGGCCTTGCCGCCGTTGCCGCACTCAGCGAAGAGATAGCTGAAGAAGCACTCGCCCTGATTGACATCGAATATGAGCTACTTGAGGCTGTTTTCGACATCGAAGAAGCGATGCGGACCGACGCCCCCAAAATACATGATACCGAGATGAACTTGGTCGGGCCTCCGTTTATGTTGCAGCGGGGTGATGTGGACCAAGGCTTTGCCGAAGCCGATTTTTTGTTTGAGCATACTTACTCGACCGGTCGCCCATCGCCATGCTACATGGAACCTAACGCTTGTGTTTGTACCTTCGAAAACAGCGGAAAGTTGACCATCTGGAGTTCCACCCAAAGCGCCTTTATGGTTCGAGGGATTCTGAGCGAAGTGCTTGATATCCCCCTACACAAGATCCGAGTGATCGTCGAGCACATGGGTGGCGGCTTTGGAGCCAAGCAAGATCTCTATCAGCACGAGTTCGTCTGCGCCCTTTTGGCTGCAAAGTCGGGCAGGCCTGTGAAGATGGAGTATACCCGTAAAGAGGCATTTATGGGTGGCAGAAGTCGCCACCCGGTGACAGTAAACCTGAAGCAAGGCGTCAGACAGGATGGCACGTTGACGGCCAGGCAAGTTCTGCACACTTCGAACACTGGGGCGTATGCGTCGCATGGCCTCGGCATTACGGCGGTGGGTTGTCTTGATATCGCCTCATTGTATCGCTGCGAAGAACATCAACGGATCGAGGGTCGTGCAGTCTACACCAACAATCCAATAGCGGGTGCGTTTCGTGGCTTTGGCGCTGTGCAAGCGTTCTTCGCCCTCGATAGCCAGATGGATGAAATCGCGCATGCTCTAAACATAGATCCGGTCGAATTGCGGCTCAAAAACGCTGCCGGCGATGGAGACCGTAGCCCTTCAGGCCATCCCATTTTGGGGAATGGCCTTGCCGCATGCCTGGTACGGGGCGAAAAAGAAATGAATTGGATCGAGGAGCGAAAGAAAACGGCGGCCCAAGCAGATAGTCGCATTCGCCGCGGCTGGGGCGTTGGCACCGAGATGCACAGCAGCGGCGCCTATCCCGATATCAAGGAGGTCTCAAACGCCATCTTGAATATGAACGAAGATGGCACAGTCAAACTGTTCACAGGCGTGGCCGATCTGGGCACAGGGTCGCTCACAGTGATGGCCCAGATCGCAGCAGAGGAGCTGGGCATTCCCTTCAAGGACATTCAAATCGTGTACGGCGATACTGATGCTGTCCCATTTGACCTCGGCGCCTATGCCAGCCGCACCACCTATGTAGGCGGGGGTGCAGTGAAGAAGGCGGCTACAAATCTCAAGTCACAATTGCTAGCGCTTGCCTCAGGAAAGATGGAAGTGGCGGTTGAGGATCTGGAGATTCGAGACGGCATCATCAGTGTCAAGGGTGTTCCTTCCAGCCGAGTATCTGTGAAGGAGTTGATCCAGGGTGAAGGCAGTGTGCCGGCCCATACCCTCATCGGACAAGCAACACACCATTCTAAAGTGGCCTATTCCTTTGCCGCTCATTTTGCCGAGGTGGAGGTTGACATTGAGACCGGTCAAATTCAGGTAAAACAGGTCGTGGCCGTACATGAAGTCGGTCAGGCAGTCAACCCCATTGGAGTAGAAGGACAGATCGAGGGCGGTATCCAGCAAGGCATCGGCCACAGCCTCACCGAAGATTATGTGATTGATAAACAAACAGGCCAATCGCTCAACGCCAGCTTCGTGGATTATAAAATGCCACTGGCGATGGATATGCCGAAAATAAAGTCGATCATATTAGAAGAAGTTCCACACCCGACGGCCCCATTTGGAGCCAAAGGCGTTGGCGAAGACCCCATCATCGCCATTGGCCCGGCCATTGCTAATGCAGTGTTTGATGCCATCGGCATCCGTTTCAGAGAGTTGCCAATCACCCCAGAAAAAGTGTTACAGGCGCTTAAGGAGAAGCAAGTGAATGTCAGCAGTTAGCGAATAGCTGTCACTCCTTAGACGAATAGTTCCCAATGATATTTATACGGTTGCAATCCCAAAACCGTGCATAACAGGAGAAACGATGTGACAATACCAATTATCGATTGCATTACCCATATCAGCCGCACAGCCGACAATGTCATCGGTTGGGGGCCGCGGTTCCTTGCCGAAGATTTGATTACCCAGATGGATGCCCCCCGCACTGTTCTGGGCGAACCGAACCGGCGTATTGACAAAGCCATTGTCTTTCCCGCTTTTGCGGAAACGGCGCCCACGTCTACCCTATCGTTCGATGAGCAACATAGTTACGTATTAGAAAGCGTACAGCAATACCCCGAGCGGCTAATGGGCGGCATCGTCATGCACGCCCGGCTCTGGAATGATGAGGTGCATGAAACGGTCCGCCGTTTGGTGACCGAGCAAAACTTCAAGATGCTGTACATCCATCCTTCGTTGCACAAATATTGGCTGCCTATCCAGACCCCCAGCGAGGGCGAAAGTTCGAAGCAGATGCTCTACCCGCTTTTCGAGACCGCCCGTGAGCTTGATATACCTGTTCTGATCCACTCAGGCGAACAGCCTTATTCTGTCCCGGCCACGGCTGATTTTGTAGCGGGCGAGTTCCCTGATGTCAAAATGATCATCGCCCACTTAGGAACCCAAGGCGAGATGTTTACCGTGGAGTCCCTACTGGTAGCCAGCCGCCATGAGAATGTTTATGTCGAGACCAGCTTTGCTATGCCCCATATGCTCATCGAAGCGGTGCACACCATCGGCCCCGACCGGGTGCTCTTTGGCAGCAACTGCCCTCCTTTGGAACCCACACAGCAGCTTCTGAACGTCGAAGAGGCGCTCACTCTCGAACCTCCTATCGGCATGAGCCTCACATTTGAGGATACCCGCAAAGTCATGGGTGGCAACCTGGCAAGATTAATCGGACTATAAAGCCTTCTGGAAAGGATGACGAAAATGAACTATACAGTTATCGACCCGCACTGTCACATTATACCCCACCGCGAACCGGTTTGGGGCTGGGGACCACGATTTACAATAGAACAATTGATTGCCATGATGGACCGAGACTATGATGTCATGGGAGAAATAAAGCATGTCGAGAAGGCCGTTTTGATGACCGGTCTCGGCCTGACATCCGTCGACCACCGATCCATTGCCGAATCCCATCAATATGTCCTGGAAAGTATCAAGAAATTCCCCGACCGCTTCTATTTCAACCCCGTGATCAATCCCCGTTATTCTGTCCCCGACCAACTCGACCAGATCCGAGTATGGAAAGAGGAGTACAACGTCTGCATGCTGAAGCTTCACCCTAGTATGCATAACTACTTTCTGCCTTTGTACAGCCCCTTCCCCGGCAATGAGAGCAAAAAGATCGTTTACCCGGTCTTTGAGCTGGCCATGGAACTCGATGTCCCAGTGATGATCCATATGGGCGAATCACCTTACTCGTTGCCTAATCAAATTGCACCGGTAGCGGAAGCTTTCCCTGATGCACCGATCATCTGCGCCCATTCTGGAGCTAATAATGTGCCAAGCAACGCCTTCGACGCCATTTTACTGGCTCGCACCCATGATAATGTCTTCCTGGGTACGAGTTGGGTGCAGATGCCGGAGCTGATTCAGATGTACTATGCCGTTGGCCCAAGTAAAATAGTGTACGAAAGCGATTGTTCACCTCAAGCCATGGGACAGACGCTACGCATGGTGACCAATTTACATCTCGAACCGCCGCTGGGAGTAAGCGCTACGAAAGATGAAGTCTATAAGATGATCGGAAGCAATGCTGCTGAGCTATGTCACATTGCCCTTGATTAGGATTTTGCAAGAAATAGATTATCCAACATCCTTGTAAAATCCGTGAGCAACTCCGGCAAAATACTGCCAGTTTGGGATGAGATTTTAGTGGAGTTGCCTTAGTCCCGTGTAAGTGAGGATAGTGATCCGTTCACAGCGAATTTCGCGCCGAAGCTTTTGACGACTTTCCAACGTCCAACGACATAACTTTTAGTTTCAACATGACTGTGGTTAGGTTGTAGGGTCGAAATAACCCTCAACACGCATATTGATACGGCCTAGTCCATTCACACGGCAAACGTTGAGACATCAGAACATGAGGAGGGCCTTCATCGAGTCGAATTGAAACAGAGCTTAACTGCAAACACATCATTCAACATAACTCGTAAGTGAGGAGTGACTAGACCATGAAGAAAAAACAGTTATCGATTATATTGCTTATCGTTGTGATATCCATGTTAGTGGCAGCTTGCGGTGGTACATCTGCACCTGCGCAAGAAGCACCGACAGCACCTGCGGTCGAGACAGATGACACATTCAAGGTCGGGCTACTGAGTCCAGGATCGGTTAACGAGGAGGGCTGGAACAAGATCGCCTACGACGCCCTGCTGCGCATCGAAGATGAGTTGGGCGCCGAGATCAGCTATGTCGAACTCGAACAAAACCCGGCCACCT
>JAAENG010000134.1 GCA_024224665.1 Chloroflexota bacterium | reverse complement strand
TCCATGCTTAGGCTATCTTCGCAAAGTACCGAGCCGAGACACATTCGTCGTATCACGCTGCCTCGAAGTCGACATCGAGAGCGTTGACTTTTCTACGCCGTTAACATCTGGCTGCGTGAACCAGTCATGCTCAGCGTTAAATCTCAGTTTTCGGGAACTTGGGTGAACCTCAGTTACGGGCTGAGTGTCTGTCCTTCGGTGAGCGATCAGCGAGCGTTGCTGATACCCCAACATGGGCCTGCCGAACGGCCCGATCTCTCCATCATCAATCGATGGTCTTCTCAGTCCCCCCCAGCCTCTTTCGGGTGTGAACGCATCACTGATGTAAGCTTCCCGGGAGCCAGAGGGGTAGAGGATCAGGGAAATGCCTGTTTCCACGTCGTTTTGGCGGGCAACGGAGACAAGACCTAGCGTGTCCCGGTCCAAAATTGAACCAAATCGGCTATGTTTTCATCATGGATATATCAACAGAACTGGCCGATCGCGTGATGCGACTGGTCGTCTCGGCCGACTACCGGCCCAGCAAG
>JAAENG010000133.1 GCA_024224665.1 Chloroflexota bacterium | reverse complement strand
TGCAGGGTGGTGTTGATGCAGGGTGCACTGTTGCCGATGGGTTAGGCGCCTATTCGGTGTACCCGGCGGGGGTCGGCTCTAGATGGATGGTATGTGATCTGGAAACAGTTGTCTAGATTCTATCCTGAGATCAAAGATCGATCCATTAGGGAATCGATCTTCTCACGACAGTCTGTGTCGCCAATCTCTGATCTCGGGAGGCACTTCACTCTGGCCGGGCTCGATATGGTATGGAGCGCACCGCTGGGGTTCACCTCCTTTGCCAATATCCAGCAGCACGGCGAGCGCTATCAAGATGAATGGGGCGCCTGGTACGGGTCGGATGAAAGCTCCTGGCCGGGTGCATGGATGGAGAATTTCGTGGTCAACAATCGGGAGGAATGGCGCAAGGTTCAGTTCCCCGATCCGAGATTGCCCGAGCGCGTTGCGCAACCCAAGCGAGCGTTGGAATTGGTCGAAGGTGAACTGGCCGTGGTGGCTGGCGTGCGTGGCCCATTTTCAGCGACCTGGATGCTGTCTGGCATGGAAAACATCAGCCGCTGGGTGATCAAAGAACCCGATCTCCTTGAAGATGTGCTCAGGGAGATGGGCCGATGGAACACCGAAATGGGGCTCTTTCTGATCGAGAGTGGCGTGGACGCCATCATGATCCACGATGACTGGGGCATGAATATGGGCACGCTGGTCAAACCCGAACATTGGAAGCGCCATTTTCTGCCCTACATCGCCGAAGAGGTAGAGACACTTGCCGCCACAGGCACGCCTATCATCATGCATAGCGACGGCAACCTCAACGCCATCATGGATGAGATCATACAGCTACCGATTTCGGCGCTGAACCCAATCCAACGCAATTCAGGTATGGATCTGGCCGCCTTGAAACAGACCTATGAGAACCGCCTCTGCTTGATTGGAAATATCTCGGCATCGCTCACGCTTGCACATGGCAAACCGGATGATGTGGAGTTGGAGGCGCTCGAGTGCATCCGAGATGCCGGCCCCGGTGGTGCTTCCATTATGGCGCCCGATCATTCCTACCACAACGCCATCCCCACAGAAAATGTCTGGCGCGTCTTTGAAACCTGCAAAGCTTACGGCCGCTATCCCCTCGATATGGATGTGATTACGACCCGCATCGAAGAATTGATCGGCCAAGGCGCCGGTCTCGGTTGGGCAGTGAAGAAACCTGACGCACAAAAAGATGTGCTGGCGGCCAAAAAAACGAAGGCCACGGCCCAAGCGAACATCTGCCTGAGGTTCACTCCTTGCTTGTGATCTTTGCTGCATGGCGAAACGAGGCCGGGGAAAGTCCCTTGGCTTGAGCCAGAGCGATCGTCAGCAGTTGCAGCGGCAAGATCTCGAAGATAGGCAGGAGGGCGGGTGATGATCGTGGGATCGGCAGTTCCATAATCCCCACTCGACGATATCCCATGGGATCGGGCGTAATCACAAGGCACCGACCGCCCAGTTCAACGATCTCGTTGGCCAGACGCTCGTGGAGGTGTTGAAGAGATGGAGCTCCGGCGAAGATCACAGCCATGAAGTTGGGGTCAACGAGTTCCAACGGTCCATGGCGGAACTGTGCTGATGATAGACCCAAGCTCACGACCTTGCTGGACTCCATCGTTATCAACGAGCCGGTTAGCACACTGGCCATACTGACGCCCCTGCCCAGGAAGGTGAGGTGATCACGCCGGCCCATGAACTCTTGCATCGTTTCGAGGTCGACTTGCCATGAATCCAGAAAATGCTGAACATCGGCAACAGAACGGAGTACTTCATCCCGGGCCGCGTTCACATCCCCACCTGTTAGTTGGGTTCCGAGCAGATGGTTAGCTGCCAATGTAGCAGTATATGTTTTGGTCGAGACAGTAGCTTCTTCGCCGGCCATGATGTCGATGACCCTATCTGACCACGTCGCCAGGGTGCTGTTGATATCGTTGGTGATACCGATCACGAGCCCCGGCCGTTGTGATAACTCGGCCAATCGCCTGATCTCGACCGTTTCCCCCGATTGCGACACAGCGATCAGCAGAGTGTTGTCATCGATCGCCGTCGGGGCATGGTGAATCAACTCAGAGGTATCCCACAACAAGGTCGGGACAACGGCAGCCGCATTGAGCAATAACCAAAGTGGGTAGCAAGCATGTAGCGAACTGCCCATACCGGTGAGAATAATCTGGCGATAGCGCCATTTCGATAGATCATCTGCAAGCCCGTTCAACTGGACATTGCTGACGGGGTAGTTTTCAGCGCATCTCACCAGCGCATCAGGCTGATCCAGGATCTCTTCGATAAATTGTTTGTTCATAAGAAGGGGTTTTCCTAGCGGACGCTTCTCAAATGTGTCACCCTGAGCGAGTCAAACGCTCAATCCTCATTATCCTAAAACGTTAGCGAAGGGTCTCGCCGTGAATGAACGCGAATCTTAGTTGGTCAGAAGATCCTGCGCCAGCCAGGCGATTCTTGAGAATGACATTTCCATGAATGTGCGGTCGGGAGAACGAGAAGAAGCAGGGCGCCATCTAAAGATTGTAGAAAACAAGGCTAGCCGCACCGATCATGCCAGCATCATTGCCCAATGAGGCGAGTTCTACAGCAACGGCATCGACATAGCTGACCATGCCGGTCTTTTTCATGGTACTGCGCATGGGTTCCAACAGCAATTCTCCGGCGGCGCTGACACCTCCACCCACGAGAATGAGATCCGGCCCATAAATGTGACACCATGAAGTGGCTGCTAATCCCAACCAAACACCCATGTTCCTGATCAAGTCGCAGGCCAAGGCATCACCAGCATGCGCCGCTTCGATGACACGATGCGCCGTTATCTCTCCCGAAGCCAGTTTCTGCTGATTCAGAGTAGAGTTCGCTTGCTCTTCACCCCTGACAAGTGCCTCTCGTTCCAGAGCCAGGCTGGTGGCGACCGTCTCCAGGCAGCCCCAACAGCCCAGTGGGCATTGCCAAGTACCCTTGGGGTCGACGATGATGTGGCCGGCATCTCCCATGCAACCCCGGGTCAGGCGCTGCGCTCGACCATCGACAACGAACCCCACGCCGATGCCGGTGCCGACCGTTATCACCAACAAACGGCCCCCTTCTTTTCCACTCCCGAAATAGGCCTCTGCTATCGCTGCCACTGTGGCATCGTTGTCCAAGCACACTGCCATATCGAATTGCTGGGATAGATACGGCACGAGAGGGAAATCATCCAACACAGGCACATTCGACCAAGTTGCTGACTGGCGATCGGGCTGGATCTGCCCGGGCATGCCGACGCCAATGCCTAGGATCTCACCTCGCTCAACTGTCATCCCATCCAACAACTGTCGAATCCCTTTAACGTACGCCTGCACGGCCTCGACAGGATCGTTCGTGTCCGGTGTAAGCAGGCGATGACGTTTAACAACAGACCCTGAGGCGTCGACCGCCCCGATTTTCGCACTGCTGCCGCCAATATCAACACCAATAGCAAAGTTCATAGACTGATATCACAGGCCCAGCCGATAGAAGGCATTGGGATTTGCGAACAGCCAGCCGTATGCGACTTCTTTGGCCTCATCCAACCCCAGGTAGCCGATCTCTACCATGTCGGAGAGGGCGATGGCGATGTTCTCGCGAGCGATCTGCGCGTGTGCCCAGGCCCGGTCGGGATAGCCACTGTGCCCGTAGAAACCATGTGCGCCCAGATCGGAGCCGAACCCGAAGATCTTGCCATGCGGCACGCTGGAGAGAGCCTGCCGGTACATGTTCTGGCAATAGATGGGATCGAGCATGTTGGTCCAGCAGAAGTCGACCATGACATTGGGGAAATTCTTGCAGAGATAAAGGGCCTCGCCACTGTAAGGCCAGTTTGCGTGGAAAAGATCAAACCGAGTCTGGCGATGGCGCAGGAAGAAATCGGCCATCTGCACAGCGTTGGCGCCACGGATATCACCCCACAACCCTGCCAGATGCCCGGTATGGATCTGCACGGGCAAGTCCATGTCACGGGCCATGCGCATGAACGTATTGAACAGATAATCGTCGAGCGGACGCGTCTGTTGGGGATAAGAGGCATTACGGAGGGGATCGGCCATGAACCAGTTGAACACCGCCTCTGCTTCTGCGCGGGTGGGGTTGCCATAATCCAAGGCTCGGGTATAGGCAGACTGGTCTTTGAAAGCCACAGCGCCATAGCTCTTGAACCCTTCGAATATCTCCCGGCAGGCGTTCAAGTACTCGTCGAGCGTGCTCACGGTCCGCCCTAATGGCGCCACGATTTCTTGTACACTTGCATAACTGCGGATGGCGTGAAGGTCTGGCAAGGAGATCACCACTTTCCCTCGTGGGGTCGGTGTGTAAGTGCCCGCCAGGATCTCGCCCGTGTCTGGCCAGACATCTTCGATTCGCAGCAAGATTTTGGCTTCCTCCAGCACGGCATCGTAGGCATCGACATCGGAGAGGTCGGGCAGGCGTTCTTGCATGCGCTGCAGAGCCTCGAAGCTCAACCCGTCCTCTTCGTAAAAACGCCTCAGAACACGCCGTGTCACCTGGGCGTAGCCCGTATGTTTGGTGCGAGCCCAGGCTTTTTCCAGAATCGGCCATCGTTTCTCCCACGCGACGGTGTCATCCAGCAGCAACTGCGCTTCTTCCGCCGAGGTAGCGCTCGCCAGATCGGTATGAAAATATTCGCCCACGACGACCTGAACCGGATCGGTGTATTTGGGACCCGTGTGCATAGCGTGGTCGTGGCAGTCGATGATGTAGATGGATTGGCAGTAGTCGAGTAAATCGTGATAGCTTTGGGCGGCGCCTTTCATGGTTGGGCCTCCGTTGAGTCTTCGAGCAGCCACTCGGCCAGTGAGCGAATTTCAATTATCTGGCTCTCTATCTCGATAGGAGCAGCATTAGTTTCAGCGAGGATCAATCCTTGGGAGAGGCCCAGACCTTGCATAGCGTCATTTAGGGCCCGTATCTCACGTTCTCGTGTTGCGGCTTGTCCCAGGTTCTGTGTAACTTGGATCAGTTGCTTCGTTTCGGGCAAATAGAAATCTACCTCAAAACCGGCCGGCGATGTGTAGTAGTATATTTCTTTTGTCTGTCTACGCAGGGCCAAAAACACGATATTCTCCAATAGCTTGCCCGTATTGGGTGAAAACGAAAATCCAACTGCGTTTGCAAGGCCAGTGTCGATAACATAGATTTTTTTCGGCGCAATCTGTTGGCGCTTCACCGAGAAATCGTAGACGTTGACCATGAAGAGCAGCCAACTGTTCACGAGATACTCGATATAGTTTTTTATTGTGTTAACACTACCCAAACTAAGTCGGGTTTTGAGCTTGTTGTAAGAAACCAGCGCTGTGGGATTACTCACCAGATAGAAGGCTAATTCTTTCAGAGCAACCACGCCATCTATTCGATATCGCGTGGCAATGTCGCGATATATCACGTCATCGTACAAAGTGCGCAATAAGGGCAATTCAGGGTACTTCAGCTGTTCCGGCATCCCCCCCATACGTATGTAATCGGCCAAAAAACGCTGCATGTTGGCGATTTCAACGGTAGTCGGGTGTGCAGATTGCCGCTGTATATATCCTTGGAACCGCAAGAACTCCGCAAACGAAAAAGGGAATAGCTCAACAGGCACATAGCGTCCGGTCAAACGACTCCCTAACTCACGACTGAGCAGCGAGGCATTGGATCCTGTGATATAAAACTTCATACCCATGT
>JAAENG010000132.1 GCA_024224665.1 Chloroflexota bacterium | reverse complement strand
CCCTCTCAAGTATCTGACTGGCCTGGAAGCACATGCAGAATTTATCGCTCGTCTACTTTAGATATCCCCGCCTGGCCTCGCTGGTGTGCGACTTTTTCTCTTTGGCGAAAAAAGAGATTGCAGTCCTCTTCTATCTCTAGTTCCTCCATCGAGCGAGCCGGCAGATGACCGCTATCGCCTAATGCTTGGTTGAGCAACGGTTCCAGCACATGAATCCATAGATTCGCCTCTGGCTGATGCATATCAAACAGTTCCGCTTGTACGTTTTGCAGATTGTTGGTCTTGAGATAGATGAGAATGAAGAGCAGCTTATCTTCTATCGTTGGCAACGGGCTGTTTTTGTAGGGAGCGTACTTTCGTTTTGCTCGCTTCTTACCTTCCAGCGTATAAGTTTCCACATAGGCGGTAAATCGATCAGCAAATAATGGTAGTAATGCTTGGAACTCTTCATCTGTAAATCCGGTCATCGACAAAAACTTCGTGGCGCTCTTGACTAGTTTTTTGTAGCTTGTCATTGGCCGTTGCTCCTGTCTTGGAATGTGTCTTCTTTGCGTCATTCCTCGTAGCAAACCATATCTTCTGGCTTTTGACCAATTTAATCCCTATAATGTCTATTGTCGATCTCGTGACAGAGCTTGAAAATCAGGGAAGGAAGGGAATGGGTAGCGGTTTCGGCCTGCCCGAGTAGGCCAGGTTTTTATCCGTGAATGGTCGATATATCACACCTCTGCCGGCGCCGTTGGTTGGCCGCCATTTTGCTCTGGCCTGACATCGTTCTTCTTCCCGGCCACCAACGGTGAGTCATCAGCGCTGAACAGGATCGCCAGCCAGCGTGTGTCGTCAAAGCTCGCCATGATCACGATCATCAATGCGGCCAATGGCCCCGCCATTAAGGCGCCTAATGTGCCAAACATCCATGCCCAGAAAATCAATGAGACAAACATCAGTGCTGGCGATAGGGCGATATCGTCGCCGATGATTTTCGGCGCAGCTACTTGCTCGATGATCTGGTTGATGACCAGGTAGCCCAGGGCGACGATGACGCCAACGGTCAGCCCCGATTCCGCCGTCGCCAACAAGATGGCCGGGATGGAGGCCAAAATCAGGCCGATGTAAGGCACGAAGCTGAGCAAAAACGCCAGCACGCCCCAGAGCAGGGCGAAATCCACCCCGAAAATCAGTAACATCACGGTGACGCCCGCCCCTGTGAGCAAATTGAGCTTGATGCGGGCGAGGACATAGCTGTAGATGCTGCGCTGAAACAGCCGCATCCGCATCACGTGGACGCTGTTCTCGCCCAATCCCTGGTGCAGGCGTTTGCCATAGTTTGAGGACTCCAGCATGATGAAGGCAAGTGCGACGAGGAGCGCCAGGCCGACAACTGCGAGCGAAATCAGGTTACCCAAAAAAACCCTCGCAACTCCCGCTATTGCCTGGAATAAGGCGTTGCTGGCCTCTTCCAGCGAGGATGTATCCAGGTCGAGTCCCTCTAACCATGCGAGCAAACCATCCAATTCCATCAGGATTGCATTGTTATAATCATTCAGCGTTTCCAGAAGCTGCTGGAATGAAAACGCGACCAACACGCCCAGGAAGATGGCGAGACCTGCAATCCCAAAAACCATAATCAATAGCGCCAATCCGGAGGATAGACCTCGATGTTTTAGCCTTTGGTAGAGAGGAATGACCAGGAGAGCGAGAAAGAACAACAGAAGGAAGGGAGCGATCAAGGCTGCGCCAACCTTTATGATGGCTACAATGGCCAGTAAACCGGCTATCGTAACAATGAGACGGATGATGGAGGTTTTTGGGGTGGGGATCTGAACTGTAGTTTTGTCACTCATTGTCATTGAATTCGTCTCTCGGAAGGACATGGGCGAGGGGTGGGCCACCTTCTACGTATTTTCCGGGGCCTCTGGCGCCAAACCGGACGTTCTACGTGCATATAGCTTGATCAAAGGGTTGGCGCTGACGCCATGCGCATAAATGCTCAACAGCACGGTGGCGATCATCGCCAGTAAGATGGCCGAGTTCAGGCTGATGAACGTCAGTTCTTCCACATAAATCAGTCCCAGCACGATCGAAGCCAGGCCGCGTGGGCCGAACCAGCCCAGAAAAAGTGTCGAAGCAGGCTGAAGGTTGGCCCCTCGCGTCGCAAGCGCCACCGGTAATATGCGCACCAGGGTCAGACTCAATATCCCGTACAGCCACACCGTGGGGGTGATGTACTGTAACCAAGGAGCTGCAACCAGACCGAAGAAAAAGAATATGAAGTAAATGAGCAAATCACCTCCGCCTTCCATAAATTTGCCCATAGACTTGTTGGCATGTGAGTATCCCATACGCAGCGTGCCACCGGCGACAAAAGCGGCAATAAAGCCATTGCCTCCAATGCTATCGGCGGCCAACCACGCCAGGATCGCCAGAGCTAACATGGCGAGTTGTTTGGCGCCGTCGGCGATCCATCCGCGTTGCTCACCTAGCGTCATCAGCCTCCCCCCAACCCAGCCGATCCCCAGCCCTACCAGGATGCCAAAACCGATCTGTTCAGCGGTGAAAACAAGCCACGATTCTCCCCCACCATGTAATTCGAACCCGGTGAGGGCGATGAATAACACCAAAAACGGCATGGAAAGACCATCGTTCAGGCCCGACTCTACGGTCAAAGCCTGACGAATGCGAGGCGGGACCAATTTGCTCTCCACCACCGCTGCTCCCAGACTGGCATCGGTTGGCGCCAAGACAGTGGCCAGGATAGCCGCTTCCCAGATAGGCAGATCAGGGATCAGGATGATCGCTACCAATGCGCCGGCCAGGATGGTCAACGGCATTCCGATCCCCAGCAGCCGTGCAGGGAGCCGATTTCCGGCAATCACGTCGCTAAAGCTGATACGGGTGGAGTCACTGAACAGAATCACTGCCAGCGTCAGTTCTCCGATGATCAGGATGGTAGGGTTGGCGATATTCAGGATTGAGGATAGTTCAGGAAAGAGGGCGGATATTGCCGGCGCCATGAAAAAGGCGCCAATGCCAGCAAGTGTGAACACCATTGGCCCGGTAATAACGGATCTCTCCACCCTTTTAGAGATCAGGATGTAGAGAAAAACCAGGATAAGGAAAATGAGGATCTGGATCATGGTGCGCTTTATGGACTGGAATCAGAATTCGTAACTGGGCGAGTGACAAAGCCTAACGCTTCACGTAATCGGAAACCTAGGGGGTTTCAGAATTAAAAATGCTCCCAAAACCTCAGTCCTACGTGAAGCGTGAAACGTGAGGATTTAGGCGTGAAATTTAACCGCACCACGCACCACGCACCACGCACCACGAGTTCAGGATTATTATTTTTCTGGAACAGCCAAAGACTCGAAAGGTGTCCAGAGATAACGTCTCTCTGGACACCTTTTTGAATCACTGATCTGGCCTACTATCAGGTAGTTCCGGGGATGCGGTCGCGGTTGCCGTAGCCGCCGCCGACATAGCTGCCGATATCTGCGATAAACATGAGGCCCAGCCAGAACCAATCAAAGCCAACCACGCCACCGGGTGCAACAAGGACATACATCAGCGTGGTCCATGGCAAGAAGATGAAGCCCAGGAGGGGCCAGATAAAGGTACTAAAGGTTGCCTGCCAGCGTAGCGGCTGTATCAGCCACCAGAGCAGGATAGCCAGGCGTGGCCCGAATAGAACAAGCGTTGTGAAGAAACAGCACATGATGAGTCCTCCTTAAGGATGAGAATGGGTTTGAATTATGCTATCGCCCGCCTTACGACATCTGGTCGATGCAGACGGTCACAGCCAGGATAACGATATCCTCCTGCTCAGAATCGATCTGAACGCCGTAGGAATCGCGGATGCGGAACCACTTTTTCGAGACCTCGGCCACTTTATCGCGGCCTTCGCCGATGGTGTATTCGTGATCGAGGATATTGCCCTTGACCTCCAGGTCGGGACCGTTCTTGATCTTGACGGTGAAGCGATTTCCATACTGTCCTTCACCCTCAGCTTGCGCTCCTGGATCTTGCATAACACGCGTCCATTTCGATCTTCGAAATTGAGCGTGCTACGTACGCGCAGCGCTTTACCATCCACTTTGAAAACCTTCTGGCGGTGTTCGTTTTCGATCCAGAAGTCATCGCCGATGGAAACCATCTTCTGACGCATCTGGTAGCGGGTGGCGTCGCCCCCGCGTCCGAAGGTCTGGCGGTCATCTTGCCGGTCATCTCGTCGCTCTTGTCGTCTTCGCCTTGACATGTTGTTACTCCTGTTGCGTGGGTAGGGGCGCCCCCTGCGGCCGCCCGGGCAGGTGTAAGACCGGGCAGGTGCAAGACCGGCCCCTACGGGTTGTGTGTAGTCTTGATTGGAAGAGCGGTCTTACAGCCCTAACAGTTGCTTCTTTTTCGCTTCGAATTCCTCCTCCGTGATGATGCCGGCATCCTTGAGTTCAGCCAGTTTCTTGAGTTCTTCGATGTAGTCGGCCTGCTCGGAAGCTGCGGGGGCAACCGCCTGTGATGGCGCCGCCGGTTGCGCCGCGGCAGGCGCTTCATCAACAGCTTCGGCTTCAATGGCGGCCATATCGGCATCAGTGACTTCTTCTTCTTGAATGCCCAACTCATCCATGGCCGCTTCCAACTCCTGTTCCGAGAGTTGCTCGGCCGGTTTGCCGGTATGATCTTCAATCTGTTTGACGCTGTTTTGTCCCAATTTGTATGCGGCGCCGCCGATCAATAACATGGTCGCGCCGCCCACCAAAAAGCGTCGCCGCCGATAGCGGCGACCCATTGGCAGAACACGTCGTCTACGCACTCGTCGCCTGGTTCGCCGTCTGGCTCGTCGTCTCATGAATGCAGCTCCTTAGAATTGTTTCTTGGCAATACCGCAAAAGTCGGCAGGTAAACCCTTATTTTACGGGTAATTCGTCCTTTCGTCT
>JAAENG010000131.1 GCA_024224665.1 Chloroflexota bacterium | reverse complement strand
GTGGAGGTTAACACCGAGAAAGAATACTACCAGGTGGACTGGCGCACGTGTGATTATGATTTAGAAGATGACAAAGATTATAAAATTATGGTGAAGGCTTACGATAAGACGTTGGGTTATGTCGTAGTATCTCTTGCCACCCTTGGAGATTTGAAAAACACCGATACAGAGGATCTCATTCCTTTAGAAGAAGATCGGACACTACCGATTAAATTTCGCATAGAGGAAGGCATCGTTGCCCCTTGCGCAGCCGACGATACCACTTGTGACGGTGTGGATGATGACTGCGACGGTACAAACGATGAAGATTACGCCCCGGTAACTACGAGTTGCGGCGTTGGTGCCTGTGCATCGACGGGTGTTACTTCCTGCAACGGCGGCGCTGTGGAGGACAGCTGTGTCGTGGGACCAGCTGAAGTCGAAGTTTGCGACGGTTTAGACAATGACTGCGATGGCTCCACCGATGAAGATGATGGTGTATGTGATTGCGAGGACGCCGATAGTTGCTGCGACGTTGATCACAAGACCTGCCTGGATTGCACCGATGGCGTTCACTGCGATATGACATCACAAGATTGCACTGCTGACGGAGTGCCCGATATATACGACCCAAATACTGGCTTGTGCTGGCAAGATCCGCCGAGTGGAAACCTCCATACATGGGACGAAGCCTTGGCTCTTTGTAGTGATGCCTGGCGACTGCCGACGATCAGTGAGCTGAGGACACTGGTACGCAGCGGAAGCGATGCGGAGTGCAATGTATTAGAGTGGGACATGGAATGGACCACGGTCCCAAGTGGATACTGCGGAGTTTGGGACAACTGTTTGAGCTTATCGTGTTGGGTAAGTAGCGAGTGCTATCCCAGCGCATGTGGTACACTGGAAGGCCCAGGGACAGGAGGATGCTACTGGGATGGGGCACTAAGTGGTACGTGCGGTTATTACTGGTCGGCGTCAGAGCTCGCGGACTATACCTACGGCGCGTGGGGCGTCGGTTTCGACGGCGGGGGCGTGCACTACCTCGATAAGGTCC
>JAAENG010000130.1 GCA_024224665.1 Chloroflexota bacterium | reverse complement strand
CGGGAAACCTGTAGACCAGTAGACTAGTAGACCGGGAAACCTGTAGACCAGTAGACTAGTAGACCGGGAAACCTGTAGACCAGTAGACTAGTAGACCGGGAAACCTGTAGACCAGTAGACCTGGGTGTTATTACCCCGGTTTCGCGGGTTTTGTGTCTATTGGGTTCCAGAAAGGCAGCGGACTTTGGATTTGTGCCAGGCATGATCGATTCCAAGTCTACAGTTAAATCGAATTCACTACTCCAAAACAACCAACGCTAACCTGATCTTGTCTGTTAAACCACCCTCAAGCGACTTGCAACTCTCCGGCGCATCGGTATCGACCACGGGCCGCACTGCACGCCATGTGATCCATGTCATTTCCAAGGATCCACTGGCTTTAGTAAGCTCCATCTTCATCATTACCCTCGTGTTCATGGCGATCTTCGCTCTGCAGATCGCCCCCTACCCCGAACAGGGCCTGGGCAAAACCAATGTCGCTGAAACCATGCAACCTCCCTCCTGGGCTCATCCATTTGGTACGGACCGCCTGGGGCGCGATGTCCTCAGCCGGGTGATCGTCGGCAGCCGCCCGGCGCTGATCGTCCCCTTTGGTGTTGTGACTCTGGCCGTAATCATTGGCGCTACGCTCGGAGCTATTGCCGGATTTAAAGGTGGATGGATCGACGAATCGATCATGCGTATCACCGACCTTTTTCTGGCTTTCCCGTCCCTGCTATTGGCCATGGCGATCACCGCCGCCCTGGGGCGAGGGCTTGAAAATGCGGCCATCGCCCTCGTCATCTCCTGGTGGCCGTGGTACACGCGCCTGGTTCGGGGTGTAACTATCAGCCTTCGCAACAGCTATTTCGTCGAGGCCGCACATGCAATTGGCGTGCGAGATACCGTCATCATCCGCCGCCACATCTTACCAAACACCGTATCGCCAATTATGGTGCAGGCAACCATCGATCTGGGTACGGTCATCCTAGCCATGGCCGGCCTGGCATTCATTGGCCTCGGCACGCAACCACCAGCGCCTGATTGGGGTCTCATGGTCAGTCAGGGAAGGTCCTACATTCTCAATCAATGGTGGCTCGTCACCTTTCCCGGTCTGGCTATCTTCGTCGTGGTGCTCGCCTTCAATCTTGTGGGCGACACATTGCGCGACATCTTTGACCCCCGCCAACACAAATGACCTCTCCACTGCTAAGCATCGAGGATCTGAGTCTGGAATTCAAGACCTCACGAGGCCGCCTGAAAGCGCTCAATGGCATCAACCTGCAGGTAGTACCGGGTGAGATCTTCGGCATCGTTGGCGAAACCGGCTGTGGCAAGACGGTCACCGGCCTCTCTATTCTGCGCCTGCTGCCAAAATCCGCCGAGATCACCCAGGGCCGCATCCTCTTCGATGGCGTTGATCTACTGACTCTGTCTGAATCGGACATGCGCGATGTGCGTGGCGGCAAGATCGCCATGATCTTCCAGAATCCCGGTTCTTCGCTCAACCCCGTATTCACCAATGGTTCGCAAATGGAGCGGATCATCCGCAAGCATATGAATGTATCGGCCGGCGATGCCAGCCTCAAAGCGGATGAGATGCTCAAAGCGGTTGGACTGCCCGATGTGCAGCGTATCAAGAAATCATATCCGCACCAGCTTTCTGGCGGGATGCAACAACGGGTGATGATCGCACTGGCCCTTTCCCTCGAGCCCGTCTTGTTAATTGCCGACGAGCCTACGACAGCGCTCGATGTTACGATTCAAGCCCAGATCCTGTCCCTGTTGCGTGATCTACAACAGAGACTTGATATCTCGATTATCCTGATCACGCATAACCTTGGCGTCGTAGCCAAAACATGTGATCGCATGGCGGTACTCTATGCCGGCCGCGTGGCAGAAATCGGCAGTACCCGCACCATATTCGAAGCCCCGCAGCATCCCTATACCTCGGGTTTGATGCGCGCCATACCTCGCAAAGATAGCCGGGGCAGTCAATTGGTTGCCATTCCCGGCAGCGTTCCCGCCGATCCCGGCGCCGTCGTAGGTTGCGCCTTTGCCCCACGCTGTGCGCAAGCATTCGAACCATGTTTCAGCCAGGAGCCATCTCTTTTCGAGGCAGGACAGGAGCATCTGAGTGCTTGTTTTCTGGTCAAATCTGCAGAAGGGCCGGTTGCCATCCGAAATTGAAAAATGCTCACGAACCCGAGTCTCCAACCCGCAGAAATGCTCCCAACCCACATGACCACTCCTTCGCCAATCCTTGAAACTACTTTAGGACAACAGACGCAACCACTCATCGAGGTTAAAGATATCGTTAAAAAGTTCCGCCTGCCCGGAGGTTGGCTATCAGGTGGGGCCAGCTATGTACATGCTGTGAGCGGTGTCAGTTTGCAAGTCCAACCTGGCGAGGTCTTCGGGCTGGTAGGCGAATCGGGCTGTGGCAAGACAACGCTTGGACGTATTATGCTGATGCTGCTCGAACCTACGTCGGGCCAGGTGCTGTTCGAAGGTCAGGATCTGACGGAGATGGCTGGCAATGAACTACGGCAGATGCGCCAGAAGATGCAAGTCGTGTTTCAAAACCCGCTGGCATCTCTCAGCCCCCGCCTGAAGATATTTGATGTCGTCGCCGAACCTCTGCGAACTCACCAGAATATCGACAAAAGCACTTTGTCAGATCGGGTAGTGGAGCTATTGAACCTGGTTGGGCTTGGCACTCAGCACATCAACCGCTTTCCGCATGAGCTTTCTGGCGGGCAGTGCCAGCGTGTCGCCATTGCGCGGGCATTGGCCCTGCATCCCAAGCTGATCATCCTGGACGAGCCAACATCGGCCCTGGATGTCTCGGTGCAAGCTCAAATAATCAATTTGCTCGAGGACTTGCGGAAAGAGCAAGGGCTGACCTACACCTTTATCTCACACGATCTGGCTGTCGTCCAGCACATCAGCGACCGCATTGGTGTGATGTATCTTGGGAAGCTGGTCGAGGTGGCCAGCAGCGAAGCTATTTTCGCCGAGCCTCACCATCCTTACACCCAAGCTCTTCTGGGTGCGATCCCCCAGCCAGAGGTAGGCGACACAGACGAGTTGGCAATTCTCAGCGGCACTGTCCCCAGCCCTACTGATCCTCCGCCCGGCTGTCGTTTTCATACCCGTTGTCCCCTTGTGCAATCGATATGCACGGCCGAAGAACCTGAGTTAATCGAGATGAGCCCGGGCCATGAGGTAGCCTGTCATGTTGTCAACGACGTCCATCATCGCAAACCATAAGGAGCACGCCATGTCGAGGCTGTTCGGCGTAGCCGCCGTGCAAATAGCTGCCGTCCCCTGGGATGCCGAGGCGACGGTGGATAAAATGGCAGATATCGCCACCCAGATCAGTCTGAATTTCCCCTGGGTGCAAATGGTGGTGTTCCATGAACTGGTCGTGCCGGGCCTTGTGCAATTCGTATCTTCCGAATCCCCAAGTACCTGGCGAAAAAACGCCGAACCTATTCCCGGCCCTCTCAGTGATCGGCTCTGCCAGGTTGCTCGCAAAACCAGAACCTGGCTTGTGCCGGGCTCCATGTATGAAGTAGAAGGAGATGCCATATACAACACCACGCTGGCCATCTCGCCGCAGGGTGACATCGTTGCCAAATACCGCAAGATGTTTCCCTGGCTGCCCTACGAAGCTGCGATCACACCCGGAGACAGCTTCTGTGTGTTCGACGTACCTGATGTTGGCCGTTTCGGCCTGATCATCTGTTATGATATGTGGTTTCCTGAAGTCACGCGCACACTCGCCTGGATGGGAGCGGAGGTCATACTACAACCGACGATGACGCCGACATCTGACCGAGAACTCGAAGTGATCATGGCACAAGCGACGGCGATCTTCAACCAATGCTATTTCGTCAGCAGCAATGGCGTTGGGCCCTATGGCGGGGGACAGTCTCTCATCGCCAGCCCCGATGGTCGCATCCTGCAAAAGGCCGGAGCCAGTGCCACCTTTCTGACCGAGATCATCGATCTGAATCACGTTACACGCACACGAGAATTTGGCACCCTGGGTCTGGCGCAATCGCTAAAACAATTGAGAGATAGTGGTCAGGCTTTTCCGGTGTACGAAAATGGTAATCTCAGGACAGGGCTGTTCGAGCAGTTGGGTCCACTTGCCATGCATCGGACATTGAAGCAGGAGTAAGGCGTGTTGCGTGTTGCGTGTTGCGTGTTGCGTGTTGCGTGGTGCGTGGTGCGTGGTGCGTTCATTCTTGTGGAAAGACTTGTGCCATCAGTACAATCTGATGATAGACTATCTGCAGACTTTTTTGATAGGCCATTTTTGGTCTGCTGACAATGGATAAGAATCCAGGAGGTAAAGTTTATGTCAACTGAATTGTTGGCTCCCGTGTGGACACATTTAACGCAATTGCAACCCAGTCGAGCCGAAAATATCTATTTTTATGACGCTGACGGTCATCGATACATCGATTTCACCTGCGGCATCGGCGTCACCAATACCGGCCACTGCCACCCTTCCGTAGTGGCGGCGATCCGGGAGCAGGCTGAGAGCCTTATTTTTGGGCAAATAAATGTGGTGGTTCCGCCGCAAGCTGTGGCATTGGCTGAAAAGCTCAACCAGGTCACACCGCCCTCAATCGATCGCTTCTTCTTTGCTAATTCCGGCGCCGAGGCAGTGGAAGCAGCGGTCAAACTGGCGCGCTCCGCCAGCGGACGGCGCAACATAGTCGTCTTTCAGGGGTCATTTCACGGCCGTACTCATCAAGCCATGGCCATGACCACGTCGAAGTACGTGTATCGCCATGATTACCAACCCCTGCCGGGGGCGATCTTCGTCAGTCCTTTCCCTTATAGCTATTATTACGGATGGGATGACGAACAAACGACCGAGTTCTGCCTGAAACAATTGGACCTGCTCTTGCACGGCCAGACGGCGCCAGATGAAACAGCCGCCCTCATTATCGAACCTGTGCTGGGCGAAGGGGGCTATGTGCCGGCGCCCCCCGCTTTCCTGCAAGGTCTGCGTCAGGTCTGTGATGAACACGGTATACTGCTTATCCTGGACGAGATCCAGACCGGTTTTGGCCGCACCGGCCGCTTTTTCGATTACGAGCATGCCGGGATCGAACCCGATATTCTCGTTATGGCCAAAGGCTTGGGCAGTGGCATGCCGATCTCAGCCATCGCTTCAAGAGCGGAATTGATGGCAAGCTGGCGGCCGGGCACCCACGGTGGCACCTATGGCGGCGGCAATGCCATTGCCCTGGCAGCAGCTGCCGCCACGATAGATGTCATCCAAGGTGAAGGGCTGGTCGAGAACGCAGCGATGATGGGAACCCACCTGATAGCGGGCCTACGTGCCTTGCAGTCTGACTATCCCCTTATGGGAGATATTCGCGGTCGGGGTCTCATGGTTGGCGTAGAATTCACCGGGCCAGATGGAGAGCCAGATGCCAAAACGACAGGCGCTATCTTGCAAGCATGCCTGAAGCGGCGTTTGCTTCTGTTAAGCTGCGGCACTTACCAAAACGTTCTGCGCTGGATCCCACCACTGATCGTCACTTCCCAACAGATCGACGAAGCCCTGGCCTTATACCGGGAGGCGTTGTCGGAGGTTATGGCGTAAGATCCATGAATGGCCAAGTGGATGTTCTGGATACGGCACTAATCCGTCAGATTCTGGAGAGCGTGGATGCTGGATACGATGCTCAGCTCGAGTTCCTGCATGAACTGATTAAATATCCTTCACAGCGAGGCCAGGAAGCCACAGCTCAGGACTTTATGGCTACAGCCTTGCGCTCGCGCGGCTACGATGTAGATCGCTGGCAGATCCAGCTTGAGGACATCCAGCACTTGCCAGGCTTTTCTCCCGCCCATGTCTCGTATGAAAACGCATGGAATGTGGTAGGCGCACATCGCCCCAGACAAGCGAAAGGACGGTCGCTTATCCTCAACGGGCACATCGATATCGTCCCCACCGGCCCGCTCGATATGTGGTCGCAACCGCCTTATGAACCCACTATTGAACAGGGTTGGATGTATGGCCGGGGCGCCGGCGATATGAAGGCGGGCTTGTCCGCTAACCTGTTTGCCGTGGATGCACTCGCTCGTATTGGTTACAGACCTGCGGCCGATGTTTATCAACAGTCGGTAATCGAAGAAGAGTGTACGGGGAACGGCGCCCTGGCCTGTTTACAACGGGGGTATGGCGCCGACGCCGCCATCATTACCGAGCCCTACAACGACATGTTGGGTATCGCTCAGGTGGGTGTGATCTGGTTGCAGGTGGAGGTGCGGGGCCACCCTGCGCATGCTGCCTTTGCCAGCCAGGGATTCAACGCCATCGAGGCCAGCTATCCGCTGATCGCGGCACTACATGATCTGGAAGCACGGTGGAATGCCGACAAACATCCGGCTTACGAACAGATCGAACACCCTATCCATTTCGTGGTCAGTCGCATCGAGGGGGGTGATTGGACTTCCAGCGTGCCATCCTGGTGCCTTGGACTTTTGACAATTATGGAGGAATCTTACATTCATATCTGAGAGTATTTTTGTCCACATTCAGACGAAACTGCAGCAATTCCCGGTGTGACGTTTTCACAGAGTACTTTCCCTGAAATCGAGCAAATAGCTTCAAGAAGTGGGGGTAATCATCTGATTTTGGGACTGAAATCGAGATGCTTTCCCTTGAAAATTTCCAAACTGCGAATTGCTGACGAAACTGCCAGTTCCAGCACGAAAATGGCCCTGAACTACCACCTTTTCCTCGGACCGGAGCTCTTGCTTTACCGGAAATGGCTCTTTGGGACTTCGCGTGACGATCACGAATTTCAGTCGATGATGCCCACACACCTAGTGGCTGGTTGTGCCAGCGCCTAGATATAGTGTGGAAATAATCAGAACCACGCGAAATCCCAGAGAACCCCGGAAATTCACTGTCCTTGAATTATTCCGGGGTTTGAGTAGATTTCCTTAAACGTCCCAAACCCCAAGTTAATTCGGTATAAAAGTGCTCGTTTTGTCAATCATGGG
>JAAENG010000129.1 GCA_024224665.1 Chloroflexota bacterium | reverse complement strand
CTGATGGTCGTGTGGTCTGGTGGTCTGGTGGTCGCCTGGTCTGATGGTCGTGTGGTCTGGTGGTCTGGTGGTCGCCTGGTCTGATGGTCGTGTGGTGAAGCAATCTCCAAGGCACTTGAACTCATACCCAAAAATCCGTCAGGCAAAGGCTCATCGAAATCCTCATTAATCCAAACTTCACCGGCGTATCGACTTGTGTGGAGATGCTCATAGCCTGTTCCCCTCGATGGCAATAGTACGCGAGGCAAGCCCTATTGTATTGTAATGAGGACGCTCAACGTAGAAGAATAGGGTTCAGGGGGGCGGACGCTCACCAAAATACTGATAGTACTGCACCTCGATCACACCGTTATACAGTTTCCGTACCCGGTCGGGCCATGAGCGTTTGAAATACTTGGGGAAGATCTTGTCGGCTGTGAGGATGTAAATCGACCAGCCCTTCTTCTTATGAAACATCTTGTTCAAGGCGATGTAGATCTGGTTCATCTCTTTGAATTCGCCGGTCTTTTTACCGTAAGGTGGGTTGGAGATGACGACACCATACTGCCGATCTATCCACAGATCCTGGATATCCTTCTGCTCGAAGTGAATGTTTTTGGCGACAGCGGCCCGCTTGGCATTGGCTTTGCCTGCGTCGATCATCTGTTCGTCGATGTCATACCCGAAAATCTCAAATTCGTGATCCTGGAGGATGACTTCACGAGCTGCGGCTCTCTCCTCACGCCACATGTCTTGGCCAAGGGCGGGCCATTCTTGTGCTGCAAAGGGTCGTTTGAGCCCAGGCGCTATATTACGGCCGATCATCGCTGCCTCGATCAGGATCGTGCCGGACCCACACATCGGATCGATCAATAACCTGTCCTTGTTCCAGAAACTGAGTTGAACCAGGGCGGCTGCCAGTGTCTCGCGCAGCGCTGCTGCCCCTGTCTGCACACGGTAGCCCCTTTTGTTCAACCCCGATCCCGAGGTGTCGATGGTCAGCGTGGCCACATCCTTGAGCATAGCGATCTGGATGGTGTATTCCGCACCGGTTTCGGCAAACCATGAGGTTTTGTACACGCGTTTCAGCCGTTCTACCACCGCCTTCTTGACGATTGACTGGCAGGCTCTGACACTGCCCAAGGTGGACTTTACTGCCTTGCCGGTGACCCTGAATTCGCCATCCTGGGTTATCCAGTCCTCCCAAGGCAACGCTTTGGTCTGCTCGAAGAGTTCATCGAAAGTGAGGGCCGGAAACTCGCCCATCTTCAGCAGCACCCTATCCGCACTGCGCAGCCAAAGATTCGCTTTGGGGATATCCTCAGGTGTAGCTCTGAACTCGACCTTTCCTTCTGAAACCCGGACATCGTCGAAACCCAGGCGTTGCACTTCGCGTCTGACCACAGCCTCAAGGCCAAAAGATGTGGTGGCGATAAGAGTGATCTCGCTCATGGCTAGCCATCATAGCACAGGATACATGCCGTAAACCAGTAAATCCCAAACCTGAAACTTGAAAACCTGTCAGACTGCGTTTCCATGGTTGCTTACCCGACTGACCCCGGTCTACCGGTCTACCGGTCTCGTGGTCTACCGAATCTGAAGTGCATCCTGTCAGTCCAGCTTCATGTACAGCGAAACCATTTCCAGGTATTCGCGCGTGCTGAGGGAGTGGGGGTGGATGCGCTGTTTGACAGCATAACCCTTCCAGAGCTTGTACATGAGCCAGTAGCCTTTGTTGCGCGGCAACTTCAGCATGGGGCGCATCAAGCTGCGTAACCAGGGGAACTCCACCACCAGGGCAAACCATTTCTGCAAGTTTTCTATCTGCCTCTTCTCGCCTTCGGGGAATTTCAAGACGGAGGTCTCCCAGGCGGAGGTGAAGATGTCCTCGTAGGCGCCCTCCATGTAGCCATTCTCTTGCGCGTATTCACCCAGGGCGGTCTTGGGATAGGGTTGAAACAGGAATGTATTGGCGTAAGAAGGATTGCAGGCGATGTTCAGGTCGAGGGTCTCGATATCCTGTTCCAGGTTTCCCCCTGGTAAGCCTATCATGTTTGTACTGATGAGATGAAGTCCGGCGTCACGGATAGTACGGCAGGCCTCGATGATCATCTCTTTGGGCATGTTACGCTTCAGTACGAAGTTGCGCATATCATCGTTGCCGGCTTCGATGCCCATGCCCACACTGACGCATCCCGCCCGTTTGAGTTGGGCCACCATGCCCGGCGTCACAAGATTGGCCCGAACATTGCAGAAGAAGGGCAAGCCCACCACTTTTGGATATTTTTCCGTGAATTCGGCAATCCAGCGTTTGTTGATGTTGAAGGTGTCATCCAAAAAGACCACGAACTCTAGCGGATAATGGCCACGCACATAGCACACCTCTTCTAGTGTTCGATCAACGCTGCGTTGGCGCACCCGCCGGCTGCGAGTATCTTTGTAGATATCCCAATAGGCGTGATTGAAGCAATACGAGCAATCGTAGGGACAGCCTCGTCCGGTGATAAAATGCTTGACCTTGGACATGGCCGTGGGACGGTGGTGCTTGTAGACGATGTCTCGATCAGGCAAGGGCAGTTCATCGAGACTCTGAATGAGAGAACGCAAGGTGTTCTTGATCAGCGAGCCGTCAGAGCGCTTGAACCACCAGTTTTCGGTATCATAGGGATCTTGCCCGGCATCGAGCCTATCGACCAGTTCCAACAAAGCGTATTCACCCTCCCCCATACACACACCATCGACTTTATCAGCCTCGATCATCTCTGGGAAAAAGGTGCCATGGGCCCCACCGAACACCGAAAAGGCGTCCGGTAGCGCCTGGCGGATCCTCTGATTTAGGGCGGTGTAATAATCCTGTGATCCGGTGGAGAGGCTATATGCCAGCACACCCGGCTGCCATTCGCTGGCGCGTTCTACCGGATCCTGTTGGGCGACGATACATAAATCCACCTCATGGCCGGCAGCCTTGAGAACACTAGAGAGATGCATGATACCCATCGGCTCATAGTCGATCTGTTTAACAACGAACAGTACGCGCATTAAGTGTCACTCTGTGAGGAAACAGGCACCGGGAAGAGAATTCTCCAAAAGTTGGCTGAATTCACCTTCACCGGCGCTCATGATATGATTTCGGTCAATGTGTTGAGTGCGAAGAGTATACTGGAGGAGCCCACATCCAACAACCAAAGGCTGTTGCGGATACGGCTCCGATCACATATTCTTTTGTAAAGCGGGAACCCTGTAAAGCGGGAACCCTGTAAAGCGGGAAACCTGTAAAGCGGGAAACCTGTAAAGCGGGAACCCTGTAAAGCGGGAAACCTGTAAACCGGGAACCCTGTAAAGCGGGAAACCTGTAAACCGGGAACCCTGTAAACCGGGAAACCGGGACAAGCGTCGCCTGCCGGAGTCGGACTGGTTTTCCGGTGTACTGGTCTACTGGTCTACTGGTCTACCGGTCTACTGGTCTACCGGTCTACCGGTCTACCGGTCTACCGGTCTACTGGTCTACCGGTCTACTG
>JAAENG010000128.1 GCA_024224665.1 Chloroflexota bacterium | reverse complement strand
GCGATTACTTATTACAACGCAATGCGTTTTCCCTGTTACGTTTTGGTCGAAAGTACCACTTTGACAACCCATCAAACCACATCCGATTCCATGCCTGCGGCGCACACACCGCCTCAACGATCCCGGCTTGGGGCATGGGCGCAATTGGTTCGGTTACCCAATGTGTTCACGGTGCTGGCAGATGTCAGCGCAGCGTTCCTACTGGTTCACCATGGCCCATCACCCGCGATTCGATTCATACTAATCATCCTCGCTGGCGTGGCCCTGTACTGGGCAGGCATGATCCTCAATGACGTATTCGATGTTGATCAGGATCGTGCACAACGTCCTCAGCGGCCAATTCCTTCCGGCTTGATTTCATCGGGGCAAGCGAAGGCCGCGGGTTGGATTCTATTGTTGGCAGGTATCGGCATCGCGGCGATATCAGGACATGTCCCTGCCGGTGATGCACCAATCACCTGGCTGCCTGCCTTGGTCGCAACCGCCTTGGCGATCATGATCATTGCTTACGATGGCCCCTTGAAAAAAACACCACTCGCGCCGGTTGCGATGGGAAGCTGCCGAGTGCTTAGTTTCCTGCTGGGTGCGTCACCCTGTTTCGCGATCGCGATGGGCACTCCACTGTTTGAGAAATACTTACTGGGGATCGCTGTTGGTTTTGGTGTCTACATCATGGGCATTACCACCATGGCACGACGTGAGGCCGAGGGTGGTCCTTCTTCGAATCTACAAATCGGGCTGGTTGTGACCACGCTGGGTGCTCTGATGCTGGCATTCG
>JAAENG010000127.1 GCA_024224665.1 Chloroflexota bacterium | reverse complement strand
GGCAATTGGGCGGCCCTGCGCTGGGGCATGCTCGGCCTCGCCATCAAGGGCGGCGTGTGGATCGGGGTTGCCGGCGTCTCTCTCGGTCTGGGTCTGGGCGGTAAACGCTACCGGCCATTCGAGATGTTTCTGCTGGTTTTGGGCATGCTCACTGCCGTCGTGGTGGGATGGTGGCTGTTCAACTCGCCGCACGATCCGGAAAACAAACGGCTGCCGTTCCTATATTTTTCCGACCACTGGAAATGGGAACCGGGCGTTGAATTTAAGTCACGCCCTGAAATCTGGGGGGGCCTGTGGTGTGCGCTGCTCACCGGCATCCTGTACGCCACCTTGGCCAAGGGCGATCGGCTAGCCCGAAACCTCGCGCTGTGGGGAATACTCGGGGGTGCGCTCGGTTTTCCGCTTGGCCAATCGCTACAGGCCAACCATGGATGGAACAGAACGCAACAGGGTAAAATAACCGTGTCCTACGATGGAATAAAACCTGTGTCTTTGGTGGAACTCAACGCGAAGGCCCCGACTCAATACGATGAGGCGAGGGAGTTTCCCCTAAACAATCCCGAGGGCGCCAAGAGCATGGTCATCACTTGGGATCATCAGGGACACAACAGCTGGTGGTGGTCCATCGACAACATTGAGATCGCCAGTGAGCAGCAGTCTTTGTTCGCCGAAAATTTCGATAGCTTGGACTTGGGACCGTTTGTTTCCGAGAGTGAATCCGGGGGTGATGGCACCGACTGGACAGCAAGCCTGCCAAGTGGATGGACGATGACTCGCGGCGATGGTCACGGTCCAAAAATAGATCACAAGGTTATTGACGAGCTTCAAACAAACCACGAAACGATTGATGAGTTTGATGGTTGGACTTTTGTGGATCCGGCTTCATGGAATGCGACAGCTGGCCAGGGTCGAGACCGGTTCTCCAAAGGCACCGGCGTCATTGCGATAGCCGATTCGGACAAGTTCAACGACAAGTCAGGCGCCAAGTTCGACGCCTCACTTTCAACTCGACCAATTGATTTAACAGGCATTCAACCTGAAACCCTGACACTCCGTTATGATTCCAGTTGGAGGCAGAAGAAACATTTCATGGAATCAATCACCCAGTATTTCAACTGGTGGAACATCATGGAGACCACCTTCGGCACGGTGATGGGCGCGGTGCTTGGCCTTGGCCTGTGGCTGAACCGCCGTCTCGTCGCCGTCTCATCCGAGCCCGATATCAGCCCCCTGCCCGGCTGGCTGATCGGCCTGTTACTGGCGGTGCACCTGCCCCTCCTTGTGTTGGTCGAGTTCAGCAAGTTCGAATGGATCGACGGCGTGTACGACCTCGGCCTGATGATGGGGCTCATCCCGCTGGTGATGTGCGTACGGGGTCGCTGGTGGCCATATCTGC
>JAAENG010000126.1 GCA_024224665.1 Chloroflexota bacterium | reverse complement strand
TCTCGCTCGCAGTGGACGCAAACCATTTCGCTTGGCCGGCTTGCGTCTCTATGCTGACCTGTTGCTACTCCTCAGTTCCCTGGAAATCAGCCTTTCCTTCCTGCCTGATGAGCCTCGCTTACTCTGCTTCTCTGATGCCATTCGTGAGGCTCTGTCAACTTTCGAGATCGAGTACACGGCCCTCGCCGAAGCCTTTTCCTGGCTTCTGGACATCAGTGACATCTTGGATGCGCCACCACCTATAGCAGAGGCACAATTGACGGAATCAACCCTCTCTTCCACTGTGCAGGCACAATTGCACGCCTACCTGCTACAATTGCAACGGCGTTCTGACCTCGATTCTACTTTGACTAGCTTTCGCCGCCACCTTCACAACTTGACCAAGCGCTATGCTCTCGGACTCTTCCACTGCTATGACATCCCCGGTTTGCCTCGCACCAACAACGATACCGAATCCCTCTTCGCACGAGTGCGTCGTCAAACACTCCTCACTTCCGGCCCCTACCACGCCAGACAGCGCCTACATGAACAGGGAGCCTGGTTGCTCTTTGATATCGTGCCTAACCTGCACGAACTAGTACAATCCTTCCAACGTATCTCTCTGGCAGAATGGCGGCACGAGCGTCAGCGTATTCGCTCTCATCTGTCCACCTTTTCCGATGGCCGACGCTTTCGACGTCACTCTCTCAAGTATCTGACTGGCCTGGAAGCACATGCAGAATTTATCGCTCGTCTACTTTAGATACTCCCGCCTGGCCTCGCTGGTGTGCGACTTTTTCTCTTTGGTGTATGAACTCCATAGCAGGAGAAGGATGGCTGGCCGTAGGTGATGCTGCTATGGCATTTGATCCCCTCTCGTCGACGGGTATCGCCAAGGCCATGCGTTCAGGTATTACCGCTGCAGCAGTCATATCCCGTGCTCTGCAAGGTGATAGCGACGCTGTGGCTGAATATGCATCAGAGGTGGTTTCAGAGTTCGATAGCTATCTCCAAAACCGCTACTCATACCACCGAATAGACGAGGTGGCCCGATAACCCGTTTTGGAGAGACCGTCAGATCGCGTGGGACCTTGATTAGCTCATCGTGGCGCAAGTAGCTGTGCGGTTCGTATCATTCGACTACGCCCGCATCAACCATCGCCAGGTAAACCTTCTCGGCCGTAAAAGGTGGTTCCGCCACCCGCACAGCGATGGCGCTATAAATGGCGTTGGCAATGGCCGGTATGGTGGGCACCATGGGGTGCTCGCCTACGCCGCGCGCACCCCAAGGGCCATCATCTTGCGGTACCTCGACGATGAGTGATTTGATCTCAGCCGGCACATCGGCAGTGGTGGCGATACGATAGTCGACAAAACTGGGGTTTTGCAACACGCCGTTTTTAAGCTGAAGACCCTCAAACAGGGCTGTGCTGATCCCCTGCACGAAACCGCCCTCGATCTGAGCCTCGACCAATGCCGGATTGATCGCCTTGCCCGCATCGAAGGCTGCTGCTCCCCGCAGGACCTCCACACGACCTGTCTCCAGATCGACCTCCACCTCCACCGCTTGGGCCCCCGTCGTGTAGTGAACGACCGCCCGATCACCTTGCCCGGTTTCTGGGTCCAGGCCCGTGACATACGTGGGCATAAACTTACCCCGCCCCACAATCGGTCCCCCCAACCAGCCACTGCCATCCGGCTTGGGCAGCCCATAGACGACCATGTCTTTGAGAGAGATCGATTCCTCACTTTTGTAAGAAATGACTTCACCCTCAACGATATCCAGGTCCTCGGGATCCTCTTCCCAAACTTCAGCCACCATATCAAGAATCTGCTGGCGGGCATCGCTAGCGGCATTGGCCACGGCGTTGCCCATGCTCCAGGTCAGGCGGCTGGCAACCGTTTGCCATTCATAGGGGCTATATTGAGTATCGATTGGCTTGGCTACATGCACCCAGTCGTAGGGCACGCCAAGCTTGGCAGCAGCCATCTGGGCCATAACACTAAACGTGCCCTGGCCGATCTCCTGACCCCCCAGGCCGATGGTGACGGACGCATCTTCGTTGAGTTCGAGCCAGGCGCTTGAGCCAGCATTGGGGGGCATAGCCGGTGCTTTCCACATGATCGCAAACCCTTTACCCCGCCGTTTGTGGGAAGCGCTGGCGGCCGATTTTCGATCCCAATCAATAGCATTTGCCACCTGGTCGATACAGTCAGATAAACCGGTCGGATGCATGGCGCTGCCCGTGACCAGTACGCTGCCCTCTCTCACGCAGTTAAGGCGGCGAAACTCAACCGCATCCATGCCGATTGCTTCGGCCAGCTCATTGATGCATTGCTCCAAGCCGGCGTGCATCTCAGGCATGCCAAAGCCACGAAACGCCCCGCCCACCGGGTGATTGGTGTAAACACAATAGCTATCAGTCATGACATTGGGCACTTCGTAAGGGCCACTGCTGCTGTAACCGGCCGCGCGAGCGATGTTGACCCCATATTCAGTCGAAGCGCCACCATCCCAGAAAAACGTGTTCTTCATGGCCAGGAGTTTGCCCTGTTCGCCACATCCGATTTTGATTCTTGAGATCAGTCCCTGACGCACAAAGGTCGTGTAAAACTCCTCTTCACGGGTCAGGCGCAATTTGACCGCCCGCCCCTTGACTTTGGCCGCAACGGCAACTGCCAGAGCCTCCATGCTGACGCCCGCCTTGCAGCCAAATCCACCCCCTACATAAGGTGCTATTACTCGGACTTTGCTCTGAGAGATACCCAGAGCTTTGGCAATGAGGTTGCGCTGCGCAAAGGGAGATTGCGAACTTCCCCACAGAGTCACCTCACCCGTTTCGTCCATTTTGGCAACTGCCACGTGCGTCTCGATAGGCACATGCTGGACATGAGGGATACGATAGTTGCGCTCGACGATCTGCGCGCACGAACCCCAGGCACTATCGATATCCCCTTTACGGATTTTGAAATGATTGGATATATTGGTCCCAGGTTTGGGGTGGATGAAGCTTGCCGCTTTGTAGCTCCCCAGATCTGGGTGAAGCAGCGGCGCATCAGATCCAGCCCCTTGTTCGGCATCGAACACCGGCTCCAACAATTCATACTCTACTTGAATCAGAGCAACAGCCTGTTCAGCGATCTCTTCACTGATGGCAGCCACACCGGCGACGGCCTCGCCCACATAACGAACGCGGTCACGACAGAAAATGTGGCGATCCTGCAAATACAGGCCGATGTAGCCGGGATAATCGGCTCCGGTAACCACCGCCTTGACACCAGTCAGGGCTTCGGCTTGGGCGGTATCGATGGATTTGATCAAGGCATGAGGATGAGGGCTGCGCTTGATTCTGGCGTAGAGCAAGCCCGAACCGAATTCGATATCATCGGCGAAGACAGCCGTCCCGGTCACTTTCTCGTGGGCATCGAGGCGCGGCAGATCTTTGCCAATCAGATCGGGCGTTTTTTCTGCGTTCATTGTTTTCAACATAGGTGGCTCCGTTATCCTGTGCCGGGTCAATTCGCCCTGGCCGCTTCCTTCACTGCGTCGATAATCCGCAAATAGCCTGTGCAGCGGCAGAGATTGCCAATCAGCGCATCCCGTATCTCGCCGTCACCGGGTTCGGGATTGCGGTCTATCAGGGCCCGAGAAGAGATGAGCACTCCGGGCGTACAGAATCCACACTGCACGCCTCCCTGTTCGATGATGGCTTGTTGCACCGCATCCAGTTGGCCGCCATGCGCGAGGCTTTCCACAGTTGAGATCTCAGCATCTTCGCATTCGACGGCTAGAACCATGCAACTATTCACCGGCGCACCATTCATCATCACCGTGCAGGCGCCACACTCACCGGCAGCACAACCATTTTTGGTACCGGTCAACGTCAGCTTCTCGCGTAACATCTCCAGTAATGTCATGTTCGATGTAATGTCAACCACCTGCGATTGCCCATTGACATCAACCGTTATTCTATGAAAAGCCATGCAAACCTCCATAGGTGTTTGCAAAAGATCTCGGTGAGAAAGAGGTTGCCCCCTGGAAGGGAGCTATCAGCAAGCCTAAATCACTGTTGTTTGATGCTATGCCAAACAGCAGTCAGCCCTTTCTTGGTTAGATTTCTGACCATGTAGCGCCGATAGCGTGCACTGGCGCGTACGTCGTCGATGGGATTGCAAGCTTCCATGGCAGCATGTGCCGCCTTGTCGATAACAGCTTCGGTGATGGGGTATGCAAAAAGGATGAGTTCGGCCTGCGTTGGCACGAACGGTACCGGCGCCACCGACGCCAGCGCCAGCCGAAAGCGAAATCCTGAAGGTGTTCGTTCGTCAGGATAACCCAAGACAGTTACGCCAACGATGGCCAGATCACCAAGGGCATTGCGCCCCAACTTTATGTATTTGGCTGCATAACCTCTTGGTGGCGGGGGGATGACCAGTGCTGTGGCGATATCACCCGCTTTTAAGACTGTCTTGCCGGGCCCCAGGAAGAACGAACTCAGAGGCTGCAAACGCATACCGCCCACACCATGGACGCGCAATGCCCCATGCAGCACCAACGCAGCACCTATCGTGTCTCCTGCAGGCGATGCGTTACAGATATTTCCAACGACTGTCGCCCGAGTACGTAACTGATAGCTGGCTACGGCATGCGCTGCTTCGGCCAGCACAGGATAATGCGCATTCACCTCAGGAGAACTGACAACGCGGTTCATATTTACCGCTGCCCCGATCGATAGACCGGAATCGTGGTTGTAAGAAATCCCTTTCATCCCCTCCAGATCTTTGACATCGACGATGAATTTCTCTTTCCACACGCCGTCGCGCATCCGCACGAATGTGTCGGTCCCTCCCATAAACGGACGCGCTTCCCCCTCGTGTTCGGCCAAAAACCGGCTGGCTTCAGCAAGTGACGTGGGTTTAAGATAATCGAACGTGGGGAGTCCGGGGGTCGGAGCATGCATGATAACATCACCTCATCGGATCGACTGCAATGAATTCGTTCATGAAAACAGTGACGCTATGTCATCAGCGACATATGGAGCCTATGACTATACCTCCTCGAAATGCCGCTGTCAAAAGGCGTTCTCATTCGCACACACATGTTACAAGTTTCTATCATTGAAGTCCCAGGTATAGGATGGCAGACGATACCTACACGACAGATAGAAATTCAGGCTCATATTCTTCATATGTAACCTTGCAAAATGCTATCGTTTAAGTTAATGTACTATCAAGAGTAACTATATTTGTTCTTTCTATTAGACCCCTGTTGGTGTTGACTGTGTTCAGAATATCAACTCATGTCGTGGCAAAGCAGCCACAACCGAATTACTCGCTATGGCGGAGATGATGACCACTATCACTCTTTGTGTAACCTGGGAGACCTGTAGACCAGAACAAACGTCGCCTGCCGCAGCCTGCCTGGTTTTCCGGTGTACTGATTGACCGGTCTACACGAGACCAATGCCGAGCAGGCTCGACCTGGACCATTAACACACACAACGCGCATTTGCGGAGTAACCCTACACATGAACAAACTTGCTTACCGGTTATTGCTGTTGTTGATCATCTCAGCACTTGGTACAACGGATGTCTCAGCACAAGCAGATCCACAGGTATTGTTAGCCCAAACAGATGTCATTCCTGCAAAAAGCGAGTTGTCGACCTATATTGTCGTCTTGCAGGATCAACCATTAGCCAGTTACCGTGGGGACATCGTCGGCCTTGCTCCGACAATTCCCGCCGCGCCTGAGCAAGCCAAACTACAAGTTGATTCCCCCCCCAGCAAAGCTTACCTAAACTACCTGGACGCGCAACGAGCCGATGCAATTGCTGACGTAGAAACATCGCTTGGGCGATCACTCGATATCACCTATGAATATCGTATTACCTTAAATGGGTTCGCCGCAGAAATGACTGCAGCGGAAGCAGCAATGACAGCTGATTCGCCGGAGGTGCTATTTGTCGAACGAGAAAAGATATCTTATCCTCTCACAGATCAGGGACCAAGTTGGATGAAGGCAGATGATATTTGGGCTGGTCTGGGCGGTATGAGTGGCACGTTTGGGGAAGG
>JAAENG010000125.1 GCA_024224665.1 Chloroflexota bacterium | reverse complement strand
AGGTAGCAGGTCGCAGGTAGCAGGTAGCAGGTAGCAGGTAGCAGGTAGCAGGTGCGAGTGCGGTTGCAAACAAGGTTGAACTTGCCACTTGCAACGTGCCACCTGCCACACACATCGACTAAAAGCTGTCGAGCATTTTGAGTTAGAAATTCAAAGCGCTGTGCCAAGCACCATTCTCTAATTTAGCAATCGCCAATCTCAACACATTGTCATGTTCAGAAAAGTCCTCATCGCCAATCGAGGTGAAATCGCCGTACGCATCATCCGTGCCTGCCAGGAACGCGGGATCAACACCGTGGCCGTCTACTCTGATGCCGACCGCACGGCCCTGCATGTACGTTACGCCGACGAAGCCTACTACATCGGTCCGTCTCCGGCCCGAGACAGCTATCTACGCGCAGATAAGATCATCGATGTGGCGCGGCGCTCAGGCTCTGACGCCATCCATCCCGGTTACGGTTTCCTGTCCGAGAATGCCGGTTTCGCCGCAGCTTGCGGCGATGCAGGCGTTACCTTTATCGGTCCCAGCCCTGAGGCCATCGCAGCAATGGGGGATAAGATCACAGCTCGAGCGACGGTTGCCAAGGCTGATGTCCCTCTGGTGCCAGGCACAGCACGCGACCTGCACGACGATGATCTATTCGACGCGGCCGAGAAATTGGGCTATCCGGTACTGGTCAAAGCCAGCGCCGGAGGTGGCGGAAAGGGCATGCGCCTGGTTACAGAACCGGCTGAACTGCAATCAGGATTGGGCGCGGCGAGGCGCGAATCACTGGCGGCCTTTGGCGATGACAGCATTTATCTGGAAAAAGCAATCGAATCCGCCCGCCATGTCGAGATCCAAATCCTCGCAGATAGCCATGGCAATGTCATCCATCTGGGCGAGCGTGAATGCTCGATTCAGCGCAGGCACCAGAAGCTGGTCGAGGAATCACCATCCGTGGCAGTTGACCAAGATCTACGAGAGAAAATGGGAGCTATCGCCGTAGCAGCGGCCCATGCTGTAAACTATGTCTCGGCCGGCACCATCGAATTTTTACTGGATAAAGAGGGGCAATTTTACTTCCTTGAGATGAACACTCGCTTGCAGGTCGAACACCCCGTTACGGAATTGGTCACAGGCGTAGATATCGTCAAAGAGATGATCTCGATTGCCAATGGCCGGCGTCTGCGTCTAAAGCAGGAAGATATCCGTATGAAGGGCTGGGCGATTGAATGTCGGATCACGGCCGAAGATCCCGAGAACAACTTTATGCCCTCGGGCGGTACCATCGTCTCGCTGCGCGAGCCCACAGGCCCCGGCATTCGCATGGAATCGGGCATCTACGAAGGTATCGAAGTCTCGCTGTTCTACGATCCGATGATCGCAAAACTCGTCGCTTACGGAGAATCACGCGCAGAAGCCATACTGCGCATGCGCCGGGCACTGAGCGAATATCGCATTGCCGGCATAAAAAGCTCCGTTCCCTTCCACTTGTCTCTAATGGATACGCCTAGATTCCAATGGGGTCAGTTCGACACCAGGTTTTTAGAATCACACACGGCGCCTCCCGTACAGAACATCGAAGAACAGAAACGACTTGCCGCCATCGTCGGGGCTATGCTACATCACGAAGGTGGTGTACGCTCGATCAATATCAGCCATGGCGAAGAACTGGAACATGGCCAGAGCACCTGGCGACGCTCCGCACTCCTCGGCGGCATGCGCCCGCTGTTGTCATAATCTTCACTATTATGAAGTATCAAGCCCAAGTTGGCGACACGACCTACGAGATCATCATCGAAGATGATGGGGTCATCCTTGTCGATGGCGAACCGGTGCGCGCCGACCTCCTGCAGGTCGGGCCACTTGGCCTCTATTCCCTCCTGATCGACAACCAGTCTTCAGAGATCGTGGTCGACGAGGCCAGTTTTGGTTATCATGTCATGCTGGGCGGACGCCTTTTCGATGTAAAAGTGGCGGACGAACGGCAGCTTCGGCTCGCAAACCGAGATGGCAGTCTGGCCGCGCCCAGCGGTGAATTCTCGATCAAGGCGCCCATCCCCGGATTGGTGGTGCGAGTGCTTGTACAAGGAGGAAATGAGATCGAAGCCGATCAACCTCTCATGATTTTGGAAGCGATGAAGATGGAGAACGAAATCCGGGCCCCACGTGAAGGTGTTGTCAAGCACGTACGTGTAAAGGCCGGAGAAAGCATCGAACAAGGTGCAGAGTTGATCGTCATCGCCTGAACAATCCCACATCGCAACCATCGGCCCGGTATTCAACAATCACATCATTATGTCAACAAAAACCAACCCAACCCTCATTGATGCTCTGGCCCGTTGGGAAACGACGACTCTAGATCGTGTCATCTCACGATATCCCGAACGAAGAGCAGTCTTTGAAACGCCATCTGGTATCCCCATCGACAGGCTATACCAACCCGACGAATCCACGAGCAAGGCTTATCTCGAACAGCTCGGATATCCAGGCCAGTATCCCTTCACTCGTGGTGTCCAGCCGACCATGTATCGTAGCCGGTATTGGACTATGCGCCAGTATGCAGGATTCGGTACGGCTGCCGAAAGCAACGAGCGCTACAAATACCTGATCGGCCACGGCCAGACCGGACTCTCGGTCGCCTTTGATCTTCCTACCCAAATCGGTTACGACGCCGACGATCCCATGGCATTGGGGGAGGTCGGCAAAGTGGGCGTTGCTATCTCCTCGATGGCCGATATGGAAATGCTGCTGGCGGGTATCCCTTTGGACGAGGTCTCGGTCAGCATGACCATCAATGCGCCCGCGGCCATTTTGCTGGCTATGGTCATCGGTGTGGCAAAAAAACAGGGTGTGGCGCCCGATCAGCTACGTGGTACCGTACAGAACGACATCCTCAAAGAATATATTGCCCGGGGCACGTATATCTTCCCACCCGGCCATTCCATGCGCCTGATTACCGATCTCTTCCATTATTGTGGCGAGCAGGTGCCCAGGTGGAACACCATCAGCATCAGTGGTTACCACATCCGTGAGGCGGGGAGCACAGCTGTGCAAGAAGTGGCCTTTACCCTGGCCGACGGCATGGCCTATGTGCGCGCCGCTCTCGACGCCGGTCTGGATATCGACCAATTCGCCGGCCAGCTTTCCTTCTTCTTCAACGCTCACAACAACTTCCTAGAGGAGATCGCCAAATTCCGGGCAGCGCGCCGCCTGTGGGCCACCATCATGCGGGATCGATTCGGCGCCAGGAGAGCGCGTTCCTGGAGTTTGCGCTTCCATACGCAGACGGGCGGTTCCACACTGACGGCACAGCAGGTCGAAAACAACATCGTGCGGGTGGCAGTACAAGCGCTTGCGGCGGTGTTGGGTGGGACACAGAGCCTGCACACCAATTCCATGGATGAAGCACTCTCGCTGCCTACACAGACGGCAGTGCAGGTGGCATTACGCACCCAGCAAGTCCTGGCATACGAATCAGGTATCGCCGATACGGTAGACCCACTGGCCGGTTCCTATTACATCGAGTATCTCACCGATGAGATCGAAGAGCGGGCAGCAGACTACATCGATAAGATCGAGACGATGGGGGGGGCGGTGAAGGCGGTCGAGCAAGGTTACATCCAAGGCGAGATACAGAATGCCGCCTATCGCGCCCAGCAGGCCATCGAGTCGGGAGAGGACGTCGTGGTGGGGGTGAATCGCTTCCAGGTCGAGTCGCCAAGCACACCCGATATCCTGCGTATCGATGAGGCAGTGCAGCAAGCGCAGATCGCCGGCGTACAGAGCCTGCGTGAGCGGCGCGACAACACACGTGTGTCCGAATTACTCGGCCAGATCGAGCAGGCGGCACGTGACGCTAATGCCCCCCTCATGCCCCTCTTCGTCGAAGCGGTGCAGGCCTACGTGACCTTAGGCGAGATCTGCGGGGTGTTGCGCGGCGTGTTCGGCGAATACCAGGCGCCGATTTCGGTTTAGGAGCTAAGCCATGAGTGACGAACGCTGGACGGTTTTACGCGAGCAGACGTTAGTCGATCGCCAACCCTGGCTGCGTCTGATCGAACAGGATGTGCAATTGCCTGATGGCCGTGTGGTCGAGGGCTATCTCAAAGCAGATGCGCCCCCTTATACATCGGTGTTCGCACTGACTGAAAATGGCATGGTTGTAACGATCGAGGAATACAAACATGGCCCAGGCCGGGTGGTGCTGAAACTGCCTGCTGGATTTATCGAACCCGGTGAAAGTGCACTAGAAGGCGCCAAACGTGAACTGCTCGAAGAAAGCGGCTATGAGGCCTCCGAATGGCGGCTTTTGGGCCAGTTCCATGACGACGGCAACCGTGGCATGAGCCTGGGATATCATTACCTGGCACAGGGGCTGCGCAAAGTGGCGGAGCCTGACGCCGGAGATCTCGCCACCGTCATACCGGGGTTGATGACAGCGGCCGCACTGCGGCGGGCGCTATTAGCCGGACAGGTGGGAGAGTCGGCCACTGCGGTGGGGATGCTTTTGGGGTTGGACGCGCTACAGAACGTTACGTAGCAACTGGCTGCAAGCTGCAAGCGTCTTCTTCGAAAAGCGCCCATCTGCAATCATGGCCCTTCTACAATGACCTATTCGCATTTGACGCTTACGAAAAATGATCGACGACTTTTTGTCGATGCTTGTGGCAAGTGGCATGTAGCAAGTGGCAAGTTCAACACTTTGTCTGCAACCGAACTCGCACCTGCGACCTGCTACTTGCTACTTGCTACTTGCCCCAGCGGGGCCTGATTTTCTCAGCGCAGTCTGGGAACTATCGCTAGACTATTACTCATTCACAACCCATCTTTACCTATGCCTACACCATACGATCACATCAATCAAGACACCGCCGAAAAGCAGTTCAATTCCCGCATGTGCTTTGTGTGCGGTCTCGAAAATCCCTCGGGCTTGCACGCGCATTTCTACCAGGTCGATGACAATACCTGCGTGGGACGCTTCTTGCCGGATGAGAGCCATCAGGGCTATCCCGGGCGCGTGCATGGTGGCATCATCTCCGCCATGCTCGACGAGACCTTGGGCCGCGCCGTGTGGGGTGATGCTAAAACCTGGGGCGTGACCGCCGAGTTACATGTGCGCTACAAGGCCCCCGTTCCCCTGGGCGAGGTATTGACGGTGGTCGGGCGCATCACATTTGAAAAGCGGCGCTACTTTGAGGCAAAGGGCGAATTGATCACGACCGATGGCACCGTTGCCGTGAAGGCTGAGGGTAAATTCGTCAAGCTCGATCTGCAGCGGATATTGAATGAATCCGGCGATGGCCTGGATCTGGAGCTTGAGTTATTTGTGGTTCCAGATGAGTAGGCGAAATGGTTGGCATCTTGACGCCACAGGACCAGAGAAAAGAGCTTTCAGATATCTCAACGAATCCATGACAGTTCGTCTTCAGTTCAGCATTAGTACTATGAGAAAGAGGACGTCCTCATTCTGTTGGTTACTCAACGACTGCCTGGTTTTTGATTGAGTTCACACACTAGATGTGGTTACCTTATCCACAAGCTATGAAACATCCGCAAAGGGATTGACTATCGTAACGCCGCGAATCGTGCGACCGCCCTCCATGTCTTCCGTAATCAACGCATGGCATCCTAACTCGATAGCAGCAGTGACAACCAAGGTATCATAGAAAGAATATCCTGTCTCCTCTTTGATCAAGAGCGCCAGATCATAGAATGCCAACGATGGGTAATGTTGACATAGTGGCAGTAGGACAGCACTCATATATTGGCGTGCATCCGAGGTGGTCATCGGTCTTGCGAACTTCCGCAGCGCAACGTTGAGAAACTCCTGTACGATCTGACTGCTTATGACACCACGTTGTGTCCTCAGCGCGTTCTGGATCAGCGCCCTTGCTATCTCTTGCTTAGCAGGGGCCGTACCATCAAATGTGTACACAAAGATATTGGTGTCGAGGAAATGCATCCCAGGTTTGTCAGCGACGTTCATTCATCTCGTCTCGAGTAAAAACGCGCCCAGCCTGGACATGATCCAGATGTTCCATGATGACCGTATATCGATCAGAAGCGACAGGTTGCTGTACATACCGCTCTAACCAGCCACGGAATAGCGCGTTAAGAGTTGTGCTCTCTGCAACAGCACGCCGGCGCGCTTGCTGAACGATTGCTTCATCTGCAGTTAAAGTGATATTCTTCTTCATAGTCCTTTAAGTGTACACGAATCTTGTGTTCTTCTAAAAATCTGACTTGCCGGTCGTTCCCCTGAATATTGACATTCCCTATTCGATACGGAGGAGCTATGCCTCGAGTACTAAAGGAGAACCTTTACTCTGTACGGCGGATTCGTTCAGTCAAAATAGCCTTGAACATACCACGCACTACGAATACTCTTTATTCTCAAAAAAGTATGCTATCATTTTCATCTGACACCTGAATGCGAACCGTTTATCAAGAATCATCTGTCGACATTCGAATCACCATCTATGATCACACGAATCAACCACATCGCCATCGTCGTCGCCGATCTCGATGACGCCATTCGATCTTACCAGGATCGTATCGGCCTCACGCTCAGAAAGCGTCTGCACATGCCCGAACAGGAGGTGGAGATCGCTTTTCTGCCCGCGGGTGAAAGCATGATCGAATTGATCATGCCCACCAGCGAGGATTCGGGTGTGGCTAAGTACTTGGCCAAGCGCGGCGAAGGACTGCATCACATCTGCCTCGAAGTGGAGGATATAGAACAAAGCCTGGAATCGTTGGCCAGCCGTGACGTTCAGATCATCAACGAAACGCCTATCGAAGCCGCCGAGGGCCATGGCATTTTCCTGCATCCGAAGTCAGCCCACGGTGTCCTTATCGAATTCCTCGAACCCTATCCCCACCTCTCTGACAAACCCGAATAATCTCGTGATGGCCACCCTGCTCAATCTGTTATTGCTGACGATCTTGATGCTCGCCCTGCTGCTGGCCATTCTGCTACTGACGGCGGCTTTCGGGCGGCGACGCAAACAGGACCGTACCCTGCACGCCTTCGAGGGCTATTTCGTTACGGTCGAGCGCCGAAATGGCCGCATCTGGTCGGGCATATTGCACCTGACAACCTCTGGTTTTGAAATCCGCTTTCCCACCGCCGGTTCAGGTAATGTGCCGCCGGCCGAAGCAAGCTATATCCATTATGCTGTCGAATACGATGCCTTACAGGCGCTCTATCGTGATGTCGAGGGCATGGGCCCCGAGGAGCGTAAACGGCGAGAAACCGATCTACGACCTGAAAACGGGCGACGCCTCCACACCCGGTGGCAGGACCTGCTCGATACCATCGAACAAGGTATTGCCATACTCACAGATCGGGAGCAAGTGCCCCTGGCGGTTGAAATCGAAGGGGCCGGGCACAACGATATGTCCGGAAACCGTTATCTGGTCGGGTACGTGGGCAATCGCCATGACCCTTTGTTAGAAGGCAACTTAGGCCAGCGAATGGTGTGCCAGCTTGTTGTCCAAGACAGCTTGTTCGAGCGCATCGGTACGCTTCAGGCCTATTCCAAACGCTTCTTGCTCCTCAGTGATGTGCTCTATCCCAGCGCCCGCGTCCTCTACCTGGGTCGGGAGGAGCACCCGCGTGTGGAAACAGAGGTACGATTGGAGCAAAACGGCAGGCGGCTGGAGATCACAAATCTCAGCCCATATCCTTTGCTACTCGATGATCTGCGAATGGGTGAAAAAGTGAAGGACCTGGGTATGGTCCTGCAACCACAACAATCCTTCCACGTCGTTTTGGAAAGAACGGAGGAGATAGATTGCGAGTTGCGTTGCCAAATCGTGCGCAAGCTTGACATCATTCTGCCCCGCGCACATGCTGTGGTGCGCTACCGCGCCGGGCACGAAGATAATCGACACCTCTTTGATATCGGCATTGCTCTGAGTCCAACACGCGCCTCGCCCGAACAAGAAGAACGCTTACGTTGGGAGTTGCGCCAGCATCCCCATAATGCTACAGCAGCAGCCAGCCTTGGCCGCTTGCTTTACCGCAGGGGTGATTTCGCTGAAGCGGAGGGCTTTTTCGTGATAGCGTTGCAGCAGCCGCAGGCGTTACCCGATAACGGAACACGCGTTCACTACGAATTGGAACAATTACGCAGGTACCGCCAGAGTACGCCGAAAACACCGTCATGACCACGATCCTCGGCATCGAAACTTCCTGCGACGAGACGGCTGCAGCGGTGGTTGATGATGGCCGAACTGTGCGGAGCAATGTGGTTGCCTCACAGATCGATTTGCATCGCCAATATGGCGGTGTTTTCCCAGAAGTTGCCTCACGACAACATGTACTTGCCATCCTGCCAGTGGTCGAGCAGGCATTGCACGAGGCGAATACAGGCTGGCCGGATTTATCCGCCATTGCCGTGACGCGGGGCCCGGGGTTGGCGGGATCTCTGTTGGTGGGGGTCAACGCTGCCAAAGGCATGGCCTGGGCCCGTGACCTCCCCTTGATCGGCGTCAATCACCTGGAAGGGCATATCTACTCCAATTGGATTGAAGCTGAGGGCAACTCAGCGGTTAAACGCTTTCCCCTGCTTGTCCTTATCGTCAGCGGTGGACACACGGAACTGATTGTGATGGTTAATCATGGCCGCTATGAGCGCTTGGGTGGCACCATCGACGATGCAGCGGGCGAAGCGTTCGACAAGGTTGCCCGTTTGTTGGGCTTGGGCTATCCTGGAGGCCCAGCCCTGCAAAGTGCCGCTGTTCGGGGTAACCCGACTGCATATCGATTCCCCCGAGCCTGGTTGCCGGGTTCACACGATTTCAGCTTCAGTGGTCTCAAAACCGCTGTACTGCGAGCCGTGCAACAGATCGAAGGGGGGAAGGCCACGGATAGCCGCCGCCTCACAGCAGGAGAAAATCTTCCCCCTGAGGCAGTGTTCGACATGGCCGCTTCTTTCCAAATAGCGGTGATCGATGTCCTGGTCGAGAAATCAATCAGGGCGGCTGAGAGCGTGGGCGCTACTGAGATCTGCGTCTGCGGTGGCGTCTCGGCCAATGCACTCTTACGAAAAACCGTGTACGAACGCTCCCACCTTCCGGTTTCAATCCCACCTTTATACCTGTGTACGGACAACGCTGCCATGATTGGCGCGGCCGGCCATCACCACGTGCATGAAGTCAATGGCACTGAACTGGCGATGGACGTTGTCGCCAATCTCAGCCTCACCTGATCGAGGAATCCGCGAATATGAAAGTGATCGATTTATCGAATCGTGTGGATACAAGTGGCGAGATCGCCCTCGGGCCCAAGGAATCTGGCACGCTGACAACATACATGATTTATGGTGTGCTGGCGCCACGTGAAACGGGCAGGCGCATGCGTCCGGGTAAAGGCCGAGAGGAGATATTGTTTGTCATTAGCGGGCGGGTTCAATTTGAAAGCAGGGGGGTAAGTGATGCGACTTGCCTTGCTGGATCGGCTGTCGCACTGCCCGAGGGATCAGACTTCTGGGTAACCAATCCTACGATGCAGTCTGTGCAATACATCATCGCCGGCGGCTTCACAGAACCGGCCCATTTCTTGAAACAGGTCCAAGAGCAAGTCGAGGGGCGGCACGCTTCGATTGGCGATTGACGAAGCGGCGACCCACTTTGGGGCTGCTAACGAGGTGTAAACTGAGTTGTGGGATCATTTGACAGATCGGCATGCCCATGGTAGTTTTTTGTAATACTGACAGCGACGCGTATAGGTTTTGTCCTGATCAGTGTTCGAGGGCTGTGTAGACGATCACAGGTCTGCAATCTCGCAATAAAACCTTATAGTTACAACGGGTATCAACAAGGCCCGATTATTTGTTAGCAATATAAGACAAATAACCTGGGTCTTGATTTCACATATTTTCCATCCCAATCTCACAAAGAGGAGAGAAGTGCAAATGTCCCGCAAGCTCGTAGTTTTATTTGCCATACTGGTTATGGTTGTTCTTGCCGTTTCCGCTTGTGGCGCCGCTGCGCCCGCAGAACCAGTGTCAGAAGAACCGGCCGAAACCTCCGGCCCGGCCCCCGCTGCTGACACGGAAGCCCAAGAGACTGACGCCAAAAGCACCTTGGATGTCGTCCAAGAACGTGGCAAGATCGTTTGTGGCATGAATCAGGCTGTGCCTGGATTTGGTTTCCTAATGACAGATGGCTCATTTGCCGGTTTCGATGTTGACTACTGCAGGGCCGTTGCAGCCGCCATCTACGGCGATTCCGAAGCGGTCGAATATCGTCCCCTGACCGCCAGTGAGCGCTTCACGGCTCTTTCGGCAGGCGAAATCGACGTCCTAATTCGCAATACCACCTGGACGCTGACCCGCGACACAGAATTAGCAGGCAACTTCGCCCCTACAACCTTCTACGATGGCCAGGGCATTCAGGTGCGCAAAGACAGCGGCATCGAATCGTTGGAGGATCTGGAAGGCACGGCTATTTGCGTGCAGCAGGGAACGACCACCGAACTGAATCTGGCCGACCAAATGGCTGCCATCGGCGTCAGCTACACGCCCGTTGTATTCGAAACGGCTGACGATACCACCAACGCCTATCTGGCAGGCCGTTGCGATGCCTGGACGACCGATCTCTCCGGCATCGTCGCCCGGCAATCCATCTTCGATGTACCCGATGATCACGTAACCCTACCAACTGTGCTCTCCAAAGAGCCGCTGGGCCCCATGGTGCGCCACGGCGATGACCAGTGGTTTGACGTTGTGAAATGGATCGTCTTCGCCACGTTCACCGCCGAAGAGATGGGCATCAACATGGACAATGTGGATAGCTTCCTCGATTCAGAGGACCCGAACGTACGTAAGCTGATGGGTCAGGAAGGTGAGATGGGCCAGAAGCTGGGCCTGAGCGACGATTGGGCCTACAACGTGATCAAGCAGGTCGGTAACTATGCTGATATCTACGACCGCAATCTCGGCCCCGACACACCCATCAATCTGCCACGCGGATTGAACAGTGGTTGGACTGATGGCGGCCTGCTATACGCACCCCCATTACGCTAAGCAGCATTACGCATTAGCAAAGAAGGGAAGAGCCAGGCTCTTCCCTTCTTCGCTGATTACTTCCTTATTTGCGATATGTCTTCACAGGGGAATTGACTATGGCGCCAAACACAACAGAACATAGCTCTGTACCATTCTGGCGGGATGAACGCGTATTGCAGGTGCTGGGGCAGGTTGTCGTCGTTGGGATTGTTATCGGGCTGGCTTATGCTTTGATTAGCAACCTCATATCAGGACTTCAGTCGCAAGGCCTTTCAATAGGCTTCAATTTTCTGCGTCTAACAGCAGGATTTGACATTGGCGAATCCTTGATCGATTACAGTCGTAGCAGCAACGTGATAAGGGCGCTGGTTGTCGGCTTACTCAACACCTTGCTCGTCGCTATCCTCGGCATTATCTTCGCCACCATCTTGGGTGTCATCGTTGGCGTGGCTCGTCTCTCTAACAACTGGTTGATAAACAAACTGGCGGGCATCTACATCGAGTTTCTGCGCAACATTCCCCTGCTTGTACTCTTATTCTTCCTGGCCAGGGCAGTCTTTTTCAATCTGCCATCAACGACCGAACCAATTTCAATTCTGCAATCCTTCTTCTTAACCAATCGCGGCGTCTTTATTCCCTGGTTCACGCCCACGGCCAGTTTCGCCCAATACCTGGTGATCGTGTTGATCGCGCTCGCCGCCGCCGTTCTCGTCGGCTATATCCTCTATCGACGAGGGAAGCGAACTGGACGGACGCCGCTCATCATCTTATGGTCGCCACTCACCTTTTTTGTCATCTGCATTGTCGGCTGGTTTTTCTTCAATCCCCGCCCGACGACGCCGTCCCTGCCTGTCTTGCAGGAAAGAAATTATGTGGGGGGGAAAGCGCTTACGCCGGAGTTCATGGCCCTGCTTATGGGTCTGTCGGTGTATACTTCAGCCTTCATCGCCGAAATCGTGAGGGCGGGTATCCAGTCGGTAAGCAAAGGGCAACGAGAAGCTGCCACAGCACTTGGTCTTAGCGGCTTTCAAGTCCTGCGTCTGGTGATCTTCCCGCAGGCCATGCGCGTGATCGTACCACCGTTGACCAGCCAGTATCTGAACCTGACAAAAAACTCGTCGCTGGCCGTCGCTGTCGGCTACCCTGACCTGGTCGCCATCGGCCGCACCGTCATCAATCAAACAGGGCGAGCAATCGAGGTGATCGGCATCACGATGCTGGTTTATCTATCGATCAGCCTGTTGACGGCGCTGTTCATGAATTGGTACAACAAACGTATTAGCCTGGTGGAGCGTTAATCATGACTACCGCAAGAGCATCCTCGGAAGTCCTGCCCCCGCCCACCCAGCGTTACTCGATCCTGGGCTGGCTGCGTAATAACCTGTTCGGTTCCATAACCGATACTATCCTGACGGTAGTAGCGCTGGTTATCGCTGTCGGCTTCTCATTCGCCTTCTTCCGCTGGGCTTTTTCAGTGGCGAACTGGGCGGTTGTCGTCGACAATTTCCCTCTGTTCATGAAGGGCCAGTACCCTATCGATCAAGTTTGGCGTTTGTGGTTATGCGTCTACCTGCTCGCCGCTCTTACCGGCTTGATATGGGGCGTCTTCGTACAGGGACGCATTATTACTGGCGTGATTCTTCTGGAGGTGCCGGTATTTCTGGCACTCGCTGCCCTAGGCTTGGGAGCCCCCACCGGCGGACTATTAATCGTCCTGCTTGATGTAGTGGGCCTGCACTTCTATTTCCTGGGAAGATCAAATCCCAGGCGATTTCAGCGCGTTGTGACCACATCCCTTTTACTCTATTTCCCCTTGGTCATCCTGATCATACGGGGATTTGGAGAAGAAGGTTTCCTCAGCCTTGTTCCATCGAATTTGTGGGGCGGTCTCCTACTCTCGCTGTTATTGGCCGCCGTAGGTATCGTCTTGTCATTTCCCCTCGGCGTGCTACTTGCGCTCGGCCGCCAATCGGAAATGCGGGCTGTCAAAACCCTTTGTGTGATCTACATCGAATTCATCCGCGGCGTGCCCCTCATCACACTGCTCTTCATGGGCCAGGTGATGCTGCCTTTCTTCCTGCCTTCTGGCATGACGGTGGATCGTGTGATTCGCGCAGCGGTGGCTATCATTTTGTTTGCCGCCGCCTATCTCGCTGAAAATGTGCGCGGTGGCTTGCAGTCTATCCCCAGAGGCCAATACGAGGCTGCCGACGCTATTGCCCTGAGTGGTTACCAGAAGATGAGGCGCATCATCCTGCCACAGGCGCTGCGCACCGTAATTCCGGTGCTGGTGGGTCAGTTCATCGGCCTGTTCAAGGATACCTCCCTGGTGGCGCTGGTGGGATTGCTCGACCTGCTGGGCATCGCTCGCGGCGTGCTAGCTAATCCCGCCTATATCGGCCGCCAGCTCGAAGTCTATATCTTCATCACCATGGTCTACTGGGTGTTCAGCTATTCGATGTCCTATGGTAGCCGACGGCTCGAGACCTCTCTGGGTGTTGGCGAACGCTAAAGCTAGACAGGTATACACAACGCTGGTATAACGATTATGAAATGTATCGCCGAACATAGTCACAAGTCAGTTAGATTACGGAGTTTGATATGAGTGAACCTATCATCATTGCCCAAGATGTTCATAAATGGTTTGGCCAATTTCACGCCCTGCGCGGCATAGACATGGAAGTGGGCAAGGGCGAGGTCATCGTCATCTTCGGGCCTTCTGGTTCGGGAAAATCGACCTTTATCCGCACCATCAACCGCCTGGAAGAGCACCAACAGGGTACCATTATCGTTGATGGCATCGAATTGAGCCACGATGTACGAAACATCGCCGCGATCCGGCGTGAAGTGGGTATGGTGTTTCAACAATTCAATCTCTTCCCGCACCTGACTGTGTTGCAGAACGTGACACTGGGGCCGATCCAAGTGCGCAAGTGGAAGAAGTCCAAAGCGGAAGAGGTTGCCATGCAATTGCTCGAACGCGTTGGTATCCCCGAACAGGCGAGCAAGTATCCCGGCCAACTTTCGGGCGGCCAACAGCAACGTGTGGCCATTGCCCGAGCCCTGGCCATGCAACCGAAGATCATGCTCTTCGACGAACCCACCTCCGCTCTGGATCCCGAAATGATCAAGGAGGTGCTGGATGTTATGGTCGGATTGGCGGAAAGTGGTATGACCATGCTCGTGGTCACCCATGAGATGGGCTTTGCCCGCGCAGTAGCCAACCGCATGTTCTTCTTCGACGAAGGCAGTATCGTCGAGAGTGGCCCGCCCAGCCAGATCTTCGAACACCCGCAAGAAGATCGTACCAAGCTCTTCCTTTCCCAGATTTTGCAGCATTAACATAGGAACATAGAGCGCTCTGTTCTCACCGATCCTAAACATAAAGCTCCACTACCAAGCAATAAAAAAACCGCCAGATAGGTGCACAAGACTCATGTGTCTATCTGACGGTTGGGGCAGGTAGCAGGTGTGAGTTCAGTTGCAGACATGGTTGAACTTGCCACTTGCAACACACATCGACAACTTTTTGCCGATGTCGGCGCTGTAAGCGCCTAGTGAGCCAAAAATGTCCAACCCCGTGATCGATAGCGATTATCTACTCAAAACCCTCGCCGATCTCCTGAATATCCCGAGCCCTACCGGTCGAGCCGAAGCGGCCATCGCTTATTGCGAACAGGCGATGCTCGATCTGGGTCTTGCGCCCCGTTGAAACTGAGTGCACTGGGCGGTTACGCCTGGAATACGGTAGAGGGAGAAGGGTGTTCGGTGTTCACAAACGCAGGTCGAGTGATCCGGGGCAGCCTGCTTCTGGTCAAATCATCTGGTCATGTGCATGGTACAGCAGTTCGCACAACAGAAAGGGATGCGAAGGCAATGGAGGTGAGACTGGATGAATGCACTTCGGCGGCGGAGGAAACGCGAGCCCTTGGTATCGAAGTAGGTGATTTCGTCGCCTTCGACCCGCGCCAGGAAATGAGCGAAAGTGGTTTTATACGATCCCGGCATCTAGATGACAAGGCAGGCATCGCCTGTATGCTGGCAGCTGTGCAGGCGATGCGACAGGAGGGAATCAAGCCGGCGCAACGCACCACGCTGCATATCAGCAATTATGAAGAAGTGGGACATGGTACAGCCACCGGATTTCCAACAGACTTGTTCGATCTTGTGGCGGTGGATATGGCGGCCGTGGGCGAAGGCCAAACATCGGATGAGTTCCACGTCACCATCTGTGCAAAAGATTCTGCTGGGCCCTACCACACTGATCTAACCAACCAGCTTCGTTCACTCGCCCGGACATTCGACATCCCTCACAAAGTCGATATCTATCCCTACTACGGTTCGGATGCAGAGGCCTATTGGCGGGCAGGTGGCGATGTACGCGTGGCCCTAATCGGCCCAGGTGTCGACGCTTCTCACAATTATGAGCGCACACATATCGAGTCGCTGCTTGCAACTACCAGACTCATTGTGGCTTATCTGAGCAGCTAGTTAGTCGTGTCAAATCCGATAGAGGTCGTTCTCGATGATATAGTGGCGCACAGACTCGGGCACCAGATAGCGCATACTGCCACCGTGCTGGATTTTCCTGCGCAAGTTGTTAGAAGCAATGCTCACACCGGGCATGGGTAGCAAGGTCACTTCCTGGATAATGCCCGGTAAACTCTGTTCGAGCGGTGTCCAGTCGATCTCGTAACCCGGCCGGGTGGCAGCAGCAAGGCGAGCGAGATGGCGGATACGGTCGGTGTCATGCCAGTTGGGAAAATCGATGAGCGAATCAAGGCCCATCAGAAACCATAATTCGGCGCCTGAGTCCAAACACTGGCGCGCGAGGTTTACCATGTCGGCTGTAAAATGGGGCCCCGGTCGCTCCAGATCGATGAGAGAGATACTGAAATCGGGGTTGTCGGCCAAGGCCATCTCTAGCATGGTTAGCCTGTCTGTAGCTTTGGCGATGACTTGTCCATGTTTGTGGGGAGGGTCTGCCGCCGGCACAAAATAGACATGATCCAAGCGCAGGGTATCGCGCGCTGTCTCTGCCAAAATAAGATGGCCGACATGCACAGGATCAAATGTTCCGCCTAGTAAGCCTACTCGTTTCATTTTTTTAGTCGGGTGGTCGCGTGGTCGCGTGGTCGTTTGGTCGTTTAGTCGAGTGGTCGTTTGGTCGCGTGGTCGTTTAGTCGAGTGGTCGCGTGGTCGTTTAGTCGAGTGGTCGTTTGGTCGCGTGGTCGTTTAGTCGAGTGGTCGCGTGGTCGTTTGGTCGTTTAGTCGAGTGGTCGTTTGGTCGCGTGGTCGTTTAGTCGAGTGGTCGCGTGGTCGTT
>JAAENG010000124.1 GCA_024224665.1 Chloroflexota bacterium | reverse complement strand
GTAAGCCTCGCACCCGCGTAGCGGGATCCCGGTCCCCTATGGCCCAACTCTCGCGCACCTGCATCGCCCACACCCACAAACACCGCAAGCCCGGACCAAACTCAAGGTCTCGGGCTACTGCCTTATGGCCCCAACACCGAATCCTGCCCATTTTGCCGCCACCGCGCCGCCGATCCCCGCCCAAGAGGCCCCGTTTGGTTGGCAATTGCCTACAATCCACCCCATGCTCCCCCCCGCACCCCACCTGGCTTCCCCCCGCTCTCCTGAAACTGCCCGCTTGGAATTCCTATCCACCCTTCGGCGCAGTCGTAGAGGCCGTGGTAGGCGCCCTCGACCTTGGCGATCTTGGGGCGGCCGGTGAAGGCGCGGCTGGCCTTGATGGCGGCCATGACGGCGTCGGTGCCGGAGTTCACGAAGCGGATCTTTTCGAAGCCTTTATTGCGGCTGATGAGGTGCTCGCCGAAGAGGATTTCGACTTCGGTGGCGACGGTGTAGGCGGTGAAAATCACCTCTTGACGAAAGGGGCCTTCTCACAGACGGTCTCGGTATCTCTGGATATCTTGGCCAATCAATCCAGGACTTGAGCAGGACTATGAGCTCTAGGGTGTGGGTGGGAAAATCTCCCGTCCGGCGGCATGCCGTCTCCTGTCTGGCCGGAACCCTATTCCGTGGAATTGGGCTTCCCCCAGATCTGACGGACCATTTTTTGTGCACTAAACCATGAATCGAAAAGAGCTTATGTCACATTGTTGAGCCTCAGCCTCAGCCTCAGCCTCAGCCTCAAAGCGATATACTAGGAATTGTCTGGCAAGCCTCTCATGGTCACTTCGCTCAAGTGGGCAGGCATGGGGGATCCGCCTGACAATAACACCTAGTATCTCATGAAAATTCATCCTTTTCTTCAGGCTGTCTTGCTTGCAAGGCGCTGTTTCGTTGGCATTACCGCATTGAGTTGCACATTGATGTTGACTGATGTGTCTCTTGCCAATTCCTCAACACCTGCGATCAACATCGCAGCTGCAGCCCTTGCTACGCATGGCAATCCTCCTCCTACGGGTATCATAATAGGTGAAGCCCCTGCAGGATCTCTTCCCCCTACAGTCCTAGCTGCGACCACGGAAACAGACATACGCATCAATGTTGCGGCCATTGAAGCAGCCTTTCCGGGCGGCAGCGACAACCCCGGCTTTTTGGCTATGCTACTACTCCATGAGTATTACCACTGCGGCGATCCTTACCCTGGCTATGGGGGGGATGCTTGTTCCGAGATTAAATCGAGGTCGGAGACATTCGACGAATGGTGCCAAATCATCGCATACTTCGGCGCAGATTATGAAATGTGTTTGCTATATCAATCGACCAAAGACGCGTTCGATACGCAGTTGCTCCCTTACTACAACGCATCCTGCGTGGTGCCCCCCAACCCCGGTCTTAGCGCTCCTAACAGTTGCGCCCCTTGCTTCTAGGAGGTCAAAACATGAAACTACTACGAGTTATAATGCTGCTAGTCCTCACCTCATGCGTTGTGAGCGCATTTCTGAGGGGGCAAATCCAAACCACTTCGCAAACCCAAACTTCGTTGCCAGCTGTTCCACCAACTCCGCGATCTCCATTCTTCCCTGAAGAACTCGTGGGGGTGAACCTGTTCCAATCCCATTCGGCTTTACTTAGCGACGTGCTTTGCCAGAGCTTCAAGTCGCGAGCAGGGCAGGACCATCTTACCATCAGAAGGCTGGAGAGAGATTCTGTCACGAGTAGTTTTAGCTCACCTGCAGAACAGAGGTTTTCCCTACCATTTGCAACGACATCCGTGGCGAGTAGACCCGGTGGCGATGTCGTGTATGTCACAGGCATTAACGACAAGGGAATCAACACCATATATCAACTGGCCTTTAGGAATCCTAAGGGAAGTTACTATGTGCGTACATCGCTCTTGCCGGCAGGACTTGGGACGCCGATGCCAAGCTTTTTCTCCCAAGCATCTATTGAGACGATTGGAGATGCTCCGTGGACGGCCCCGATTTCGGTATTCAATCCTCCAGCAATGAAGGAGATTTTTGCCAGTGATAGCGTTGGCCCTTTCAGGGCAATGGCAGTCGATCCTGAGGGAAGGTTCCTTCTCTTGCTTTCGTATCCAGACAACAATCTTTACCGCCTCAGTCTATCACCCCTCTGTTCCACTCTAGAGTTGCTTTTGGTGGGCCAGGGAACACCAGGGCTAAAGGACATGAGGACCATTCACTTTGCGCATGACAAGGATGGGAATGAGAGAGTTGTTGTTCTTACCACTACCAATCAAGGGTGGGTTATCACGGAGGGAACGGCTGGTGCATACATGCTTCTGATTGATCCGGAGAACGATGGGATTTTTCAGCCGCCGGTAAGCTTGAGTTTCGAGGAGGCTATGGTGGCCATGTCCAACCACACGTATCTCTGGGATCTCCGGTAAGGGGCAGAAGCGGTCGTGGCGGGGTTGCGTCCGCCACGCTGCTGCGTCCGTCCATGTGTGGTGCGGGGTACGGCGCCGTGCCTCCGAGGTGTGCGACCCTATCGACTCTGTATCGCCCTACCCAAGGATGTCGAAGGGCGCATTGACCCAAATACCTTCTGAAAACTTCATGGCTTGGCGCTTTGTTTCATCCCAAAGGCCATGCTCATCAATGTCGGATATCATAATGTCGGCAAGCGCAAGGTCTCCGGCGATAAGCCGATACGGAGCCGCGTACGTTGCCACGCCTTTTGGCAGGAATGTGCTGGGCACGGAACAATCAAAAAAACCGTGATTGCGCACGCGGTTCGGTATTTTACCTAATTTTCGTGAACCCGCTTTTGAGGGCGGCGACTAGGGCGTCGATTTCGGTGTTGTGCATGGTGGTGGCCATGACTGCGGCGCAGGTGTTGATCATCAAGAAGCCTTCGTCGAAGAGGTGGTCTAGTAGGGTTACTAGGCGGGCGTTTTCTTCGGGGGTGGTGTAGGCTTCGCGGTAGTTGTGGGGGGGGTGTTCCTTGAGGTGGACTCGGAACATTGAGCCGCCGCCGGTGACGCAGGCTTTGATGCCGGTTTCGGCGATGGCTTCGTTGATGCCTTGCATGGCGCGGGAGGCCAGGGCGTTGACTTGATCTACGGCTTCTTCGTCGAAGTCGATCATGGAGACCAGGCCGGCGGTCATTGTGATCGGGTTGGCGGAGAAGGTGCCGGAGTGGGGGAAGAGGACCTTGTCGGACAGCGGGTTCATGACGTCCATGACTTCCGCGCGGCCGGCGATGGCGCCTACGGGTAGCCTCCGCCGATCATTTAGACCTGGAGTTGGCCCACAAAACCGCCCCTGGCAATGGTGAAATCCTACGGCACCTGGGGTTGATTCAGAAGTCCTCTGGCGATCTAGCAAGCGCCTGCGTTTCATGGAAGAAGGCCG
>JAAENG010000123.1 GCA_024224665.1 Chloroflexota bacterium | reverse complement strand
AGTCGACGGTCGTCAGCAGCCAGACCTTGTATTTGAGGCCTGCCTCGCTAGTATCCAGGGCCCGATCCAGGGCTCAGGCCATGGAGTGAGTAACTAAATGGCCAAAGAAGAACCCATCGTCGTCGAAGCAATCGTGACAGAAGCCCTTCCCAATGCTCGTTTTCGAGCTAAGCTGGAGAGCGGTCACGAGATCATGGCACACGTCAGTGGCAAGATGAGGATGCATTATATCCGGATCTTACCTGGCGATAAAATCACCGTAGAGATGTCTCCCTACGATCTGACTAAAGGGCGCATTACGTGCCGAGGTGAACGCCGTCGTGGCCCTGGTGGCCGGCGCAGAAGGAGAAGAAGATGAAAGTACGATCCAGTATCCGTCGCATGTGCATGCAATGCAAAATCGTCAAACGCCGTGGAGTTGTCCGCGTCATTTGTAAGGCCGACCCCCGTCACAAACAAAAGCAGGGCAAATAGCCCCGCTATCTCAAAACAAGCCTACGGCAAACATCCGTCAGGAGAAATAAACTATGGCACGCGT
>JAAENG010000122.1 GCA_024224665.1 Chloroflexota bacterium | reverse complement strand
CGTCGCAGTGGCGGCCCCACAAGCAACGAGGGCGGCCATCGCTAGAGGCTTTACGCCTCATTCAACGATGGTGTCCTACTCCCAGTTGAAGTGCAGTCCTACCCCAAGATGTGATGGATATAAATTTTGCCCAAAATAGTTTTGACTTTATCTATACCAACTGGCTATTTATGTGTCTGGAGGATGAGGAATGCTTTCTATTGCTTGAACAAATTTCTCAATGGTTAAAACCAAATGGTCAAATTTTCGTTAGGGAAAGTTGCTTTATACCATCTATCCCGAATATCCCTTCTCCCGCTTCACATTATCGGTCTTCCGGATTTTATCTGGACTTGTTCAATAGCAATTTTACGATAGTTGCTCTCGGTAAGATTGCTATTTATGAACAAAGATATAACAATCCTAACCAACTTTGGTGGCTGTTTCAAAAAGAGCCGGGGAAGGTGCTTTAGCCCTCAATGAAATAAAGGGGACACTGCTTTTTTTTTGAAATATGAAGTGAAATCAAGGAATAAGTCGGGTGGCGACCCTGCGTTGACGCAGGGAAGCCCCCTAAGAACCGTACATGCACGTTTTCTCACATACGTCTCAAGCCTTTCAAAGCCTCTGCTAATTAACCGGCGGCAACACGTATATGCCGAGGTCGATCAGGTGATGTACCTGTCGATGACAATTAGGATGGAGCAAAAAAAACGTATTGCCTCACGAAAGAATCATACCCAAGAGCAAGTTGTTGCCTCACGAATAATGTAACCCAGAAAGGTGGAAACGAACAACTTGGAAATGGTGTCACGGGCTGCGAGAAGCTCAAACGATTCGTGAAAGGTAGTCCCTCTAAAGTGGATCCCAGTTGTCCAAGACTGTGTGGATTACTCCCCTTCAAACAACGCTCTCCCATGATATGCCTAGACCAGACACAGACAGCGAGGCAATCCCAGCTATTCTAGGGCAAACTTCCGGCGCACAGGCAGTGTCAAGGGTCGGCGGCTGTTTGCCGACTTGCGTAGCCCTTGACACAGCCGAGCACCGGGACACACTAGCCCCCAGCTGGGATTGCCGGGTCGAGAAACACACATTACTACACAAAATGCCCACCTTTCAGTGCCCCAAAGGTAATGACACATGCTGATGGTCAGCAGGCATGGCACGAAGCTGCGGTTCAGGTATGCGTGTCAGATTGGTATCTTCTTCCATGAAATGATCGTCGAAGGTGATGATGATCTGAGTGCGCCACTGGGCCACGCGTCTTTGCAAGGTGCGTAGGAGGTTGTCGGGATAGCGGTTGGGATATTGCGTCTGCAGTTTTTGTAGTAGGGCTTTGGCTGTGACATCAGGCGCATCCAGAAACCACTGATACAATTCGTCTGTGACTTCCTCGAAGGGGTCTTTGCGAGTGCGATAGGTCCTGGGTTGAGGCAATTTCTGCTTACGATGGTACTTACGCTTGCGTAGCCCACTCGTCCTCTCTTCCGCTGACAAATCCGGAAAATCGACGTCATTGTCTGGCACATTAGCGTTATGAGAGGGCATGCAGGCTGAGGGGTCGAAGGATACCTGTGCCGACAATAGGACAGGCGTGGTTTCAATTGTGTTTGTTGGTGGGAGTTGAATCGCATGTCGCCAAAGCGCATCTTGTAAGGTCTGTATTTGCCGTAGCAGACGGACAGGATCGAGGGCATGAAAGACCTGCTGCAAATGCTGTTTCTCCTCCTCCAAGCTATCGTAGGTGAGCAGGCGTTGCACAGGTGTCTGCGCCAAATCATACTTCCGCCGAACTTGACTGCCCTGCCGCTTTTTAGCAACCAGTTTCATGAAGGGCTGAAAAAAGTTCACATACAGTCTTACCGCACGATAGAGTTCGCTTAGTTGCCGGTAGGCAAATTCGCCCTCAAAACGATCATAACCGATAAGTTGGCGTACGATCGAACCATTCTTCTGCTCTATGTAACACTGGCCGTTCTTTTTGTAGGCCCGACCACGGGTGAAGGTAATCTCGGATGCCTCACAATATGCCAGGACGGTGGCATTCAGAAACTCACTGCCATTATCCGTATCAAAGCCAAGCATGGTGAATGGCAGCAACTGGCGGACACGGTCCAGGCCGGCGACAACCGCCTCCTTGCTGCGATGACGCAAGGCCAGACACTCAGTCCAGCCCGTGGCAATATCTGTCAGCACCAGACTCCATAGAAACATCCCTTCCACGCTCGTGCCACAGTGGGCAACAAGATCCGCCTCAAAGAAACCTGGCTGTGTCTCATTCCACTCCGCAAAGGTACGGATTGGAATTTGATGCTTGAGTAGCTTGCCCGCTTTCGTGGTCGTCGCACCTCGCATTCGTGTGTCCGCTCGCCACTCCGACATGATGCGGTCTGCTGTGGCTGCGCTCATCGTCAGTAACTGCCTGCGCACTTCCTCACTCAGAACAAGATGCCCATGTCTCTCCAGCGACTCTACCAGTGCCGGCAAGAACGGCGCCAAACGTTTGGCACATATGCAGTTGGCGGCCGTCCAGGCCACGACCAGCGCTTCCTGCAACATGTGTTGCTCCGTGGCTTCGTGAAAGTGCGTTACTATGGCATGTTCAGCCCTGCTTGGCGGAATCGATTGGCTACGCTGCGCCTCCGCTTGGGTGGAGAATCTCTGCCGATTCCTGACAGTGATGATGTGCACACGCAGGAAGAGGTAGACATCCCAGCAGATGCTGTGCTTTGCCCCAAGTGTGGCCGTGCCATGGTCAAGCGCCAACGTTTGCGAGCACGAGGTCGTTGTCCGCCCTGAACCTGGGATTGGCTGCAACTCAATAGATTTTGCCTGGGAACACGACCGAAAAGGCAGCGTTCCTGGTTCCTCCTGCGCTTTTTTTCCAAACGAATACCGTATTCGTCCAACCCTGTGCCCATCTGCTTTCCCAAGCGTTTCAAACTGGCGATACCAGCACCGTTGATGCTTTGCTTGTGAACCCTCGGAAATGCCTGCTACAATATTGGCGATTGTTGGCGCCGAAAAAATGCTACGCCATCCAACAACCTGCCTTTAAATTCCAAACAGGAGCGCACGCTGTTGGCACAGCTTAGTTCAACTCAGGATTATGTGGCGGCTTTTTCTGTTCCCCACCAATTTCTTGAAACCGACCAACATACTGGTCAACACCTCTCTTTTTTTACCCACCACGCGCCACATGAATCCTTAATTCGCTGGGTGGATTGAATCGCTAACACGGCTTGCACCTGACTCGCTTAGCTCGCAGCCGTTGATCCACACCATGAACCCACAACCACAAGAACGAGTCGTTCTCGCCCGCCACACGACGCCTTCAGGAGAGATCCAACTACAGCAGCGGCGGTGGGACGATGGATCGACGGCCTTTGAGATCATTTCTGACGGCGTCTTTCCTATGGCCAGCTACAACCAGATCAGCGAACGGGCACTGGCTCGACACAGCCTGGCGGAGCTGGACAATCGTCAGGGGCCAGAACCAAGGATGCTGATAGGTGGGCTGGGGATGGGCTTCACGCTGCAAGAAACGCTCGACTTAGGTGTTGAATCCGTTGATGTCGTCGAGATCAGCCCTTACATCATCGAGTGGAATCGCAGCCATTTTGCCGTGCTCAACGGCAACGCTTTGGCAGACCCTCGTGTCACAATCATCCATCAGGACTTGTATTTGTTTCTGACTGCATTGTCTCACGAAGTCTACGATGCGATTTTGCTGGATGTCGATAATGGCCCTTCCTGGCTTGCGCACGAAAAGAACGGCCAGCTATACACCCTCGAGACACTCAGAACATGGTCAGAGCTATTGAAATCGGGCGGGGTTTTCGCCATCTGGTCGGCTCAGGCTGAACCGGCGTTCTTGCGAAATATGGATACCGTATTCACTATGGTTGAGGAGATTCCTATCGTCGTCCAAAGCCATAGAAAAGAGCCTGTAGAACACTTTCTGTACCGAGGCATAAACACGTAATTGTTCGAATAGATAAAGCGATATCACCTGGACCGTGCTCTCACGAATAACCGCCCAATTCATCACGCGAGATTTATGATGATCAGATTGGCATGTTCGAGTGCGACTATACGGGCAGTGATGTCGGCACACTGGAGAACAGCGTTATTGTGGTCTGTGCTCGATCTAGCACTATTGAAATCGATGGCGGGACCCTAAACAGCAGTTCTTAATTTGGCCGTCGCGAGAGTGCAACGCATTCAGGTCTAACGGGTACGACCATTTGTGTCCATCAGACTTGCCTTCTGGCGTGCTGAATGCGTTGCACTCGGTCTATAATTGGAATTACAGGGGCCCCTCGCTGTGTCGCTTGACACTACCTGGCCTTAATGATAGGCTACTGACCATGGTGAGGCTTGATGGATTTACCGGAGTGTACTCCTGTATCAGGCGACTGAAACCACTCTCTTGCATCGATATTCTAGACACAGTGTATAGCGAATTCGCTTTACTGGCGCGCCGTTCCGGGAAGCGGATTCAGAATACCCTTATAGTATCTCAATCGCCAGGTGTAAGAAAACCGCAGGTCGGCCGACCTGCGACATCTAGGCTGAAATCCTCTCCTTTTTCCTGATACAATTCAGTTGGACTATTTACAATGAAAGACTCGTTTTTCAATCTATTTAATAAATTATCTGCTATAGCAGATGAACCGGATAGTACTCCAGAAGAGGAACAACAACACCGCTTCTTGATATATATGGGATTATTTATGAGCTTTGGAGGGATTCTCTGGGGAACTATAAGTGCCTATGCAGGACTCTACTCTGTTTCACTCGCACCGTACGGTTATACGGTCATTACGGTCTGTAATTTTTTGTATTTGTACTACACAAAGAAATTCGCTGTTGCCCGTTTTATTCAATTATCAATCAGCTTGCTTTTACCGTTCATATTCCAATGGAGTTTAGGGGGATTTGTTGCCAGTGGTGGAATGATGCTTTGGGCCCTATTAGGAATACTGGGAGCATTTACGCTTCAACACCGAAGAAGTGCGATTTTTTGGCTTGTCGTCTATTTGGTTCTGACTATTTTCAGTGGGATTATTGACAAACAAGTACAGTTATACGGAATTGAAGTCCCCGGTGAAATTACTACCTTGTTTTTTACTCTAAACATAGGTTTCATCTCTCCATTTGTTTTCTTTCTGGTTTACTATTTCATTTCCAGTGCGGAATCGGCTCAAAAATCATTGGAAGATTCTCACTTACTCCTGGAACAAAGGGTCATCGAAAGAACCCAGGAACTCCAAGAGTCTTTGCAAAAAATCAATGGCAAGAACTATGAATTAGAGACACTTTCCTCCAAACTCTCCAAGTATTTGTCAAAACAAATCTATGACTCCATTTTTTCTGGGCAGCAAGACGTGAAAATCGAATCCTATCGTAAAAGGTTGACAGTCTTTTTTTCTGATATCAAGGACTTCGCAAAGCTCACAGATAGCCTGGAATCAGAAGCCATGACTGAATTGCTAAACAGTTATTTAAATGAGATGGCCGAGATCGCACTGCAATATGGGGGCACAATTGATAAGTTCATTGGAGATTCCATCATGATTTTCTTTGGAGATCCTGAAACGAAAGGACAGAAAGGAGATGCCTTGGCCTGTGTCCGAATGGCATACGAAATGAGGGAGAGAATGAAGGCATTACAGAGTGAATGGGAGCGACAGGGTGTTTTAAAACCACTAAGGATTAGAATTGGTATCAATACAGGATTTTGTACTGTAGGCAATTTTGGCTCAGAAGATCGATTAGATTATACGATTATAGGGGGACAGGTGAATTTAGCCAGCCGTTTGGAATCAAGCGCTGAACCTGATCAAATATTAATTTCTAATGAAACACATGCTTTAGTGAAGGATAGTATAGTCTGTGAGAAAAAAGAGGAAATTACAGTAAAAGGGATAGCTTATCCGATTCAAACTTATCAGGTTGTTGGGCTCCGTGATAAGCTCTCCAAAGATGAGAAAGAGTTAAGAGATGAGCATAAGGGGTTCTCACTGTCGATGAATTACGATAAGATGGATAAAGATCAAGCCCTTGAATCCTTGAGAACAGCGATTGTACAGATTCAAGATCAGTGAAATAACGATAGGCGGCTGTGCTCTGATGAGCACATTGGCTGGATCCCTGTCAATATCTCCGTTCTCGCCGCCTTCGGCAGCGAATGCTGCTACGGCGTAGGCCAATCGTCCAGCAAAGCATCAAAATCGGGTGTAGACTGAGGGTCGAAGTGGGTTAATACACACACTTCAAATTGGAACACCTACCCCGAGTCTAGCGTTATAGAAAATATGAAGTCCTGGCCTTACCGGCAGCGCTGGCTGCTGGTGCTGTTCGCATTACTCATCCTGGTCACGGTGGCCTTAACCGGGACGCTGATGATGCCGTGGCCCGCGCTCAAAATACCGCAATCGGTACGCCCCAGCATCCTCATTCTCGACCGCAACGGTCAGCGGCTATACGAGATCGCAACTAGCGACAGCCGTCAGACACCCCTTGCATTCGAACAGATCCCCGATGCCTGCTGGCAGGCCACCATCGCCATCGAAGACAAGCGCTTCTTCTTGCATCCCGGGTTCGATCCTTTGGCCATTGCCCGCGCTGCCTGGCAGAACGCCCGATCCGGCTATGTGGTGTCGGGCGCCTCCACGCTAACCCAGCAATTAGCTCGTAACACCCTCATGTCTGCGGACGAACGCTATGATCAATCCTACTGGCGCAAGCTCCGAGAGGCCTGGCTGGCCTGGCGCATCGAGCGCCAATACAGCAAGGAAGATATCCTCGCCCTTTACCTGAATCAGGTCTATTTCGGAAATTTCGCCACAGGCCTGGAAGCAGCTGCATACGCTTACTACGGCAAATCCAGCCGGGACCTGGATCTGGCCGAGTGCAGTCTATTGGTGGGGCTGGTGCAGAACCCGACCTTGCACAACCCCTTACTCGATCTGGAATCGGCCAAAGCTCGCCAGGGCACGGTGCTACAGCAGATGGCCGATCATGGTTACATCACGGCCACAGAAGCTGACCTGGCTTCCAGAGAACGGTTGCAATTCGCCGCCGGTGATGATGACATCGAAGCTGCTCATTTTGTCAGCTTCACAGAGCGGCAATTGGGGCTTCTCCTCGGTAATGAACGGTTGCAGCAGGGTGGGTTACAGGTGATTACGACGCTCGATCTCAATTGGCAGCGACAGGCCGAGAGGATCGTCCGCCGTCAGATTCGATTGCTGGCAGAGGAAGAGGATACCCCAGCCGGCCGGCGCCTCGAAAATGCCGCCCTGCTGGCCCTGGATCCGAGCAGCGGTGCGATTCTCAGCATGGTCGGTAGCCCTGACTATTTTGATGCGACGATCAGTGGCGCTGTCAACGGCGCCGTCGCTCTACGCCAACCCGGCTCAGCCATGAAACCGATCACGTATGCCGTCGCCCTGGATCCCACACAGACGCTACCACCGCTCACAGCAGCCTCGGTCATTGCCGATGTGCGCACCAGCTTTTTAACGGCTGAAGGCGAACCGTACGCGCCGCAAAACTACGATCTTCGCTGGCACGGGCCGGTGAGTGTGCGTACAGCGCTGGCCAGCTCGTATAACATGCCCGCAGTCAAGACTCTGGAAAACATCGGCGTTCCCGCCCTGATCGAGCAGGCGCGCAAACAAGGCATCACCAGCTTTCGTGCCGATACCCGGTACGGTTTGGCTCTGACACTGGGCGGCGGTGAAGTAAGCCTTCTGCAACTGACTGGGGCTTACGCTGCCTTCGCCAATGGCGGTTTCCGCATAGAGCCGCACGCTATTCTGCGCCTGGAAGATGAAGCGGGTCATGTATTATTCGACGCCGAAACCTCGGCTTATCAGCAGCGGCGCCCGCGTGTGTTGGATGAGCGCGTCGCCCATCTGATCACCGACATCCTCGGCGATGACGATGCCCGAGCACCTTCCTTTGGGCGCGACAGTGTGCTACGCTTAGCTCGTCCTGCTGCCGTAAAAACCGGAACCACCGGCGACTGGCGGGATAACTGGACGGTGGGGTACACGCCAGATCTTGTCGCCGGGGTGTGGGTAGGCAATGCAGACAACGCGCCGATGATCGGTGTGAGTGGCGTCAGCGGCGCCGGGCCGATCTGGCATGATTTCATGGAGATGGCGCATCGAGAGCAACCTGTTCGCGCTTTTAGCCAGCCCCAAGGTCTGGTGCGGACCACAATTTGTGTGGATTCGGGCTACCTACCAACAGAGTGGTGTACCCGCCGGCGTAGCGAGTTGTTTATCGCCGGAACCGAACCCATCCAATTCGATGACGTCTATCAGCCTTTCGCCATCGACCGTTGCGCCGATACCCTTGCCGGCCCACAAACGTCATCTCAGTGCCTTGAGCATCGCGTCTATCGCGTCTATCGCCTCTATCCTCCCGAACTTCAATCCTGGGCTGCCGCCAACGGTGTCGGACAACCGCCTGGGACCGTTTCCCAGCCTGCACATGTAGCAGCTCGCCCATCTACCACAAACGAGCCTGTACTCCACCTAATCAGCCCTGACCCCAACAACACCTACACCTTATCCCCTGACCTGCCACCCGACCTCCAAACGATCCGTTTGGCCGCCCGCCCGGCTGGCGACTGGCAGCCTGAGACCGTGCAATTCTTTGTCGACGGTCTCCTTTCTGGTACAACACACGTACAACCCCATGAGATCTGGTGGCAACTGGCAGCGGGATTACATCAAATCCAGGCCATCGGCGCCGACGCTGCCGGGGCTCGCATCAAATCTGAGATACGTTGGATCACTGTGAGAGAGGGCTGAACAGATACAAGACGCCACCTACCCGAACCCGTCAAACACCCAAAGAGAGAGGAATCATGCCGTACAAAACAATCAGGATTTTCGTGTGGGTCATCCTTATCAGTGCACTGGTGACCGCCTGTGCGCAACCACTGCCAACGCCTGAACCCCAACCCCGACCGCAGGCGGCAACCCCGGCCGTCGTGGCCGAGTCGCCCACCCCCCTGCCGCCCACAGCGACCCTTCCAGCACTCGATCTGCCGCCGGTGATCGTCAGTACCTCGCCCGAACGGGGTGAAGAACAGCCGTTAGCAGAGCCGATTCTGGTGATATTCGACCAGGCCATGGACGCCGCCAGCACAGGCGCCGCCTTCTCGTTGGAACCAGCGGCGCCGGGTGAAGTGCAGGTCGATGCCAATACACTGCGATTCACTCCTTCTCGCCCTTTGCCACGCGGCGCTAGCTTTCGCATGGCGGTGGATGAGAGGGCAAAAGCTGTGAATGGCAAGGCTCTGGCCAGCCCCATTGCCCTGCGCTTCAATACCGTCGGATACCTGGAAGTGACCAGTAGTCAGCCGGCTGACGGCAGCCTGGAAGTGAGTGTGGACTCACCCATCACCGTCATCTTCAACCGCCCTGTCGTTCCCCTTACCAGCGTCGGGCAGATGGCCGATCTGCCCCATCCCCTGCTGATCGATCCGTCCGTTCCCGGCCAGGGTGAGTGGCTCAATACCAGCATCTACAGATTCCAACCGCTGACAGCACTGGCAGGGGCCAGCGACTATGTGGTCACTATCGCCGCCGGTTTGGAAGACACCACCGGGGGGCTTTTGGCCGAGGATCACATCATTCGTTTTCGTACGGCCGATCCAATCCTCCTTGGTTTCGAACCCGAAGGCAATCAGGTGTCTCCCTCGACGGCCATCACGGTCACATTCAGTCAGCCCATGGATGTAACCTCCACCGAAGCAGCGTTCGACCTACGGCATATCGAGAACTCGGCCACTGTCTCAGTCCCCGGCCTTTTTACCTGGCTCGACCAGCACAGGACCTTGAAATTCCAACCGGACAAGTCGCTTGATTATGGAGAACACTACACGGTGGTAGTGACAGACTCTGCTCGTTCTGCAGAAGGGGCCGGCGCCTTGCGCGATTGGTACACGGCAGGTTTTCAGGTCGCCCCCATTATCGGCGTCAGCTCCAGCAAGCCCAGCGATGGCGCGAGTGATGTGCCCCCTGAGAGCGATCTTGAGATCAGCTTTAACGGCATCGTAGATCAGAAGACCCTAGGCAAAGGCGCGCTGACGATCCTGCCCGAACCGACAGGCGTCTATACCTACTTCTCATCTTATAACAACCTGCTCACCGCCAACTGGCCGCTGACCCCGCGCACGGTCTATGACGTGATCCTGTCGCAAGATATCGGCGACATTTTTGGCAATACCCTGGGCAATGACTACCACATCCGCTTCAGTACCGGCGACCGCAAGCCCTTTGCCCACATCAACCTGCCTGGTAACGATGCCGGAACCTACAACGCCTACAACGAGACCCTGATCCCGGTCAGTTATCGCAATATCTCCCGCCTCGATTTTAAGCTCTACCAGGTGCCCGAGCAAGACATCGCCCGGCTGCTGGGACGAGATCGCTGGCAGGGTTTGAACGAATACGCTCCCAGACCCAATCATGTTGTTAGAACCTGGTCGGTCGAGGTCGATGCTCCCCTCAATGAAAATGTACTGCAGAAGATAGCGTTGGCTGAAGAGGGTGGCCCCCTGGCGGCAGGGGTCTATTGGCTGGAAATGCGTGCGCCTGAAATCGAGTACACCCCACAACAAGTCCCAAGACACCTGCTGATCGTGTCACCCCTCAACCTCATAATCAAAAAAGGGGCGCAGGAGATGCTGGTTTGGGCAACCGATCTGCGCAGCGGCCAACCCGTTCCCGATTTACCGATTCGGGTCGAGGGTGCTGCCAGTGCGAGGGGGATAACAGGTGCCGACGGCATATTCCACACACCTTTCCGCTCCAGCCAGCCCTGGGATCCACTGATCGTTTTTGCTGGTGAGCCCGATGATGCCAGTTATGCAGTAGCCAGCAGCGAATGGCAACAGGGACTCTCACCCTGGGATTTTGGTCTACAATCGGAATTCTCACCCGCAGCTTGGTTTGGCCATATCTACACCGATCGCCCCATCTACAGGCCGGGCCAGACCTTGTACTGGAAGACGATCCTGCGCCAGGATGACGATGCTAGTTTCCAAGTACCACCGGCGGGAACACAGCTCGAAGTCATTATCAAAAACAGCCAAGGGAACGAGATCTACAACGCCATCCACGAAACCAATGCCTTTGGCACTATCAACGGCGCCCTGCCCTTGCCAGAAGAGGCCGGTCTTGGATTCTACAATCTGCAGGTTCGCTTCCTGCATCCGCCGGCAAATGTGTCCCACAACCCCACATTTTCCTATGGTTTTCAGGTCGCCGAATACCGCAAACCCGAATTCGAGATCGACCTGACCACTGACCACGAGGAGTATCTCCAGGACGATACCGTAAACGCAACACTCTCTGCTAGCTACTTCTTCGGTGGGCCGGTGGCAGATGCGGGTGTAGCCTGGACGGTATTCAGCGAAGACGCTTATTTTAACTTCGCCGACAATGGCGGTGGCCGCTGGTATAGCTTCAACGACTACAGTGGGTGGGATTCACGCCAGACTCAACGCTACGGTGAGACACTCACCAGCGGCACGGGCCAGACCGATAGCCAGGGTCAGTTCACTTTCTCTATCCCGGCAGATATCGGCGACCGTACTCAGAGCCAACGTTTCATCATCGACGTGCGCATCACCGATCTGAACAACCAGGAAGTGGCAACGAATACGAGCGTGCTGGTACACAAAGGCTTGATCTATCCGGGCATATCACCCCGAGACTATGTGACCACGGCCAGCGACAGCAGCGAAATCGACCTTATCGCCGTCGATTGGGAGAGCCAGCCCCTGCCCAACCGGGATATCACTGTCGTCGTCAGCAGGGCCAAATGGAACACCGTGCAAGAGAAGGCCGACAACGGACAATTCTACTGGGTGACGCGCGTCGAAGAGACCCCGCTGATCAGCGAAACCGTGACCACGGACGCCTCAGGTGAAGCCCTGTTTAGCTGGAGGCCTGATAGCGGCGGGCAATACAAGATCAGTGCCATCGTCGAGGATGACCTGGGGAATGATGTGCGCAGCAGCGCCTTTGTGTGGGTCAGTGATCAGCCCGGATCGTACGCGAGCTGGCGGGTCGAGAACAACGACCGCATCGAGCTGGTGGCAGACAAACGACTCTACCAGGTCGGGGATACAGCCAAAGTTCTCGTTCCCCACCCCTATCAGGGCGACGTGCAAGCACTTGTTACCATTGAACGAGCTGGTATTCTCGACGTTCGCCAAATCACATTACATGGAAATTCCGAGACACTGGAAATCCCCATTGACGAGCGTTTCGTACCCAACGCCTATGTCTCGGTGGTACTTGTCAAAGGCCAGGGTGAGAGGACAAGCGATTTGGGCAGTTTCAAGCTGGGCATTGTGGAACTGCCGGTGGATACTGCTCCCAAGGAACTGGATGTTACGCTTACGCCCAGCCAACCACTGCTGGAACCAGGCGCCGAAGTCACCTTCACTGTCGACGTCAGAGATACTGAAGGTGCGCCCGTGCAAGGGGAATTCTCACTGGCGCTGGTCGATAAAGCTCTGCTGAGTCTCACTTCCGGGCAGGAAAGAACCCTGTTAGACACCTTCTATCGCAAGCGCGGCCTGGGCATTTTCACTGCCAGCTCACTGGTGCTCAATATCGACAGGCTCAATCAACAGTTACAGGAAGGCGCCAAGGGCGGTGGTGGAGGCGGTGGTGACGGCGGCCTGTCGATTCGCAGCGATTTTGAAGATACCGCCCTGTGGGAGCCGGCGCTGGTTACCGATGCAAATGGCCGGGCCGAGATCACAGTGATCCTGCCCGACAATCTTACCACCTGGCGGTTACATGGCCGCGGCATTACCATGGACACCAAAGTGGGTGAGGCGACGGCTGAGATCGTCACGAGCCTGCCATTGTTGCTGCGCCCGGTCCTTCCTCGTTTCTTTACCAGTGGTGACCAGGCCGAGATCGGCGCAATTGTCAACAACAATACCGAGGTCGAGCGCGATGTACAGGTCGAATTGCAAGTGGAGGGCCTGACCACAAATGGGGCGCTGACACAACAGATCAGTATACCGGCGGGAGGACAGATCAAGGTGACCTGGCAAGTATCGGTACCACCACCCGACACAGATCAAGCAGTTGGTGATGCAGTGGTCCGATTCACAGCTGTGGAGATAGCGCCGCCTAAGGGCGAGGACCCGCTGGGTGATGGCCTCGAACTCAATCTGCCAATCTATCGTTACAGCTCACCTGAAACGGTGGGGACAGCGGGAAAGGTGGCGCTGGGCGAGGAACGTACCGAGGTCATCGTGCTGCCGCCTAACGTGGATCCAACGCAAGGGGACCTGCGGATACGTCTGGAGCCAAGTTTGGCCGCCGGTATGATCGAAAGTCTGGATTGGCTAGAACACTTCCCCTACGAATGCAACGAACAGATCATCAGTAAATTCTTGCCCAATGTCGAGACCTATCGGGCTCTGGCCGAGCTTGGGATCGACTCTCCTGATATCCAGGATAACCTGGGCGAACAGATTGATGTGGCCGTGCATAAATTGCTGCAACGACAAAACGCTGACGGTGGCTGGGGATGGTTTGGCGGCGACCCCAGCCAGCCCTTCATTAGCAGCTACGTCCTCTTTGGCTTAGTTGAAGCCCAAAAAATCGGCCTGACCATCGACCCCCAGATGCTGGATGACGGCATCGCCTATGTGCAACACCAACTCAAGCCTGTTGATGATCTGCGCGGCTATAAACTTAACCAGCAAGCCTTTATGCTCTATGTGCTCGCCGAGGCAGGGGAGAGCGACATCGGTCGCACGGTATCCCTCTACGATGTTCGGGAACGACTCGGCCATTATGGGCGGGCCTACCTGGCGCTTGCTTTTGGTAAGCTGGTAGATGACGGGGAACCCACCGCCCAGGTGAGATTGCAACAGCTTGTCGACGATCTCAAGGGTGATGCTACGCTCTCTGCTAGCGGCGCGCATTGGCAAGAGGAAAGCGTCGACTGGTGGACGATGAATACCGACACCCGCAGCACCTCCTTGGCCCTGACAGCGCTGGCCCGTTTCGATCCAGACAATGGCCTGACCCCCAACGTCGTTCGTTGGCTGATGGTCGCGCGTAAAGCCGGGCGCTGGGAGACCACCCAGGAGTCGGTGTGGGCGATTATCGGTTTGACAGACTTCATGGTTGCCACACAGGAACTGAAGGGTGATTATAGCTATCAAGTCACGTTGAACGGCGGTGATCTGGCAGAGGGTGTTGTCACGCCGGACACAGTGGGCGAACCTATCGATCTGCGTGTAGCCGTGCAAGACCTGCTTCTGGATCATGCCAACGCCCTCACGATCGCCCGCTTTGCCGAACCGGACCAGACAGGAGCCGGCCAGCTGTATTACACCAGCCATCTCAACTACTTCCTACCAGCCTCTGACCTCGAAGCGCTGGACAGAGGTATCGTCGTGGCGCGAGAGTACACGCTGGTGGATGATCCTGAACGGGTTATCGACACAGCACAGGTCGGTGATACTATCGACGTTCAACTGACGCTCATCGCCCCTTCAGACCTCCACTATCTCGTACTGGAAAGCCCCCTACCGGCCGGCGCCGAAGCTATCGATCCCAGTCTGGCGACAACCAGCCAGATATACGAGGGACCGGAACTACGGCCTGAAGTTAACGCTGATTCACCCTGGTTCTGGTACTGGCAACCGACCCAACACGAGTTGCGAGATGAGAAAGTGGTGCTGTTCGCCACAGAATTGGCAGCCGGCACCTATATCTACAGGTACCAGATGCGTGCCGGTCTGTCTGGCGAATTCCAGACTCTGCCAGCGATGGCTTACGAGATGTATTTCCCCGAGGTCTGGGGTCGCAGTGCAGGTGAAGTGTTCAGCATCCAGGCTGATTAGCATCAGATCTTGACAGTCCCTTCACTTTGACCGGTTAGCCTCCAATCTGCATAAGGGCTAGCCGGTCTTTCTTGGATTTGCAAGGTCTTAAGTCGCCCGCTAAACTCGAAGCAGGTGTGAATACTGCGCCACGATGCATCACTCGAAGAAAGGATCTTTGTGTACAATACCGGCATAATCGCACTGCTACTTTGTATCTTGGTGGCCGCGGCCTTATCACGCAGGATCGAGGGCACCATCATCACGATGCCGATGGTTTATACAGCAATGGGTTTGGCAATCGGCGCTCAAGGATTGGGGCTCGTTCACATAGAGCCTTTCAGTGAACTTATCAAGATCATCGCCGAAGTGACACTGGTTATTGTCCTCGCTTCCGACGCTGCTCGTATTAGTCTTCGCGATATCAAACGCCATCATTCGATCCCCCTGCGCCTGCTCGGGATCGGCCTGCCTTTGACCATGGTTGCAGGCACAGGTATCGCATGGCTGATGTTCGGTGAATTGGGTTTCTGGGGCGCTGCCGTGATTGCGGTCATATTGGCGCCCACTGATGCCAGCTTGGGACAATCGGTGGTTAGCAATCCCAAAGTACCACTGCGCATCCGCCAGGCCCTTAACATCGAGAGCGGCCTCAACGACGGCATTGCTATGCCCTTTTTACTCCTCGCCATCTCCCTCGCAGTGGCCAGCGAGGAACACATGCAAGCCGGTGAGTTTATTGCTTCAACCCTGATGACCGTCGTGTTAGCTGTCGTGGCAGGGGCAGTGATTGGCTGGCTAGGGGTCAAATTCATCGCCTGGGGACGGCAGAGTGGTTGGATGTCGCTTCCATTTCAAAAGATCAGTGGCATCACCCTGGCGTTGCTTGTGTATGGCATCGCCGAAATGATCGGTGGTAACGGATTTATCGCCGCCTTTGTGTTTGGACTGACGAGCGGCAACTTTTACGATGCAGACGAAGGCAGAATCATCAACGACTTTGTCGAGATCGAAGTGCAACTATTGATCTTGTTGACGTTCGTGTTGTTCGGCGTCGTCATGCTACCGCCGGCATTAGATAACCTCAGCCCCAAGATCGTTCTATATGCGATCCTCAGTTTAACGCTAGTGCGGATGATACCGGTTGCAGTCAGCTTGATGGGTTCAACGGTACGAACCAATACGAACTTGTTCATCGGTTGGTTTGGACCGCGCGGTACCGCATCGGTTTTGTATATTTTTACAGCCTTGGAATCGGCCGACATGATAATCGGCATAGAAAAGATCTATGCAATTGCCATGATAACGGTCTTGTTAAGTGTGTTCGCGCATGGGATATCGGCCGCGCCACTGTCAGAACGTTACGGGCGGACGATGGCGGATGGAGACGCCGCTGAGATGATGGAGCATGAACATGTGCCGGAAATGCCACTGCGGGTGAAATCAAATACCCGATTCTAAGCTCTGTCGTACATTGTTGATTCCTCTGTCCTAAACATGTTGAGGGAAATCACGCTGCGAGACGCAGCTCATCAAGTTTGAAACGCCGAGAATCTAGCTCGCGCAACATGTCCTGGACCAAATCAACGGCTTCCTCTGGATACATTGGTTCACCACATTGAGTGCACTTAAAGGCAGGTACATCATCAATGATAAGATGGTATCCATTACGACTGACGCTATAGCTGACAAGTGCGGCTTCTACTTCTCCACTACAGATGGGACAATTCAATTGAATCTCTCCTTACACACGTAAATCTCTCCTTACGCATGTATCTTTCGTGTCATCCAGTCTGATTCCCAGCGGCTTTCATCTGGGATATAAACGGTGATGATAGCTAAAAAGTCATCCTTTGGCGAACACACAGTAATTCCAATTATGGGCCGAGTGCAACGCATTCAGCCCGCCAGACTTGCCTTCCGGCGGGCTCAAATCGGTCGTATCGGTTAGACCTGAATGCGTTGCACTCTCTTCACGGCCAAATATGGAACTGCTGGGCGAACACACCACATGCTTGACAAGAATTTATGACGATATTATATTAACATAAATCCATGGATACCAAAGACTAAGTGCACACTATACTACGCAAAGGGTACGCGGACACGAGCTGCGGCCAAATACATTTCCGAATGACGCAAAGGCGGCACATCCATGCCGCTCCCATTGTTTTGCTCCACCAAACAGCTAGTTCATCCACCATGTATGAGGCAGTGATGGCGGAGTTGACCGATGACTACTGGCTGATCGCGCCCGATACACCTGGTTTCGGCGAATCCTTCGTGCCGGGCGAACCACCGTCCATACCCCTTTTCGCCCAAGCCATTCACGAAACCTTGATGACTTTTGGTGTGCGCCACTGCTGGCTCTTCGGGCACCACACCGGAGCAGCCATAGCCGCAGATCTGGCCTGTCGCTATCCCCATCTGGTGCTCAAACTAGTGTTGTCAGGCCCACCCCTTCTTGATAAAATTCAGAAGACCTATCTGCGGCAGCATGCCCGATCTCACGAACGACGCTCGGATGGCAGTCATATGATCGGGATCTGGCAGGATATCCGGACGAGAGATCCTGAGGCCGATCTATCGCTCAGCGAACGGGAAACGATATTGGCATTGAAAGCGGGTAAAAACGACACATGGGCCTACGAAGCCGCCCTTAACTATGATTTCGCCGGCGCATTGGCAAACATCACCAGCCCTACGCTGGTCATGTCAGGTGGAAAGGACAATCTAATATCCAGCCTGGAACCGACGGCCGCAGCCCTGAACGGCTCCCAATCCCTGATCTTGCCCGATGCGGGCGCCTATATAAGTGATCGGCAACCGGGCCAGCTCGCCAAGCATCTGCGAAACTTTTTTCGCTAGACGCGCATCGATGCGGACGGGGACGACTCACAAGAAGTAACACGCAACACATCTATTTCTGGGACCGCACGAGATCCTGTTAAGCCACACTTCTTCGTGCATCACCGTGCTCAAACATCGCCTAAATAGTCTTTTAACAGGGGCCCCAGTGCCTGGTATTTATCATAACGCTGTTGGTAACGTTTCTGCTGTCCGGGTTCAGGTGTGAAGGTCTTGTCTAAGGACACCATAGCTTTGACACCCTCGGCGAATGAGTTAAAGCGACCACTGCCAATCCCGGCCAGGATCGCCACTCCCAGGGCGCCGGCCTCCGTCACCTTGGGTCGCACCACCGGCAGACCCATTATGTCGGCCACCACCTGTAGCCAGACATCTGACTTCGCCCCACCCCCTGTTGCGCGGTACTGATTGATGGTGATGCCTGTGGCGGGCAAGGTATCTACCACTTCCTTGAGATAGAAAGCTACGCCCTCGACGATACCTTTCAGGATGTCCCCTCGCTGTGTGTCCAGTTTCAGACCGGCAACAACTCCACTGCTATCGGAGATAAAATCAGGTGGGCCGGTGGGACCGAAATGGGGGAGCACCAGAACGCTGCTTGGGCCGGAGGGCATTTCGGCGAAGAGGTCACCGTAAATACCGTATCCTTGTCTTCTTCTCAGCACTGATTCGAATCCGGCGAATGTATCTCGATACCACTTCACCAGCGCCCCGCCTAAATTGTAGAGGAAGCTGACATAGAGGTCGGGTGCGGCATGGTGTTCGGTATTTAGACCCCGTTCGAGCATGAGGGCTGTGGGCTTTCGGGTGCGAAACACAGGCGTGATCGCGAAAAACGTGCCCATACCAATGGTCGCCAGACCCTCTTCGATCACACCACATCCGACCGCGGTAGCGCACTGATCATGGGTACCGGAGATGAGCTTGACATCCGCCGACAAACCCAAATGCTCAGCCATTTGTTTCGACACCGTGCCTATCCCCCTACCAGAAGGTACCGTCGGTGCTAGCTTGTCACGATCCAAATCCGCCCAGGCCAGCAGTTCGTCCGACCAGTCGCCTTGCTCCAAATCGAATAATAAAGTGCGATTGGCCAAAGAGTAATCAACCTGAGCCTCAGCCCCCAGCATAAAAGGTATAAAACTGCCCCAAAGCAAAAAATATTCCGCTTCCTCGTACAAGCGCCTCTGTTGGTCCTTTATCCATTTGAGAGTAAATAGGCTGTAGTGATGGCCTAGCGCATTGCCGTTGAGGTCATAAAGATGAGTGTTGTCCATCGTTGCCGCCAGTGCGGGCAGATAGGGTTCACCTCGCAGGTCGAAGTTAGGGTTGATGGAAGGGCCAAGGATCTGGCGATCGGCCGTAACCGGCACCATGGCTTCTCCCATCGACGAACAAGCGATCGCTCGCACAGGATCAGAATGGGTGTCAACCGTGCAGCAGCGGATCACAGTCTGTGTCTTCCACCAGACCTCTTCAGCATCCAATTCAGCGCGCCCAGGAGCTGGCCGGTTGAAACCATACTCTTCGTAAGCAGAAGTCAGGGTTTGGCCAGATTCAGAAAAGACAATAGCTTTCACACCAGATGTACCGACATCGATACCCATCAAGCTCATGGTTGGTACTCCATAGAAATCGTGAATGACGAATTGAAGCCTGGTTCAGGATCAGCGTCTTACATCTCTACAGGTTGATGTTCTGAGGAATAGAGATTCAAGATTAAGGATTGAAGATTGAGGATTAATGGCGATCGGCAGAAGAATCTTTAATCTTTAATCTTTAATCTTTAGTCATTAGTCATTGATCTTTGGTTCTGTTCGCAATCGCAGACTTGGATTTGTAAAGATGCAAACTCGGTAGAATAAACCATGCCCGAATTGCAAATGAGAATGGTGAATGTCAGGGAAGCGAGGCGTGAATCCCTGGCGATTCACCGTACGTTATTCATCGTTAGCATCAAATAGCTGATCACGGGTGCCGGTCAATCCGAAGTAGTCGTGTAAAAGCCAGCGTGTACGCTCGTAACAGGCCTGTTGGCCTGCGCTGATGCTGCCCCCTTTCTGCCATGCCTGCTCATACGCCTGCCTGATCTCAGTGCCGATATTCACCTTAACCATACCATGTTTGATCGCTTCGAGAAGGTATGAGCGCTGCACGCCTGAGCCGCCATGCAAGACCAGGGGGATACCGGTAGCCTCTCGCAACGCCTGGATGCGTTCGATACTGAGGCGAGCTTGTACCTTTTTCTGATCTTTGAGGGCGCCGGAGATGGCGCCGTGGATGCTACCGGCAGCCACCGATAGCCAATCACACTCGGTCTCCTGGACAAAGCGCCTGGCCTCCTCCACGTCGGTAAAACCTTTGCCAGAAGAGAATAATTCTTCGTAGGGTGGTGGTGGGCCGGCCTCATGCCCGAGCACCGCACCTAGCTCAGCCTCACACGGAATCCCAGCCGCGTGGGCTAGCTCGGCCACCTCCTTCGTGGCAGCGATGTTATCGTCGAGGGATAGGCGGGAGCCATCGATCATAACCGATTGGTAGCCTAAGTCGATGGCCTCTGCGATCACGGGCAGATAGTCGACCCGGGTATCATCCTCATCGATCACCGGCACGTGGTCGAGGTGGAGACGTACGTAGTCGGCATCCTGATATTTATTGAACTCGGCAGCGATGTCGGCGGCGCTCTTGGCTTCGAACTTGTACCATTCCAGTCGGGCGGTTTCGATCAGCCCGAACGCCTCTTCATCCACGAGGGCCCGGATCACCGGCTCCATCATGGGCAGATGAGGGATATTGAAAGCGGGGACGGCCAATCCTGCCACGGCGGCATTGCTGACCAGTATTTTAGAATTATGTGTCATATTATACATACTGTGAGACGGTAAATGGTGGTCGGGTGAAAGTTGCCACAAGATCGCCTGTATCGGCAAACCCGCCGCCTATTGTAATTAGCCGGTATTGAAGATTGAAGATTCTTCTGCCGATCGTCCTTAATCTTCAATCCTCAGAACATCAATTTGTAAAGTTGTGGGACGCTGATTCTGAACCACGCCCACGTTTGAAAATAGAATTCCCGTCAGGCATCTTGTGGGATAGCCACTTCGAGATCGAGATAGGTCTGCAACGCTTCTTGAACAGCAGCCATGCAGTGTCCTCGGGTAAGACTGACGTGGTGGCGATAGCCTTGCCGCCCCACATGCAACAGTACATCCTGTAAACGATCGATTTCAGCTACACCTGCGCAGCCGAAAAAATTCGCCGGGATGGCATCATCGGTTATGTGGCCTTCGCCCAGATAGAATTTGAGTTTGCCGGCATCAGTCATCATACTTGCGAACGTGATCGCAGCAGGGGCTATGCGCCCCACCACACAGCCGAAACTGTGATTCTCACCGACAGTGGTCGAGAGAATGAGGTGGTCGGATATCTGACCGGGGGTGGCCATCAACTCACGGGGGACAGGTCCACAATGGAAGAGGATGCATTTCTCCTCCTCGTCACCGTAGTTATTGTTCCAGTCTAGCACCGTTGCTGGCGCACCGGAAGCGTCGCTGAGTAGTTGCATGGCGACTGCATTGGTCACATCTACTTCACAGGCGGCGGCAATGCCTGTGTTGTTTAATTGCCCCATGAGCACACAAGGCGATATCCCAAGCTGTTGCTGTAACTCCAACCAGCAGCGAATGGCGATGGCATCCATGGCAAATTCGCAGATCACCTCGTCCAGAACCACACCTAGTTTGGCGATATTCTCTAAGGCGTACTCGGGCACACCTTGCCAGGAAGTGTAATGCTGCAACGTCTCAACCTTGCGTTGATAGGCGCCGTTGGCTATTGGCACAGCATTGACTCTGGCAATTACATCTGCCAGATCCACAGTTTCGACAGTAATGCCTGCGCGCTGCAAGGCGACCTCGTCGAATCGAACAGTTTTGAAAGCGGTGGTACGGGCGCCAATGGCCCCAACCACCATTTTCCTGAAGCTCTTGACCGTGCGGCAGACCCGGTCGAAGTGCTCGATGTTCTGTTTGAACTGGTTGCTGGTGGGGTGAACGGTATGTGGTTTCAGGGCCGAGAATTCGATGTCGTGCTGGTAGAACACATCCATGATTGAGAATTTGCCACAGAACGCATCTCGCCGTAGCGCCGGCCCCATCTTATCTAGATCATCCGGATACGCCTGCACCAGAATGGGAACCCCCGCATCCTTCAGCGCCGCCACTGCGCCATTTTCGTCACCGAAATTAGGCAGACAGAGGATAACGCCATCATAATCACCCCGATGTTCCCTCAGAAAATTGGCGAATTGTTGTCCTTCCTGAACCGTCTCCACGGCGCCATGGCGAGTAGCTTCAGCCTCCATCATTAATATCTCGTGCCCCAATTCGCCAAGAGCGCCTGGCAGTTCCTCTCTGGCATCTCCCTGCAGTGATGCCGGAAAAAAACCTCTGTTACCAAAAAATAGTGCGAATTTGGATTTGCTTGCAGCCATTTTGTACTCCCGTTTTAGTCTGGACGTTGAGCATCATACAAAAGCGTCATTGCAATCTAAGCAAATCTCTGCACAGTGTCAATATTCGGATCGGAAAAAAAACTAGCAGACGTCAGCCACAAGAGATGTCAAATGGGTGCATGTGCATGACAAGTGGGGTCCGGGTCCACGTTGTGCACCGTCCGCGGCTGGCTAGTAGCGAGATCATCGGCTATGCGGAAAACCGGCCGAGTACCCGGTTGATTTTCATCGAGGTGATCGATTGAAATATCAAATAGCGCGGTAAGGGTGTGTTACGTGGTGCTGTGCATCCCAGAGCTTGTGGTTAAAGAACGAATGCAGTAATTTATCTGGAGCAGATTTGTTTCGCCCTGTACCACGAAAAATCCAAAACTAAAACTAACTAATGACTCAATCTTCCTCCTCGTACACCTGGCAAGAACGCATTACTGGCGAATGGCGCAGCAGTGCGGCCATCTCCAATGCCGATGGCAATGATGTCGGGTGTTGACCACGAGCTACTGATAACTCACTATGAAAAATATCATCATCACAGGCAGCACCAGGGGGATCGGTTTTGGGTTGGCAGATGCCTTCCTGGAGAGGAACTGTCAGATCACCCTGAATGGCCGTTCGGCAGAAAGCGTACACAATGCAATCGCCAAACTGGCTGCCAATCATGGCAAGGATCGCATCGCCGGACAGCATGGTGATGTCACGAGCTACGAAGACAACGAACTGCTGTGGCAGACGGCGGTCGAACGCTTTGGCAAGGTTGATATCTGGATCAACAATGCGGGCCGTGGCCACCCGATGATGCCCGTGTGGGAATTGCCGCCAGATACGGTGCGTTCAGTCGTCGAAATCGATCTTCTCGGCCTGATTTATGGTTCGCAAGTCGCCCTGAAAAACATGATCAGCCAGGGTCATGGTCAGCTTTTCAACATGGAAGGATTTGGGTCGGACGGCCGCATGCGGGCGGGGCTGAGCGTTTATGGCAGCACCAAATCAGCTGTGCGCTTCCTCACCGAATCGCTAGTCAAGGAAGCTGCGAGTACGCCGGTGCAGGTAGGGGCGCTATCACCGGGCATGGTCATAACCGAATTCATAACCGAGCAATTTGTCGATGATCCGCAAGGGCTGGAAGAGGCGAAGCGCATTTTTAATATTCTGGGCGACCGGGTGGAGACGGTCACGCCCTGGTTGGCCGACAAAGTGCTCGCTTGCAACAAGAGCGGTGAACGTTACGCCTGGCTTTCACCTGCCAAAATCATGATGCGATTTGCGACATCTCGCTTCAACAAACGTGATTTGTTTTTGATAGCCGAGTGATTCAAAATAACATGGCAACACTCCTCTCACCGTTGACACTCAGGCCCATTCAAGAGGTTCAGGCACGCATTGCGCTGAACTGGTCGTATGAGCCACCCTACGACATTTACAATCTGTTGGCTGAAAAGGCGGATCCCGACGATCTCGCGGCTTATTTGCTGGAGTTTGATACTGGTTGCCACGCCATGACCGATGAAGCGGGCGAATTTCTTGCCTACTGCACGTTTGGCGAGGATGCTCGCGTGCCGGGTGGCGATTACAGTGCCGAGGCCGTGGATATCGGCTTGGCCCTTCGCCCTGATCAGACAGGGCATGGTCTGGGTGGCCACTTCATACAGGCTGTTATCGACTTCGCCATCACATCTTTTCAACCCACTTTGCTGCGTGTGACCATCGCCGACTTCAATGAACGAGCCCAGCGCGCCTGGATCCGAGAAGAGTTTACACCGACGCAGCACTTTATGGCATCGGGATGGACGAACAAACCATTTACGATTTATGTCAGACGCATTTCGCATATACAGGTGAGGAAGAATATGGCGAGTTGATCATGAAAATCTCGCTGGCGTGACCGGGCTATCCGCAAGCTTTCCCCATCCCACACAAGTAATTTCAATCAAAGATTTCGCAGATTACGCAGATTGGAGGAATCACGATGCTAAGTAAACGAGACCCACAGACCTATCGTATTATCGGAGCGGCTATGGTTGTTCATCGGGAGTTGGGACCGGGGTTTCTAGAAGCTGTCTATCACGAAGCATTATCGATTGAGTTTGAAATCCAGAGCATTCCGTATATACATGAAGTAGAATTGCCAATCCATTACAAAGGCCGTCGTTTAAAAAAGATCTATCGAGCGGATTTTGTCTGTTATGACGACATCATCGTCGAGTTAAAGGCGCTATCAAAGATTGCCGGTAAAGAAAAGTCACAGGTCATCAACTATCTCAAAGCCTCTAACCATGACAGAGGGCTGTTACTAAATTTTGGAGCAGCGTCACTCGAAGTCGAACGGCTGGCAAACTCCAGAAAGAAATCTGCGTCATCTTAGGCGAGCGCAGCATGCGCATGCCGTTTAGTGTCACCAGCACAGACATGCCCACGTCGGCCAGGACGGCCATCCACATAGTGCCGGTGCCGACAAGCACGAGGGCGAAGACGATAAACTTAATGATCAGGCTCAGTGCCACATTGACATGGACCGTATGCATGGCACTGCGACTCAGCTTGACGGCAAAGGGCAGGGGCAGCAGGCTGTCGGCCATGAGAGTGATGTCGGCCGTTTCCATGGCCTGGGCGGTGTTGCCGATAGCAATGCCCACATCGGCAGCAGCCAGCGCCGGCGCATCATTGATGCCATCGCCAACCATAGCTGTCTCGCCAAATTGATCTCGCAAGCCGGCCACGGCTTCGACCTTGTCTTCGGGCAGACAGTTGGCCCGAACTTCGTTTACGCCTACCTCAGCGGCCACAGTTTCGGCGGTGGCGGAGTTATCGCCCGTGAGCATAACCAGGTTATCGAAACCCATAACCTTCAATTCTGCCATGGCGGCCTGGCTGCTGGGTCGCACAGTGTCGGCCACGGCGATATAGCCCTGATACTCATCGCCGCTGCTGACCAGCATGGTGGTGTAACCCTGAGCGTCTACCTGGCTGACAGCATCACAGTGTTCGGGGGAATGGGGGATGGTTTGGTCGAAATAACCGTGGCTGCCGATCGTCACTTGCCGGCCATTGATCTGGCCGGTGACGCCACGGCCGCTGAGGACCATGACCCCATCGGCGGCAGGATAATGGCTATCCAGACCACGAAGTTGGGATTCATCGACCACGGCCTGGGCCAGGGGGTGGCCTGTGCGGCGTTCGACAGCGGCGGCGAGCGCCAGTACATCCTCGCAATCCACACAGTTGCTGAGCGCGGGGTCGGTGCAGTGCACCGAGTGGAAGGCGACGACCGAGGGCTGACCCTTGGTGAGGGTGCCGGTTTTGTCGAAAGCGAAAACTTTGATCTGGCTCAGGCTCTCGACAAAGGCCCCGCCCTTGAAGAGCACACCATTGCGAGCGCCGTTGCTAATGGCGCTGACCAGCGTGACCGGCGTGCTGATGATCAGCGCGCAGGGGCAGGCAACCACGAGAAGGGCCAACGAGCGGTAGAGCCAGCCCTGAGTGGGATCGGCGGCGTCGAACAAAGTCTGGCCGAAGATCAGGGTGGGAACCAGGGCTACCAGCAGGGCAACAATGACCACGGCCGGCGTGTAGTAGCGAGCAAAGCGGTCGATGAAGCGTTGCGTGGGGGCGCGCTTTTCCTGGGCCTCTTCTACCATACGGATCATGCGGCTGATGGTATTATCTTCCGCCAGATGCGTGACCTCAATCTCCAGCGAGCCTTCGCCGTTGATACTACTTGCAAAGACCTCAGCCCCCGCTCCTTTCTCAAGCAGGCGGCTTTCACCGGTGATGGGGGCCTGGTCGACAGAGGAGGCGCCCGCCAGGATGTAGCCATCCATGGGAATGCGCTCACCCGGCTTGACCAGGATACGATCGCCGACACGCAGATCGCTGATATCGACAGTTACTTCCTCGTCACGATCATCATGTGCAAGTAAACGTGTTGCCTGGCGCGGGGCCACATCCATCAAACTACGGATGGAGCCGCGGGCACGTTCAGCGGTGTAACCCTCCATCGCCTCGCCGATCACGAACAGTACCATCACGACGGCAGCTTCGGTGTAAGCGCCAATGACTACGGCGCCTAGCGCAGCGATGGTCATGAGCACATTGATGTTGATTTCGTGATTGATGCGCACTGACCGCCAGGCGCTGCGGATCACGGGGTAGCCGGCGATGAGCATGGCAACGACAGAGGCGAAATCGATGGCGATGTTTTCCGCGCCCAGCCCCGGCAGGAGTTCGTCGAAAATCAGGCCAGGCAGCAGCAATAGCGCCGCTAATAGAGCCAGGCGCGTGTCGGTGCGGCCCCACATGTATTGGAAGAAATTGCTCGACCCCTGTGGTGGTTGCTCGACCGGACCCTGCGCCCCGCTGTCTGCGATGACCTGGACGCCGTAGCCCAGCTCCTGCACCCGCGCAACAACGGTCGCGACGTGTACGTCACCGTGCACCTTGAGGGTTTCGGTAGTGAAATTGGTTTTACAAATGTTGACGCCGTCCAGACGGGACACGCCCGTCTCGATGGTGCTCGCTCAGCCGCCGCAATCCATGCCGGAGATTCGGAAGCGAAGTTCAGGTTGGATATCAGTCATAATAGCTCGCTCTCTGAAAGTCTTTGGTGTCGTTCGCTTCCGAGTATACACCTTCAAGTCGGGTTGAATGTCAAGGGGGGAATCGAGACAAATCAGAAATTCAACCAGAACAAGTTAATCAGCGAACCGTGATGACAGGGTTTGCATTTTTGTGAGTTTTTAACGAAGCAGCGTTGGTGTGGACATAATTTCGATTAAGGGGACTATTCCGTTTCCAATGCTGCGCTCCAGATATCAAAAGAGTGACCTTTGTGAAAATTGATGGAATACCTGAGACACTTTCTGGGAATTTATGTTTCAACCGCGATTTCTAGCTCTTTTGCCAATTCGAGACTAAATTCGATTTCGCTAACACCAAAATCTGCCTTCTTACCTGTCTCTTTTTCATATATCCTGACAAAATCTTCAGCTGTATGTTTAGCAAACTCGCGGATTGATTTGATCCCTACATCAAATATCATTCGAGCAAATACTGGACCTACTCCATATACTCTCGATAAGTCCGATAAACCTACAAGTTCGTTCAATATTTCTATTGGAATTCCTGTTGTTTGTGATAACAGAACCCTATCATCCTTATCTCTGGCCGCATTGAATAATTGGCGAGAATTCTTTATCCCAAATGTTTCCAATTTCTCAACATATTTCCTTGGCACTCCAGGGAATTTCTCTAATCGGATGGGGTTCGGAAGGTAACTTTTAGCTTCCCGATTCAAAAGTGTCAAATATTCAATTGATAGTCCCGTCTCTTTTGAAAACTGCTCGATCGTTGACTTCGTTTTGAGGGCATGTATGAGTTCTTTATGGTTTGTTATGCCGCTATTTTTGAGTATCTGGAATCTTTCTTCCAAATCATCTTTTAATTTCACCCGACTTGGAATCATATCTCTTGAGCGAAGATTGTTCTTAAATCTTTGAAGACTGTATTTCTCTGCATTGATGTGATATTGGTCTTTCATTTCCTGCTCTTTAAGTCGCACAACGGATGAACTCAGCGGTCGGGCTGGTCACGCCGTCGACTTCCGAAAACGACGAGTCGCAGTCTTCCGCTTCGCCTGCTTTACTGCGAGGGCGAAGCCCGATCCGCTGCAGTGGATGTTAGTGCGCCGACGCCGGGATACGCAGATACCACGATCTCAGCGTCAACCTCATTTTGATGCTCGTAGTAATAGGAGAGCGCCGCGTAGATTTGGGCCATGGAGAGATGCCCATGCCCGCGTTGAATACCTTCAACCGTAAGGCCCCAGAGGCTCTTTTCCATTACGCTATCTCGACGTGGTTCAGAATCAGCGTCCAACATCTTTACAAATTGATGTTCTGAGGATTAAAGATCAAAGATTTAAGATTAAGGACGATGGTAGCACCGCACTTGAACTGGGAGTTCACTTTTTACGACGATTTTCAGCATGTCGCTCAGAAAACACCTGGGTTTCAGGCTAATTATGGGCCTCAACTAAAGGGTTTCTATGAGTTGATTGCTTTCAAACAGAGTTATT
>JAAENG010000121.1 GCA_024224665.1 Chloroflexota bacterium | reverse complement strand
TTAAAGATTCTTCTGCCGATTGTCCTTAATCTTCAATCTCTATTCCTCAGAACATCAAAAGGCGTGGTTCGTTAGCACAAACATCACGTAACACGTAACACGCAACACGCAACACGCAACACGAGTATTTTTATATCACACGAAACCCTGTCGAACCAACGTGTAATAGAAATTTACCGCCCACCGCAGCCTTACAACTCAAAAACCTGCCCACGCTCAGGAATAGATACCTGGCGACCGCTGCCGGCGCCGAGGGCAAAGGCCAGGGCCGCGGCCGCGTCTAGTTCGCCATGGACCAGGAAGAGATGCTTCAGACGATCTGCATCGAAATGTTCGGCCCAGGCTTTTAATTCGTTTTTGTCGGCGTGGGCGCTGTACCCTTCGATGCGCTCGACATTGGCCCGCACTATGTATTCCTCACCAAAGATCTTCACCCGCTCATGGCCGTCTAGGATGCGGCGGCCCAGGGTATGCTCGGCCTGGAAGCCCACGAAGAGAATCGTGGCGTTGGCATCTCCGATGTTGTTTTTGAGATGATGGAGGATACGCCCCCCCTCGCACATACCCGATGCGGCGATGATCAATGCCGACTCTCGCATGAAATTCAATTCCTTGGATTCATTCACCTTGCGCACATAGGTCAGATGGTCAAAACCAAAGGGGCTGTGATGATATTTATCCTCCGACATAAAGTCCCTCACCTCATCATTGTACGCGTCCGGGTGCAGGCGGAAGACCTCGGTGACATTGACAGCCAGGGGGGAGTCAACAAATATGGGAAGTTCGGGGATCTTGCGAGCGTCACTGAGCCGGTGCAGCGCATAGACCAATTCCTGGGTACGGCCCACGGAAAAAGAGGGCGCCAGCAATTTACCACTGCCACGATAGCATTCGTTGACAGCCTCGCGGAGTTTCTGGGTGGCCTCGCCCAGAGATTCATGCTCCCGCTCGCCATAGGTGCTCTCCATGATCACATAATCGGCGCTGTCGATGAACTCGGGGTTTCGCAAAATGGCCATGCCCGTTCGGCCCAGATCCCCTGAGAAAACCAGTCGTTTTGATGCTCCACCCTCGGTGATGTCGAGGACGACGATGGCGCTGCCCAGGATATGCCCCGCGTCATGGAAAGTCAGTTTGACGCCGGGCGCGATGGGCAGGCTGCGCCAGTAAGGAACGCTGACAAAATAGCCTAGACTTTCGATAGCATGTTCTTCGGTGTACAGGGGATCGACCGGGGGCAGGCCTTTGCGGCCACGCTTTTTATTCAGATATTGGATATCGTTTTCCTGAATACGGCCGCTATCTGCGAGCATGGCGGCTGAGAGATCGCGCGTAGCCGGTGTGCAGTAGATATTGCCGCTAAATCCCTGCCTGACAAGATTTGGGATGTTGCCCGAATGATCGATGTGAGCATGAGAGAGTACAAGAGTATCGATCTGCGAGGGATCGAAGGGAAAGTTCAGATTCCGTTCGTAGCTCAGTGATCGTTTACCCTGGAACAGACCACAATCAAGCAGTATTTTGGTTTCGTTGACCTCAAGCAGATGCATAGAGCCGGTGACAGTTCGGGCAGCGCCCCAGAATGCTAGTTTCATCGTTCCCTTTCCTTGGCATCACGAATGCCTGCTGATCTGTCGAGCATGTTTGGTTGCAAATAGAAGACACTTCACTCCATTCAGAATGACACTTCTAGCGACCGTGCATGTTCACTATTTATTGCTAACTACTTCGATGATCTCCGGCCCGTAGGCGCCGAGTTTCCAGGGGCCCAACAATTCGGTGGCTGACAGTGCTTCTAGATCGGTCGGGTGAGCACGGGCGATAGACATCAGGATCTGGTTGGTCAACACGACATCGGTTTCGACACCTCGTTGTCGTGCTTTGCGGGCGCGCCAGGAACGCAAGCGCTCGAACCGCGCCAGATCGTCACTATCAGGCCGGCGTCCGCCATGATTTCGGGGTTGGGGTTCCGGTGGTGGGTCGTGTTGCCCCTGTTCGATCACATCTAACAGATTTTGGACGACATAGTGAGGCAACCGTTTGGGAGTGCCCTTGATCGCACGCAAGGCCGAGATATTTGTGGGTTGTGCAAGCGCGAGCGCGTTCAAAACTTCGTTACGTAAGATTTTGAAAGGGGGGACGTCACGCCGCCGAGCCTTCGTTTCGCGCCAATCAAAAAGCGCCTTGATCACTGCCTGTTCCTGTGGCTCGAGATCCCGCGCACCAGGTAAACGCCAGAAGGTGGGCGGTTCTCGCTCTGCCCAGCGGACGTTGGTGATTTCGGCGAACACCTCCTGGGCTTCTTGCCAGCGCCCCAGTGACTGCAATTCTGCAGCTTGTAAGTCGCGCAGGGGCAGTAAGAAGTGTGTGTCATAACGCGCATACTCCATCTGTTCAGAAGTCAGAGGGCGTTTGCCCCAGTCTGCCCGTTGCATCCGTTTGTCAAGTGTGATACCAAATCGCTCTTTTAGGATCGACGCCAATCCCGGCTTCGACCACCCCAGGATCCTCGCAGCCCACAAGGTGTCGAAGATCTGATTGAAAACAAAGCCGTACTCACGGTGCATCATGAGGATATCGTTTTCTGCCGCGTGGATGGTTATTTCTACAGACGAGTCTGCAACGAGGCTACCCAAGTCTGATAAATCGGACAAGGCTATCGGATCCAGCAGGTAATCGGCTTGTCGGGTCGATACTTGGATCAAACAGACCTTGTAATCATATACATACAGGCTGTTGGATTCGGTGTCCAGCGCGAATTCCTTCGCACGGCGCAGGTCCGCGATCACCTGGGTAAGCGCGGCGGTGGTGGTGATCCATTGTGGTGGGGAGAGCATAGAGGGTGTCGTGTCCGGACTGGCTTGATATCGGTCAGGTTAATTATGCCGCCATGTCTGGTAGATGTCCATTCGTACTGAACCTTCAGAGAGTGCAAACATTTGAATAGCGTATGGATGCAAACCCTTTGACACATACCGATGAGAGTACTGAGTACTTGAAAGACGGTTAGTATACGTCGTCAGAGAGTTTTGAACAGAGTTCTTTCGGACCTATCTGAAAGTGAAAACAAGCAGTTCGATTCATGTCCTGCAGACATAAAAAGCGCATAGGGTGTAAAGTGATTACGTTAAGCAGGACCAGTGGAAGCATTTGAATAGCTATGAACTGGACGCAGAAAATCGTAAAGAATACCCACGTTTTCTTTACGGTTCCTGACTCTTGTAAATGGGAGACGTAGTGTGCGGGAATACAGTAAAGAAAGTCAGTTAATAAATCAATGGTAGCAGACGGCGCTTCATGACGAGAATGTTAACCAATCAGGACAACTCTATGTTTATCGGCTACGCACGAGTCTATCGACAAAAAGATCTGGAACTTCGAAAATCGTGCCTGACCCGAGCAGGAAGCGAGAAGATACTCGAGGAACACCAGAGTGGGGCCAAAACTGAGCGACCAGGATAAAAGTCACCCTTGGAGTGTGCACGAGGGGGAGAATCGCTGGTGGTCCGGCTGTTGGATCGTCTGAGCCGGTCGCTTAAAGATCTTATTGAACTGGTCAATCAACCCCTACTCGATAATCTCTTCCTGACCCCATTTGTATCTCGACCACTCACCTCTGCATGTATGGGGTTCATCGGGCTATAGACCCGAGATCGGCACAGCCTCCTTCTATTAGATGTCGAGGCCGAACAGGCCAAAAGTGTCGATGTCAAGAATGCGTTTACCAACTCCAGACCAGCGTCGCCAACAGATAGACAACCGGGCCCACAAAGATGAAGGAATCGATACGGTCGAAGAAACCACCATGGCCGGGGATCAGGTTGGAGGAATCTTTTACCCCCGTCTGTCGTTTGAACAACGATTCACTCAGATCGCCCAGTGGGCCGACAATGCCTACCAACAAGCCAATGACAACACCCTGTTGCCATGTCAGCCCATCGATCAGCCAGGGGCCGAGCAGTGCCGCGCCAATAGTGCCGACGACCATGCCACCGATAAGGCCTTCCCAGGTCTTTTTGGGGCTAACGCGCGGCCACAGTTTATGGCGGCCGAGACTGCGGCCGATGAAATAGGCGCCGGAGTCGGTAATCCAGGTAACCAATGCCGCCACAGCCACCCACCACAGACCGCTGTCCAACCCCCTCATTAGGGCCAGGAATCGCAAGGTAACACCTAGATAAACAGCAGCGCCCAGTGTGAGTATGAAGTCACTTGAGGCTGTTGATCGGTGTAGAAAGAGCGCTACAACCAGGCCCGCCAGTATCGTGATCACCAGCAATGCCTGAAGTCGTTCCGGGTCGGGAGGCAGCCCGCCCTCCAAGACCAGTAAGCCGGCGAGAACTAGACCCAGCCAGACAATGGGCGTGAAGAACTCATTCTTCCCCATAATCGTGTAGAGTTCCCAGGTGGCAACCACTGTGAACGCGGCGACAAACGCCGTAAACCACCAGCCCCCGAGCCAGGCGATCCCGGCAACTACCGGTATTGCTACAATGGCAACCAACACACGATCTCTAAGCATATGAACCCTACCTTACGAGACCATAGCGACGATCACGACCCTGAAAAACGGCAATCGCCTCTCGCAATGCTGCTTCGTCGAAATCAGGCCAATAGGTAGGCGTGGCGTAATATTCGGCGTAAGCAGCCTGCCAGGTAAGAAAGTTGGAGAGGCGATACTCTCCTCCGGTACGAACGATAATGTCGGGGTCAGGCAGGCCGGCCGTGTAGAGGTAACGACTCACCAACTCTTCGCTGACATCATCAAGCGCTATTCCATCTTGTATAAGGTTCTTGATGGCGTCGACGATCTCGGCGCGGCCACCGTAATTAAAGGCGACATTGAGCACAATGGTATCGTTCTCTTTCGTACGTTCGATGGCACTCTGAATTTGCTTTGCCAAAGCTGGTTCAACCCCGGCCAGACGCCCACTATGGCGAATCTGTACACCGTTGGCATGTAGCTCATCCAATTCGTTGCGAATGCTCTGGCTGATAAGGCGCATCAGATGGCCGACTTCAGCGCGGGGTCGCCCCCAATTTTCTGTGCTGAACGCGTAAATGGTCAGGACCTTTACCCCAATGCGCACAGCTTCTTCCAACAAACGCCGAATGTTTTTCGTCCCAGCGCGATGGCCAGCAGCGCGCGGTAGCCCACGTGATTTTGCCCAGCGGCCGTTGCCATCCATGATGATGCCAATGTGCTGAGGAATAGGTTTGCCAGGAATCAATTCGGCGTAGCTATCACTAATGTTGGGTTGGGGCATAACCTCTCCGTTCTATTGAACGCCTGCCTATATTTCCATAATTTCGGCGATCTTCTGTTCACCGATCTCGTCTATCTGTCTAACATATTCATCTGTTTGTTCCTGGACCCTGTCATATCCCAGGCGTAGATCATCTTCCGTGATCATACTTTCCTTCTCGAAATCGCGCAGGTCGGATATGGCATCGCGGCGCACATTGCGTACGGCCACTCTGGCCTCTTCTACACGTTTCCCAACCTGCCGGCTTAAGTCTCTACGACGTTCTTCTGTAAGTTGGGGGATGGAAAGGCGGATGATCTTGCCATCATTTGATGGGGTTAAACCCAGGTCCGATTTCATGATCGAGCGCTCTATCATAAAGATATCGCCGGGACTAAAGGGGCGAATCGCTATCAGGCGCGGCTCAGGTACTGTAACCACCGCCAGTTGGTTGATCGGTGTAGGGCTACCGTAATAATCCACCTGCACCTGGTCGAGCAGGGCTGGCGAGGCTCGCCCTGTCCGAATTGCAGCGAGATCGCCCTGCAACGACTTGATGGCGCCATCCATACGTTCACGAGCTTCTTGTTGTACGTCATTAAGCATAGCCTATCTCCATGTGGGGAAGACAGCAACAGCAAAAATTGAGTGGCGGTCGAACTGATAGGAACGCCAACCCGACCAATAATTAAATAGAAAAACAGTGTAATCAAAAGTGCAGGAACTAACAAGCCGGGGAACCACTCATTTTGGCTACATGGCTACTATCTGTAAACCATGGTTCCGACAGGTTCACCATAAACTGCGCGTTCCAGCGCTTCTTTCTGCCATAGATTCAGGACGATGATTGGTAAATCATGATCCATACACAGCGTAATCGCCGTGCTATCCATAACCTTGAGCCGTTTGCTCACAGCATCGATGTAGCTAAGGTTGTCATAACGTTTGGCATCTGGGTTGAGCTTGGGATCGCCATCGTAAACACCATCTACCTTGGTGGCTTTGATCATAACCTCTGCATCAATCTCCATTGCCCGTAATGCTCCTGCCGTATCGGTGGTAAAGTAGGGGTTGCCTGTTCCCGCCCCCAGGATGACCACTCGCCCTTTCTCGAGATGGCGAATCGCCCGGCCTCGAATGTAGGGTTCGGCGATCGCTTTCATCTCGATGGCGGTCTGCACCCGGGTGACGATCCCCGTGCGTTCCAGCGCATCTTGCAAGGCCAGGGCGTTCATTACCGTGGCAAGCATGCCCATGTGGTCGGCTGTTGTACGTTCCATGCCATGTTCCAGGCCTTGCTTCCCTCGCCAGAGATTGCCGGCGCCGATGACGAGGGCAATTTGCACATTGAGATCCTTGACTCGTTTGATTCTGGTTGCCAGAACTTCGGCCTCTGCAGGGTCAATACCAAAGCCATCGGGACCGGCAAGGGCCTCACCGCCCAACTTGATGAGAATCCGTCGATATCTGACGTGTGCCATGTTTCCTTCCTGACTGAGTGTAGAGAGAATTCGAGGCGTCTGAGTCAGTTTTTGTTGTTATAATCAAGAGCGTGGAGTTTAACCTGTCTCCACGCTCTTGGTCTTTCTGGTTTAGCCTCCCACCTCGAGGTGAGAGAAGCGCCGTACACGCATGTTTTCGCCCAACGAGGCGATATGCCTAGTCACAAGATCTTTAATTTTGAGATCGGGATCTTTGACAAACGCCTGTTCCATCAAACAGGTTTCCGCATAGAATTTGTTTATCTTCCCTTCGACAATGCGATCGATGATATGCTCAGGTTTGCCTTCTTCGAGCATCTGTGTGCGATAGCTGTTTTTTTCTTTTTCGAGTACATCTGCAGGCACATCTTCAGGGGTAAGATAAAGTGGCTTGGTGGCAACGACGTGCATGGCAATATCGTGTACCAACGTCTGAAATTGAGGCGTGCGGGCCACAAAGTCGGTTTCGCAATTAACCTCGACCAGGGCAGCGGCCTTTGAGCCCTGGTGTATGTAATGGCCGATCAAGCCTTCATTGGCTTCGCGGCTCGCTTTTTTGGCTGCGGCTGCAAGACCCTTTTCGAGTAAAGCTGTGACAGCAGCGTCGAAGTCGCCATTGAAGGTTTCGAGTGCTTTTCGGCAGTCCAATACGCCGGCGCCTGTGGCCGTGCGCAGTTCCTTGACCATTGCAGTTGTGATTTCCATGATCAAATTTTCTCCTACAGTATCCATAATAGTCGGATAGAATTAGTATTGGGTGGTGAACAATAGTTGGGCGTAAAAAGACCTTCGGGGGCATTAAGCGAAAGGCGGCTCGTCGTATCGAAAAGCCTATCGCATCCGTTGGCGCAGTCCCGAAGGTCCGGATAGTGTTTGACTATGCGTCTTCGGTTTCGGCTTATTCCTCGGGTTCAGGGTCTGCGACCACTTCGATTTCAGTTTCTGCGACGCCTGCTTCTGCGACTACTTCCTCACTGTCTGATGCGACTACGGCCTTTACCGTTTCCTTGACCTCCGCTCTCTTGGTTCTGGTCTCTTTTTGTGGTTCGTCAGAGCCGATGCCTTCTTCCAACTTCGCCAATGTAGAAGGCCCAAGTAGTTCATCGATGGTGCGTTCACGGTCATAAGTCGGGGCCGATGGCGATGCGATGCCTGCTTCGATGGCTTGTTCCTCTGCCTCCGCCTCCATGGTCTCGCGTATGCTATGACCTGCCAGCACTGCTTCTGACATCTTACCAACCATCAAGCGAATGGCGCGAATAGCATCGTCGTTTGAGGGGATGATCAGATCGATGGGATCGGGATTGCAGTTGGTATCAACGATAGCGACAATGGGGATCTTAAGCTTGACTGCTTCTTTGACAGCCAGATCCTCACGGCGGATATCAACGATAAAGACGGCGTCGGGGAGTTTTTTCATCGTGCGTAGGCCGCCGACCCGACGGTTCAGTCGCTCGATCTGTTCGTTGAGTTTGAGAACTTCTTTTTTTGGCAAGCGTTTGAATTCACCATACTCGCGGCGACGTTCCAGATCGATCATGTAATCGACACGGGCGCGAATAGTACGGAAGTTGGTGAGCGTGCCGCCTAACCAGCGCTTATTGACAAAGGGCATGCCACAGCGCAGCGCTTCTTCTTCGATAATGGGCGCTGCCTGCCGTTTGGTTCCCACAAAAAGCACGGTTCCACCCTCAGTAACGGTCTTTTGCACATAATTAGATGCGCTCTCGAGCTGACCAACCGTTTGTGAAAGATCGATAATATGCACACCGTTGCGCTCGGTGAAGATGAAGGGACGCATCTTCGGATTCCAACGTTTGGTGCGGTGGCCGAAGTGAACACCTGCTTCCAGCAGGGACTTCATGCTAACAATAGCCATGAGTAAACATTCTCCTAGGTTTTGTTGGACCTTCGTCCAGGCTCTGATTCGGAACACCTGAGGTTGAGTCAGGCACAAGCTCCGGGAGACCACGGACGTGTGAGATAGATTAAAAGAGTAGGGCAGCTTCTGCCCAAGCGAAAATTATATCGCACAGCTAAGGGGTATCAAAATCTGGGATCGTGTGTAACGCGGAGGATGTCAGAAAAGGGGGATAGGTCGCAGTGGTTTTGAGATTGGAGATTGAGTGTGATCGTGAAGTGCACCAATCTCTGATCTCCAACATCAGTCCCTTAACCCCACAATAAGCCCAGTCGAGCCGACGGGGGTGCAAGAGCTGGTAATTCAATCGTGGGTATCAACTTGATTGTGAGGGCGACTGTACGATTCAAGGTAGATATCAGCTGTTGTTGTAGAGCAAGACCCTGAGTTTCCGAGAGTTCATGTGTCGTTTCAACTTCTATCGCCACACGAACCACATCTTCATCGCCAAGCTCGATTGAAATCGAGCGTAGCGTTGCATCAGGATACTGGCTGAATGCCGTTTGTAACGCTGTACGCACAGCTTGTTCGATTTCGGCCTCAGCCGATGTCCGCAATGTAAACCAGGCCAGGAGCAATGAAACGACGACGAGCAACAGAATCAGGCTCCTCCACCCGCGGGTGAAAAGCCGCATACGATCGCGTCGGCCCGGCTCCGGTTGAAATCCCAGAAGCAGAAATACAAAGCCTCCCATGGCAGCGATGGCGACTAGGTTGGTGAGGAATAACAACCCTGCTCCAGCGGCAATGCTCCAGGCCCCGGCAGAGAGTGCCAGGCCAACCGTCGCCAACGGCGGCACCAAAGCCACAGCAATCGCCACGCCCGGCAACGAGGTGGACACATCTTTGCGGCAGAGCGCATAGGCCCCAGCAGCGCCAGATGCCAATGCCACAGCCAGATCGAGCAAGGAAGGCGTGGCCCGAGAGTGCATTTCCGCGGTGATGGTACTGCCGGGGATCAATAAACCCATGAGCAAGGCAATGCCGACAGAAACCACCACACCGCGCGCTGTGGTTTTTACAGCAAGACCTAATAGTTTGGCATCTCCCTGTACCACGGCAAGGCCCAGCGCCACGATAGCCGACATTAAGGGCGCGACCAGCATGGCGCCGATGACGACGGCAGGGCTGTCTAGCATTAGCCCAAGGGCGGCGATAGCAGTAGAGAGCGCTGTCATGGTATAGAAGTCGGTGTCAGCACGGGCGCTGCGGCGGATGGTACGATAGGCTTCGATTTTCTCCGCTTCACTGATTACAGGCGCTTGTTCTTGCAGACGATCCCAGAATCGTCGGGCTAACGAGACCGGCCGGCTCAAGGGGCGCTTGATGATAAGCACCGGGACTCCAGCCTGCCTTGCCACCCGTTCGGGCACTTCGCCAAAGATGAAACGATTGAGTACCCCTCCCTGCGAGGCCCCGATCATCACCAGATCATAATCAGCAAGTGTACATTCGCCGAGGATACCCTCGGTGGCAGAACGATGCCTGATGACCTGAACCCGGATGTCATCGACCTCTCCACCATTCTTTTCGCTATACTCGATGACTTGAGCCTTTAACGAATCATGCGTTTGCCTCACCTTTTCGTTGTCGGCCGTGTCAGACACTACCGATAACAATGTGATCTCACCATCGTAAGCAGTACTCAGGCTATCTGCTAGCCCAACCGCCAGCCAGGTGTTAGGTCCACCGGCGCTGGAGATCAGGATGCGTTTGGGGGCCGGAGCATGGTCGTTTCCCCGCCATACCACCAGATCGCAAGGCACATCCAGCAACAGGTCTCTGAGGGTCAGATCGTTGTCGTCAGATAGGCGCCCGATGGGCCGGCTCCAACTCAACACCAGCAATAGAGGCTCCAGTGCAGCAATCGTCTCGCGAATCACGCCAGCAGTGTTGTGCCCCTCCCTGTGCAGGATCTCGACCGGTACACCCTCGCCGCGCGCTTGATCGGCGTGCTCATCCAGCCAGCTCAGATCCTCCGACAAAGCACCAGATCGTTGGCGGGTGGCAAGACTGACGTGCAACAGAGCCACCTTTGCCTGCCGTGCCAATGCGATCGGTATGACGAGTGGCAAGAGGTTGCCGACCTGTGAGTCAGAGGCGGCCGGGAGCAGAATAATGTTCGAGGACATGGCGGTCGTGTGAGATATCCGAGGAGAGAGTATCAGCTAACATGGTATCATAGAGTGGAGATGGGTTATGAATCCAGATGTGCTCCGGCTCTGTGGTATAATCCCACCCACGTTATTCATCAGTATTTCGTAAGGATTTTCCAAGAAATAAAATATCCAAAAATTCTTGGAAAATCCTTGGAAAATCCTTGAGGGTAGCACCGCACTTGAACTGGGAGTTCACTTTTTACGACGATTTTCAGCATGTCGCTCAGAAAACACCTGGGTTTCAGGCTAATTATGGGCCTCAACTAAAGGGTTTCTATGAGTTGATTGCTTTCAAACAGAGTTA
>JAAENG010000120.1 GCA_024224665.1 Chloroflexota bacterium | reverse complement strand
TACAAAGGTCTGACAGCAAACTTGGATCTACACCTTAAAGCAACTGCGTGACCGGTGCCCGACCCCTCATGTTATCTCCGCTAGTCTGATTTCGACAGGCAATAGCATCAACTGCCTGGATTAAGCAGATTCAAATGCCATTGTAGATTCTTTTCCATCCCGTAAACGGGGATACCGGCATTCCAGATAGCTGGCGCCTTGGCATTCGCCATTAGAGCGTTTCCTGGGTCACTGGTTTACCGGTATCTGGTCTACAAACGTATCGATATACATCATTCTGGATACTGGGATCGCACATAGGGTTTCCCCACGATTTCCTGGCATCCGCTAACATTCATGATATCATGTCTGGTGGGACATTTACCCAGGTCGATAACCACCGCCACTAGAACAGGCCTATGCCCCAACCCTTAACTCACGAGCGCGAGTTTCGCATTCGTCACTACGAGTGCGATGCCTGCGGGCATGTCAATAACGCCGTCTATCTGGCTTATCTCGAAGAGGCCAGTTTTGCCGTCGCCGAGGCCTTTGGCTGGCCGCTCAGACGCATGATGGATGCTGGATTCGCTATCGTTGCCCGGCATTATCACATCGAATATAAACAGCCCGCGTAAGTGGGCGATGACCTCGATATCGCTAAACAACAGGACAATCTATGAACAGCACAGTTTTTGGTACCACCGGCGGAACTGGTCGGCAGATAATGGCACAGGCGTTAACTGCCATCGTGATCATGCTGTTGCTGGCGGCCTGCGGTGGTGATTCAAATAGAGATACGCCCACCACCGCGGTTGCATCCCCTTCGGAAGTAATCGCACAGCCCTCCTCAACAGCCGTAGCGACGCCATCGCCTGAATCATCACCGACCTTGGTGGCAACGGAAACGCAGAGCTCTACGCCTTTGCCAACAGTGGCCCCACTACCCACTCCTGAGCCGGTTCCTACTCAGCCCGCTCCTGTGTTCCCCCCAGCCATCTCACTCGAACCGTTTATCGTGGCGCCCAACCAGATCACCTATCTCACCCATGCCGGCGACGACAGCGGCCGTCTCTTTCTAGTCGAGAAAGCAGGACGCGTGAGGATTATCGGCGATGGTCGGGTGTTAGAAACTCCCTATCTCGACATCACCGATCTGGTAGCTTCCGGTGGCTCGGAACAAGGCTTGCTGAGCATTGCCTTCCCACCCGATTTTACCGTTAGTCGTGTATTCTATGTGAACTACACAGATCGCGCGGGTGATGGCGACACCGTCATCGCTCGTTATCACCTGTCTTCTGATTCCAATATAGCTGATGCGATGTCCGGCCAGATCCTGCTCACTGTCGATCAGCCCGCCGCCAATCACAATGGTGGGCAGATACAATTCGGCCCCGATGGTTATCTCTATGTGGGCACGGGCGACGGCGGTCGCGCCAACGATCCCTGGGACAATGCCGAGAATTTGTCTGTGTTGTTGGGTAAAATGTTGCGCCTTGATGTTGAAAATGCCGAGACGTACGCAGTGCCGGCGTCCAATCCATTTGTACAACAGGATGGCCTGCGGCCTGAGATCTGGGCCTACGGATTACGCAATCCCTGGCGATTTTCATTCGACCGCGCCACCGGCGATATGTATATTGCCGATGTGGGACAGAATCGTTGGGAAGAGATCAGCATTCAGCCTGCCGCCAGCGCCGGGGGCGAGCACTATGGGTGGGATACCATGGAAGGCAGACATTGCTTCGAACCGGCAAACGGCTGCAACCGCTCCGATAAAGAACTACCCGTGGCCGAATATGGGCATGATCAGGGATGTTCGATCACGGGGGGCTACGTCTATCGCGGCCAGCAATACCCGGCATGGGATGGAACCTATTTTTACGCCGATTACTGTAACGGCCGCATATGGGCCATGCGCCAACATGATTCAGGTGATTGGCTCAATGAGTTTATCCTGGACAGTGGCATCAACATCGCCTCATTTGCAGAAGATGAATCAGGCGAATTGTACGTCTTGGATCTGGGCGGAACAGTTTATCGATTACTTGCCTCTCCCTGATGGTGTGGCCTGAGGCTTGCTGTGCCTTATCTACCTGCCTTTGTATTCTGAAGGCGACCGCAAAGGTTCGCCCCTACGAGCGGGATAATCATAACTGCTAGCACTAAATGTTTTGTGCCAAATGCCTAAATCGAGTATAGTTAGTTTACTGTAAGACGCTGTACGTTCTGCACGCTGTCCCTCGTACACCGCTCAGACTGACAGGTCTCGGGCGGTTTGTTTTTTGAGATGTTGCGGTAGGACAGAAACACCATTTTTTAGGCTCAAGAGCCTACGTTTTCCCATCGAATTTTCTAGCGAACGAGGCCGAAAGGGCCTTCAGGCAGTCTCAGTCGAGAAGATCTAGAGCATTATGACCAGCACACCGAGATCCGTCGAGAACGGTCTCGTCGTTACCATCGAGTACACACTTTGGGATGACGAGGGCACATTGATTGATTCATCGAACGGGCAAGATCCACTTATCATCTTGCAAGGATATGGGGAACTCCTGCCACGTTTGGAGGAAGCACTTCGTGGTATGGCGGTCGGCGAGGAAGTGGAAGTCGTCCTTGAAGCGGCTGACGCCTATGGTGAACATGATCCCGAAGCGTATACATTGATCCCACATGACGAAATCCCCCCCGATGTTGATATGGAATTGGGGATGGAGCTATATCTAGAAGATGAATCGACAGGTGAGGTGTTCGAAGCCTATGTCACCGAGATGCGTCCCGAGGGTGTGGTACTGGATTTCAACCACCCGCTTGCGGGTGAAACCCTGCGCTTCCAAATGAAAGTGATCAAGCTGCGACTGGCCACAGCAGAGGAACTGGCACACGGCCATAGCCACAGCAATAATCATCACCACGAATGAACGCACCATTTAATACAAAACAGGGGCTCTGCGTATTGATTGCAGAGCCCCTGTTTTGTATTCTCGTCCTTACGTAGCAGCAGACGTTTTTTTCCTTTACCCTTTACCTTTTGCCTTTTGATTTATCACAGAAAGATAGTTGTGCCAAAGGATGCGCGCCGCAACAGCTCGCCAGGGGCGCCACATCTCACCAATACGTTGAAGTTCATCTGGTGTGGGGCGCTTGTCGAGACTTTTGACTCGTTGGGCCGAAGTCGCCAGGGACAGATCGCCGACCGGCCAGATATCAGGCCTGAGTAACACTTCCATCAGGTAGATATTGGCAGTCCAGCGGCCAATTCCCTTGACCCGCATCAATTCATCTCGAACTGCATCGTTGTCTAGTTCCTGCAGTGCATCCAGATCCAACAAGCCGTCGAGCAAGGTTTGAGCAAGATGCCGGCCATAACGCGTCTTCTGACGACTGAACCCGATGGCCTTTAAATCGAAATCTTCGAGTGTAAGAAAGCTCTCGGGCGTCAGGGGTGTGGCAGCTTTGAGCAGGCGCGCAAAAGCTGCGTTTGCCGAGGCCAGGGACACTTGCTGTTCGAGGATGATGTGGATAAGCGTGGTAAAGCCAGCTTCTCGTGCCCACAAAGGGGGCGGTCCAAACGATTCGATAACGCCGGCTAGATCAGTATCTCTCTTGCAGAGTTCGTCCACCGCTTCGAGCAACAGGCGTTCGTCCAACACCTGCTGCGTTACGGTGTTATTCGCCATCTGAATCCTCTTGCAGGGCAGCGTTGGCCTCAGTCAATGCTTGTTCCAACTCATCTAACTGCATGAGTAACGCCGGTGGAGTGGAGTGTTTGGGCCACCGACGTTCCAGATCGGCAATGTCTGCTTCGATAGCTTTGATTCTGGCTTCGCCCTCGCTGACATCTGCTGCAACACTAGAGTCGTTGTCGATCATGGTGGCTGCCATTACCGTTTGGACTTTTGACAAAGCTTAACCCAGCTCGACGTGAGTCGAGTTGAAATCGAACCTTTACAATTGGATAATCGAGCCGAAATCAGGCCACTTGGGCGCTTTGCCGGCTTTTGACGACCACTTTTTGGCGTGCAGCCGTTTGGGCAATTTCATGCCTTTGCGCCGTCCCGGAGAAATACCTCGGGGTTTGGGCGGTTTTGCCGGTGTCCCCAACTGGCGAAT
>JAAENG010000119.1 GCA_024224665.1 Chloroflexota bacterium | reverse complement strand
TGGGGCAGGAGTTGCTGGATCTCACGCCGAAGCGTGGCTGGCGTGGTCTGTTGTCCCGCTGATCCCCGGACTAAGGAGTTGTCCAAGAATAAGTTCCCGATATTGCGCCGCCATGTTGTTCGTCTTCAAGGCGCGGCGAAGGGCGCATAGCCGGGCCTATGTAAGCGAAGCCGCAACACCGAAGACGGGCAACAGGGCAAGCAAGATCGGGAAGTTATTCTTGGATGACTCCTTAGCACAGAGTCCTCTCCCGGAACGGCGATCAAATGCACGTGATTGGGCATCAAACAGTAACTCCATATCTCGACCTGTTCTTGTTTGCACCAGTGAGACATCAGATCAAGATATTTTCGGTAGTCTTCGTCCTTGAAGAAAACCTTTTGTCGACGGTTTCCTCTTTGGGTAATGTGATGCGCGATGCCCGCCACAACTACTCTTGCTAGTCTTGCCATGAAGAAAGCTTAGCATAAATAGGTATTATGTCCCCTGATTTCCTCTATCCTCAAGCAGAAATCGCCTGCGCCACCCGCTCAAACTCCACCGCCACACCAGGCACCGTCTTGGCGGTGACCGTTGCCGAAAACTCGTAGATATCCGGGCGACCGTATTGGCCGTTTTCCAGGATATATATGGTGACCACCCGGTCGGTGGGATGGATGAGCCAGTATTCCTGTACACCATGGTGCTCGTAGAGTTGGCGCTTGATGATCTGG
>JAAENG010000118.1 GCA_024224665.1 Chloroflexota bacterium | reverse complement strand
TAATACAGGGAAGGCAACCACCTTTCCCGTTTTGGGTTGATCTGGTGGTTGCATCGGTATGCATTGGCACAAGCCTTGATGAGGTCGAGCGTGGTTGTAGAATGTCGTGAAATCCCTGACGATGCCATAGATATGCTTCTGCTTGAGTATGATCATGTGATCCAAACATTCGCGGCGTAGCGTTCCCATGTACCTCTCGCAAATAGCATTTGCATTTGGCGCCTGGTACGGTGTGCGGATTTCTTTGATGCCCGTTCCTGCTGCCACTGCCGAGAATTGCTGCCCGAACTTGCTGTCATTGTCACGAATCAAGTACTTTGGACCTTCAGCCCAGGGGGTAGCCTCTCGCAGTTGTTGGGCTACCCAGGCATCGCTTGGATGGGCTGTCACCGCCACGTGCACGATGCGGCGACTGGCATGTTCCATGATCACAAAGACGAAGAGGGGCCGGAACAGGATGTCGAACACCTGGGTGAAATCACAAGCCCATATTTGAGGCGCATGGTTCTTCAAAAAGGTTGCCCAGGTCTGACCCGAGGGACTGGGAGTGTCCTTGCGATTCATATACTTCTGAACGGTGCGTTTGCTGACCTGAATGCCCAGCTTCAAGAGCTCACCCCGAATACGCTCCGCTCCCCAGATCACATTCTTCACTGACATCTCACGAATCAGCGCTCTCGTCTCTGCTGTGATCCGGGGCTCTGCTGACCTTGGTTTCGATTTCCGTCGCCAAACGATGCGGAACAGTTCTCGATGCCAGCGCAGAAGCGTTTCCGGTTGCACGATCAGCAGCGCTTGCTTCCAATAGGGTGTGGCTCTTGCCAGCAGCAAGAGTTTGACCCGATCGCGATTACTGAGCTTGGGGCGTTTGCTCTGTTGCCGCAAGATTGCATTCTCGGCGATGAGTTCGGTCTTGCTACGGGTAAGGTCGATGGCAGAACCACCTGCCATGGTAGGGCTACTCGGTTTGAGCCAGCGTTTGATGTGACTCTCAACGGCGTCGATGTACCGACGACACAATTTGCGAAAGGCTGAATGCAATTTGCTGTGACTCCCGTCTTTGAAATTTGAAATCGGGAGCATACCAGCTTGATAGATGCAAATCAACCCTTGCGAGTGTTCAGATCAGAACGGATGAGTCAAGTAGCCACCACGGGCTAGGTGAGACATAAACCGAAAGTATAGCACCGCTCCGGAATTTGAATGTTAAGTGCATGTAAAGGTTTTCTTAAGGATTTCATCATGGTGCGTTTAGGTTTAGCTCACAATGACGGCGATTTTTTAGTGACACACCCACCTGATTTCAATCTCCCATGATGAATGTAATTCAAGGCACACAAATGTTGACAAGGATAACTTGGGTGTGCTACGTTCTGATATATCACTGATATGTAAGATATTACAAGATCTTCCCCTCGTCTTTGTCAGCACAATGACGTGCAACCTCCGAAGAGTAGGAGCAGCATCCCCACAATGGGCGGCTCCCTTTTCTTTTTTATAGAGAGAGCAAGATATGTCCGAGAATCAAGATGATCACTTTCATATCAAGGCGCCGTGCGGTAGATTGTCCCATGCACAATGCGAGAAATTATACGCTGCCTGTCTGGAGATCCTGGAACGAACCGGCATCCTACTCTATGAGCAGGATGCGCTGGATCTTTTGAAAAAGGCGGGTGTGGGGGCTATCGCAGGGAACCGAGTACGCATTCCCCCGCAATTGGTGGAGTGGGCCAGAAGTACGGCCCAAACGCATGTGACATTGTATGATCGCCACGGCGAACCTGCGATGAACGTGGGCGGTCGAAACACATACTTTGGACCAGGATCCGATTGTCTGTACATCATCGATCACCTGTCGGGAACAAGACGACGGGCCAAGCTAAGGGATATCGACGCAGCAATGACCGTGGCAGATGCACTGTCTCATATCGATTTCGTGATGTGCATGTTCCTGCCCGAGGATGTCGAGCAGGCTGTAGTTGATCGCTATCAGATGGTGTCGATGATCAAAAATAGCAGCAAACCTCTTATGTATGTAACAACGGACTTTTCCGGCTGCGTTGATGCGGTTGCCATGGCCGAAATCGTACGAGGGGGGGAGGTGGCTCTGCGGGAAAAACCCTTTACGGCCTGCTATGTGAATGCCACTACCGGTCTCGTGCACAATCAAGAAGCATTACAGAAACTACTTTACCTCTCCGGGAAGGGCCTGCCCTTTGCCTACGTTCCATCCACGCAAGGCGGGGTGACGGCGCCGACCACTGTCGCAGCTGCGCTTGCCGTCTCCCAGGCGGGCGCCCTGGCAGGTTTGGTACTCTCTCAACTCAAACGTGAGGGTACACCGTTTATCATGCCTGGATGGGGTGGCAATATGTTGGACATGCGTACCACGGTCCAGCCTTATGCGGATCCCGACAAACGTATGGTCGCTGCGGATTTCGTGCACTGGCTGGGACTGCCAATGTTTGCCCTGGCCGGCTGCAGCGATGCAAAAACCGTCGACCAGCAGGCGGCGGCCGAAGCAGCGTTGACCCTGATGACAGACAGCCTGGCAGGTGCCAATATCGTGCATGATCTTGGTTATCTGGAGTCGGGCCTGAGCGGTTCCCTGGCTCAGTTGGTGATCTGTGATGAGATCCTGGACTGGCTTTCGCACTTCATGCGGCCTGTAGATGTCAGCGACGAGAGCCTGGCCCTTGACCTGATCGATGCCCAGGGCCCAGAAGGCCAGTACCTAGATGCCGACCACACGTACGCCCATTTCCGCCGGCGCTGGTATCCCAACCTGTTCGAACGAGATAACTACGAGGCGTGGCATGCACAGGGTGGCAAGACCCTTGGGGAGCGTGCAACAGAGAAAGTTGCGGAGATCCTGGAGGCACATCAACCCGATCCGCTGCCGGACTCAATGGTACTAGCCCTTGAAGCGATCCTCCATCGCCCAGAATATGGCGCTCCAACGAATTAAACGTGTTGCGTATTGCGTGTTACGTGATGTTTGTGCTAACGAATCAGGCCTTTTTTTGGTAGGAGCTACGACAATTCCGAAAGCGTCAGAATTAATTATCCAACCGTTCACCATTGACTATTTATCCGCCCCAAAAAAAACAATCAGTACATTCACCTACGACCCTATACAAGGAGGTTCGCACAATGAGTGAAATACTCTCAGAGATCTCAACAACCGTAATCCGTGGTAATCTGGATGAGATTGAAGATCTGACAGAAGATGCATTAGGCGGTGGCCTGGATGCCCAGCAGATCCTGAATGAAGGGCTCATGCCTGGCATGGATCACGTGGGTGTGGAATTTCGGGCCGGGCGCATGTTCGTTCCCGAAGTCCTGCGCTCGGCCAGGACCATGCAGCGCTCGATGGACATTCTCAAACCTCTACTGGCAGAAGAAGGGGTAGCGATGGTGGGCAAAGTCATGTTGGGTACTGTCGAGGGCGATTTACATGATATCGGTAAAAATCTGGTGGGCATGATGTGTGAGGGCGCGGGGTTTGAGGTGCAGGATTTGGGCAAAAATATCTCTCCCGAAGGTTTTGTCGTGGCCGTGAAGGAATTCAATCCGGATGTGGTGGGTATGTCCGCCCTATTGACCACCACGATGCGTTCAATGGAACACACCATAGATGCCCTACAAGAGGCGGGTGTACGGGATCAGTTCAAGGTGATGGTCGGCGGAGCCCCGGTAACCAAGGATTTTGCCGACCAGATCGGCGCCGATGGCTATGCATCTAATGCTGCGGCTGCCGTAGACCTCGCCAAGCAATTTGTAGGGGCGGCCTAAACCTACCTCCCTCTCTCCAGGAAATCGCTGCCTTTATGGGAGACAAAAGATCTGAGTTTGACGTCGTTTACATAGCATCCATCTCCAATGAACCAATCTCCCATATCAGAATCGAAACCGGGACAGTTTTCCCGGACACTTTTTTAGGAGACATTCCATGCAAGGAAACTACCGGACGAATTACGGAACCCGTTTCCAAATGCTGTCGCAAGACCAATTGCAAGAACTCTTCAATGGTGTGCACCATGTCTTAGAGCATACAGGCCTTGAAGTACATCACGAGGAAGCGCGCGATATTCTCTCGGAGGCCGGCGCCTGGGTGGATGGGCTTCATGTACGGATACCTTCGTATCTTGTGAAAGAAGCACTTCAAAAGGCGCCCCGTAGCTTCACCATTTATGCCCGTGATGGCAATGCCAAACACGATATACGCATTGGCCCCGGTAGGGCGCACTTTGGCCCGGGACCGACCCCACCGAATTTTATCGATGTCGAAACGTTGGAACGCAGGCCCTACCTGCGAAACGATGCCGCGATCGTGGCAAAAGTCTGTGATGCTCTGCCCAACATTGATTTCTGCGAATCCCTGGGCACCATCAACGACGTGCATCACGAACTGGCTGCATCCTACGAATTTGCCACCATGTTCCCCAGCACCAGCAAACCGATCGTGGCCTGGTCCTATGGGAAGGATGATGCTGAAGATATTCATAAGATCGCCATTGCAGAAGCTGGGGGACAGAAAGCGTTTGAGTTACGTCCAAACTACGTGCACTATTGTGAGCCTCTATCGCCACTGGTAAGCACCTTCGAAGCGATGGACAAGCTCATTTTCGCTGCAAAGCATCGCGTGCCGGTGATCTTCACCCCGTGCCCACTTGCTGGCGGTACGGCGCCTATCACGGCGGCTGGCATTATCATCCAGGCGGCAGCCGAGTCCTGGATGGGATTGGTGGTCGCCCAAGCTCTTAAGCCCGGTATACCCTTCTTCATGGGTGGTGTGCTCTCGGTGTTGGATATGAGCGCTATGATTCTGGCCTATGGCGCCCCTGAGTTATCGCTGATGATGGCCGGGATCACCGAACTCGCCCACTTTGCCGGCCTGCCCCTATGGCAGACGGGCGGGTGCACTGATTCAAAGACCCTGGATGAGCAGGCCGCACTCGAGGGCTCGCTGTCGGTCTTTTTCTCGGCGTTGTCGGGTGGCGATCTCTGCCACGACGTCGGTTACACCGAAAGTGGATTGACGGGCTCGATCTTACAGACGGCGATGATGGATGAGGCCATTGGCTACGCCCGCCGTATCACCAGAGGTATCGAGGTCAATGAAGACACGTTGGCTGTCGATGTCATCCATAACGTGGGACCCAACGGCCATTACCTGCGCGAGGAACACACCCATCGTTACTACAAAAACGAGTATTGGTATCCCAAGCTCTGCGACCGCCGTAACTATGAGGAATGGGACACGATGGGGCGGACCACAATGGGAGATCGGGTGATTGCGCGCGTGCACGATATCCTGGCTACTCACCAACCCTCACCGATTCAGCCCGAAACCGAAGCCGCTATCCAACAAGTGCTCGAAGCTGCCGAAGCTCGGGTGCAGGCGCCGGTCTGACGTTAGCTACACGCTTTGTTTGCTCACTTGCAATGGAGTGAAAACCATGAGTCGAATATACGAACGTCTATCGACAGCAATCCTGGAAGGAAAAATCGATCGGATGCCCAATCTGGTGCAGCGAGCTTTGGATCAGGGGCTCCCACCCAAAGACATCCTGGATAAGGGCATGGTGCCGGGGATGGATGAAGTTGGCGCCAGATTTCGACGGGGCGACATGTTCGTCCCTGAGGTCATTCGGTCTGCCGATGCTATGCAAGCTGGTCTGGGTGTATTGCGGCCCAGATTGTCAGAGAGCGGCGTCGAACTTCTTGGAAAGATCGTGCTTGGGACTGTCAAAGGTGATCTTCACGATATCGGCAAGAATCTGGTTGGTATGATGTGTGAGGGCGCCGGCTTCGAGGTCATCGATCTCGGTTTCAACATCGAACCAGATGCATTTATCGTCGCTATCAAAGAGCACCAACCGGCTGTGGTAGGCATGTCTGCCTTACTCACGACCACCATGCGGGCGATGGGTTACACCATTAACGCCATCCGCGAAGCTGGCCTACAAGATCAGGTGAAGATCATGGTCGGCGGTGCGCCGGTCGACGCTGAATTCGCAGAACGTATTGGCGCCGACGGCTATGGCTCGAACGCACCGGCCGGCGTCGAACTTGCCAAACAACTCGTAGGTGCTGTCTGAGCGGCGCCATTTAAGGAGAGACTAGCACAAAATGTCTGGGAAATTGCCGGTCGTTTTCATAGCCTGCCAGGTGTTCCAGGAAATGTTCGAGCGTTTCTTGCCGGAAGCACTTGCCGAACAAGTGACCTATCTGCAGTATGGTCTTCACCGCATCCCTCATCAGATCGCCGGCGCCGTGCAAAGTGAATTGGACGCCCTGACAACGCCCAGCCTGGTGGTGATAGGCTACGGCCTGTGCGGAAGTGGTATCACCGGCATCCGCTCTGATATCCATACACTCCTCGTTCCCCGCATGGATGATTGTATTGCCATGCTGCTGGGATCTCGCCAGGCTTATCTGCGCGAATTTCAGGCTGTGCCCGGCACCTATTGGTTAAGCAAAGGTTGGCTGGAATCAGGTAGTCATCCCCTCAAAGAGTACGAAGAATACAGTGAACGCTACGGTTCCAAAGAAGCGATCTGGTTACTTGACCAACAATATCGGAATTATGAACGACTGGCACTGGTAGCGCATAGCCAACAAGATCTGGATGACTATCATGAGCAAGCCCACCAGGTTGCCCGCTTTTGCGAGCGCTGGCACCTGCGCTACGAAGAGATCCAAGGATCTGACGACTACGTAAAGCATCTGATCGAAATTGCCCTGGGCGAAAGAGAATCCAGCGACGAATTCGTGATCATCCCCCCCGGTGGAGAAATCCGACTAGATCAGTTTCTCTAACTAATGCGAACAGAAACAAAGATTAAAGATTCTTCTGCCGATCGTCCTTAATCTTCAATCTTCAATCATTAATCTTCAATCTGTAAAGATGTGAGACGCTGATTCTGAACCACGCCCTAAACTGCAATCCCTTGGAAAACACGACTTTCATTATCAGGATTTACCATCGGAAAAATAGTAAGGCGCGAGGCACGGCAGTGCTTGATTCATAAGCCATTGACAGCTCGCCTCCACCCTTACGCCATAGACTCGGAGAACAACCATGCAGGTAAAACGAAGTAACTACCAGGTCAATGCCACACCCCTATTCGAAGTGCTCAGCGAAGAGGAGATCGAGGCGATCTACTTTTCGGCATTGCGTGTGCTCTATGAGACAGGTGTCAGGGTGTATGACAAAGAGGGGGTCGATTTGGCGCATGCCGGTGGAGCCATCGTCGAAGATGTTAAGGACGATAGCGCCCTTGTTAAAATGCCCTCCTACATGGTAGATCGAGCCCGATCAACCTTGCCCAGAAAAGTGACAGTCGTGGGTCCGGATCGGAAGAACCGGATGGAGCTGTACAAGAACCAGATTTATTTTGGCTGTGGCTCTGACACCCCCTTCACCATCGATCCCTATACCGGGGAGCGCCGGCGTGCGACCTACAATGATGTCAAGAACTTTGCTCGCTTAGCAGAAGCTATGCCTAACATCGATTTCCACATGTCCTTGGGCATCGTGCAAGACACGGCGGTTGGTACTTATGATCGCTGGCAGTATCTGGCGATGCTAGAGGGTACGAATAAACCGATCAATGTTACGGCAGTAGATCTGGAAGGTGTCCGCGATCAACTTGAGATGGCGACTATTCGTGTCGGCGGCAAAGAGGAGTGGAAGAAGGGGCCGATTTTCTCCCTCTATATCGAGCCTGTTTCTCCTCTCAGTCACTCGGAAGAGGTGGTGCAGAAGTTGCTCTTTGCCTCAGACAATGACATCCCCTTCGTCTACACACCCTGTCCACTGGCGGGCGCCACCGCCCCAACCACCCTGGCGGGCACCGCCGTTCAGGCCCTGACGGAGAGTTTGTTCGGCATCGTCCTCAGCCAGTTACGTAAGCCCGGCGCCCAGCTGATCATCGGCGGTCTCATGTCCAACATGGATATGCTCACCACCGTCTATTGTTACGGCTCACCGGAGATGGCCTTGCTTAGCGCTGCATACACCCAGATCACCAAGTGGCTGGGTGTGCCCATGTACGAGACGGCCGGCTGTTCCGATGCCAAGCTCTTCGACGAGCAGGCGTCCATGGAAGCTGCTATCAACATCGCCACCGCGGCCCTGACAGGTGGCAACATGATCCATGACGTCGGATATCTCGAACAGGGACTCACCAGTTCCATGGAACTCATGGTGGCCTCTGATGAGATCATCGATATGGTAAAGCGTATCTTGCGCGGGATCCCGGTCACAGACGTGACCATGGCCCTGGATGTTATAAACGACGTCGGTCCGGGCGGCCACTTCCTGGAACACGATCACACCTACCGCCACTTCCGAGAGGAGATCTGGCGGCCTAAGTTGATCGACCGCAAGAATTGGGAAGATTGGCAGGAAGCGGGCGCCAAACGCCATGGCCAGCGCGTTCATGAACGCGTCATCGAAATCATCGAAGCCGACGAAGAGCCACTGTTGGATGAGGCCATGTACAAGGAACTTCGCCGTGTCTGTGAGCTGGCCGACGCCAGGCACAAGGGCGAAGAACTAGACATGGCTATGTTCGTTTGAGAAGGATAATATGATGACACCAATTCTGTCCAAACAAGACGCCGCTAAAATACACACTGCTTCGTTGGCAGTGCTGGCTAAAACCGGCGTAAAAGTCGATCATGATGAGGTAGCGGCGTTGTTGCTGGAGGCAGGCGCCAGACGTGATGAACAAGCGCGGATTCTGATCCCCGCACCCCTGGTGGACGAGGCCCTGGAGAAGGCCCGAGCCTCTTCGAGCCAGATTCAACTATTCACCAGGGAAGGCGAACGATCTATCCTGTTGCAGGCCGGCCGTACGTTTTTTGGGCCGGGCTCTGACGCCCTGGAGATCAGGGACTACCAGACGGGCGAAGTGCGTCCCGCCACCCTGGAGGATGTCGCCACCAATGTCACGGTGGCGGACGCCGTCGGCTTCGATTTCATGATGACGATGGGATTGCCGCTGATCGATCATGTCTACCCTACTGTCTACGCTCACATGATCCGGCATACCTCCCGACCTGTAGTGGTCACCGCGGCATCGTTCGAAGACATGATACAAACCTATCACCTGGCGGAGATCGTGGCCGGAGGCAAGGATGAACTGCGGCAAAAACCGACGCTGGTAGCGTATGTAGAACCGATTTCGCCCTTGCATCTGGACTATGAAGGCATGGCCAAACTGCTATTCATGGCTGAAAACGAGTATCCTACCCTGTTTGCGGCCGGGGCCAACTGCGGAGCCACGGCCCCCGTCACCATCGAAGGGGGTGTGAACCAGGCCAATGCGGAGTGTTTGGCCGGTATGGTGATCGCCACCCTGAAGAACGAACGCGCTCGCCTGATCAGCGGTGCAAACACGTCGTCTATGGATATGCGCACCACAGTGACAAATTACGGAGCGCCAGAATGGGCGAGAACAGTGGCTATGTATGCCGGTATGGGCGAGTACTACGGTCTGCCGAGTTGGGGCGCTGGCGGCTGCAGTGATGCAATAGAGCCCAATTTCCAAGCGGCGACCGAAGCCTACGAGAGCATCCTACTGGCGTTGCAATCGAGATCGACCCTTGT
>JAAENG010000117.1 GCA_024224665.1 Chloroflexota bacterium | reverse complement strand
ATCAGAGCGAATTCAGTGATAAAAAATCACGCAAGTTGACAACAAATTGCCTGGCGAGGACCGAATTCTGGTCAAAAAAAGACGAATTCTAGATTTGGTGTCACATTTGAGCGAACGCAGAGTATCAACATAGGGCTCACTCAAGGGTTTGAAGTAAAAGGATTTCAATTATTGTGGCTGTTATTTGACTGATTACGAGTTTCCCTCTACACTCATGTGCCGTAGTAGTAGCCAACATGGTTCCCCTCTGGATTAGTATTTTTTATGCATTGGTCTGTGTTCAAAGACTATCACATCAGCATATCTTCTCGCCGAATACAATGTAAACTGGTAAGCACACACCTGACTGCCCGTACCTATAAGGATGTCATGGGCGTGTGTTGACGCGCCCAAAGCAGAAAGCGGTGTTTACACGGATGTTGTATTCAATTGTTGAGAAACGTTTTCATGAGAGGTATCTGGTGCTACATAGTTGTTGTTCACAAATCTGAAAACTCTGGAAAAGTCTAAAACGGCTGTTCGCACCCCCGTACAGGGGGGTTTTACTCGTTCACACCTGTGTAAACGGGGGCAAAAAATAGCTCAAAAAAGTTTTCCAGAGTTTTCAGCACAAATATAGAACAGCATGAAGAGATGGCCAACATAAGATGGTGGTGAACACTTCATGTTGACCCAGGCTCCGGCTTTTTTTGCAACAATTCGGTTGACACTCAGGAGGATGGCCCGTCGAGAGAACTTAAGATTGCCTTCTTGAACTTACAAATGTTTCCCATCAACCCTTTCTAGGAGAACTCACAGTGAAAAAGAAATTTGGAACAATTTTTGGTCTGCTTATGGTCGCTGCGATGTTAGTTAGCGTTGTCGCTCCCATTGGAGCGGCGCCGCCGTCGCCTGACCGGCTGACAGCCACCCAAGCTCAAGTCAGTGGAGTCGTCGAGAATCTACGTAGCGGCGAACGATCATCCTACATTATTCGTTTAGAAGGTGAACCACTGGCCCTGTTTAAAGGCGACGTGGCAGGTTTACAAGCTACGAATCCTAAGGCTATTGGTGAGAGCAAGCTCGACGTAAACAGCGCTGCCAGTGTGGCCTATGTTGAATATCTGACGAGACAGCAAGATCAGTTCATTGCCGAAATGCAGACAGTGACCAGTTCGGCCGAGGTGCTGTATACCTACAAAGTAACTTACAACGGCGTTGCGGCTGTGATGACAACTGACGAAGCTGCACGCGTGGCCGAACTTGACGGCGTTATATCGGTACAACGAGACAAACGCCGCTTTGCGCTTACAGAAGTCACGCCCGATTTCATCGGCGCCGTGAATGTGTGGGCCGGCAGCGCTGCCGGTGTCGACATAGGTACCAAGGGCGAGGGCATTATAGTCGGCGTCATCGATACCGGTATCTGGCCTGAGCACCCCTCATTTGCGGACGACGGCAGCTATCCGGCGCCCCCAGAGTCGTGGGGGGGTGAGTGTGCTGCGCCTAGCGATGATTCTGCTGATTACGAGTGCAGTAACAAGTTGATTGGTGTCCAATATTTTCTAAACACTTATAATACAGAGATCGGCTACGACGGTCTATTCCACTCCGGCCGCGATGACGATGGCCATGGCACACACACGGCCTCCACATCTGCCGGCAATGAAAACATTGCTGCTTCGATCTTGGGTGTTGACCGTGGCATGGTCTCCGGTATGGCCCCACGCGCCCATGTCGCGTCTTACAAAGGTCTAGGACCGCAGGGGGGATTTAATTCCGACCTGGTAGCCGCCATCGATAAAGCAGTTGCCGATGGCGTCGACGTGATCAATTATTCTGTAGGCGGTGGCGCGTCCAACCCCTGGAATGACGCTGATAGTCTTGCCTATTTGGCCGCGCGTGAAGCAGGTATTTTTGTTGCCACCTCGGCTGGAAACAGCGGACCTGGACCTGATACCGTTGGCTCTCCTGGCAATGCGCCGTGGGTTGCCACCGTTGGTGCCAGCACCAGCAATCGCCAATTCGTAAGCGATATCACAATCGGCGGTCCCGACGATCCTCCGACCGGTCTTTGGGGCGCATCCGTTACGGATGGCGTGACAGAATTCAATCTTATCGATGCTGAGGGCATTGCCGACAGTGCTGGCGACGATTCCGGATTATGTCTGAATCCCTTTCTCGATGGAACTTTCCAGTCAGATGACGTGGTATTATGCAAACGCGGCCAGATCGCGCGTGTGCTGCGTGGTGAATATGTCCAGGCTGGTGGCGGCGGAGCTGTGCTGCTATACAACGCCAACCAGGCTCAGGGTGTAGTCACCGATAGCTATGTGATCCCTGCCGTTCACTTAAAGACCGATACCGGATTGGAGCTCAAAGACTACGTCAACGCTCATCCTGGCGAAGTGACTGTAAGTTTCACCCAAGGTGCTGCTACCTTTTCCGATAGCGATCCCAAGGTAATCTCCGATATGATGGCGGCCTTCAGCTCGCGTGGGCCCAATGGGCCGGTGCCCGCAATTATCAAACCGGATGTTACGGCACCCGGTGTACAGATACTTGCTGGCGCATCCCCTGAACACGATCCTGATGGCTCTGCTCAAGGAGAGTTATTTCAGGCCATTGGTGGTACCTCCATGGCCAGCCCGCACACTGCGGGGGCCGGCGCGCTGCTGAAAGCTGTGCACCCCGACTGGTCGCCTGCTGCCATTCAGTCGGCGCTGATGACGACAGCCATTACAAATGTCGTCAAAGAGGATGGTACGACACAGGCAGATCCCTTCGACATGGGTTCTGGTCGCATCGACCTGAACAAGGCGGCTGATCCCGGCTTGGTCTTCGACATGACCGCCGAGGATTACGAGAACGGTGAGGACGATCCTGCTGGCATGAATCTGCCCAGCCTGGGCTTTGGTCTAGTGGTCTCTAGTGCCACCATTTCGCGTACAGCTACCAGTGTTTTGGATACAGAAACCACATGGCAAGTATCCGTTGAGGCGCCCGAAGGTGTGACGATATCCGTTTCACCTGATCCTGTGGTAGTCCCTGCCAATGGTGAAGCCAGCTTCCAGATTACGGTTGACGCCGGAGGTAAGGAGGGTGGTCTGTACTTCGGCCAGGTCAATCTAACAAGTGGTGATCATATGGCACATATGCCGGTTGCGTTCGAGAAGGTTCCGGCTACATGGTCTTCCTTATTAAATCTGGATACCCAGTATGATAAGGATAGGGTCTCATTTGACTTGAGCAGCGGCCTTAACATCGATCCCTTTGTGGTGAATGCTTATGGTTTGGTCGATGCCGTCGTCTTCGACGGTGGTCCCCTGGTGCAAGATCCTGACCAGGACCCCGACACCGACTTCTGTGGTGAGGGCCAGGAGTGCTGGCCGTTCTCGACAACCGGTGGTGAACTCTGGTGGGTTTTCCAGGTCCGCAATGCCACGATCGCTGACGCCGACCTCTACCTGTATTTCGATGCCAATGGCGATGGTGAATTCACGCCAGATGAACTCATCGATCAGAGCACTACCGGCAGCTCCGACGAAGAAGTCGAAGCCGTCCTACCTGATGGCGACTACCTGGTACAGGTTCAAGCCTGGGGAGGTGGTGGTACCTATGATCTCAAGGTCTACGATGTCGGCACCGATGATCTAGATGCTTCTATGATGGTCATAGACGCGCCTGAATCGATCAGCGCTGGCGAAGACTACGCCATGAAATTCATGTGGGACCAGCAGATCGACGAGGGTGAGGAATACCTGGGTCTGGTTACCCTTGGCAGTTCAACCGATCCTGTAGAAGTTGGCGGAGCGCCTGTTCGCATCACCGGAGATGTTCCTGCCGTTGACAAGATGGCGGATGTCGCTGAAACCCGCGTTGGCAAGACGATCAACTACGCGGTCACGCTTGCTAACACCTCTGCCACTGACGTTACTATGGTTATGAGCGATACCATTCCCGCAAATGTGATGGTCGATCCTGATAGCCTCACCGGGGGCGCTACCCTCAATGAGGGCGTTATAAGTTGGGAGGGGACACTGCCACCACCGGCGAATACAGTGACCATTGCACCCAGCGATCACTTCGGTTACGTCTCCCTGGCAAGCATAGGCGTATCTCCCATAGATCTCTGCGAGAGCTGCGATGAAGCTGCTGTTAACTTCACTGGCGATCCTGTATCCTATCTAGGTGCACCCTATGAGACCATCTGTATGGTCAGCAATGGCTACCTGGTCATGGGCGGTTGCGCCTCCGGTGACGATATCAGTTTCGAGCCACAGAATTTCCCCGATCCAGTGATTCCCAATAATGTCGTCGCCCCGCTGTGGATGGACTTCGACCTGGATGGCGGTGATGGCGAAGGTGGCGGTACCTGGTACGCTGCTAATATCTCCGACGGAACTACCGACTGGCGTGTCTTCGAATGGGAAGATGCCCAGCGCTTCGGTGAAGAAGGTACGGCCTTTACCTTCCAAGTCTGGATACAGAAAGGGGATGAAGCAGTCACATTAGCTTATGGTCGTTTGGACGGTCCCTTCGACGCTTCGGCAGTTGGCGCAGAAAATGCCGATGCCAGTGCCGGCGATAGCTACTACTTCAACGACGGCGATGGTGGCGATACGGGTACTCAGCCCACACTTGACGACGTGCTAGACGTGAGCGGCCAGGCCGGTCCGGCTTTACACATCATTACCTATAGCGCCGAAGCGGTCGCCGAAGGTGATGCAGAGAACACAGCGATGGTTAGCAGCGGTATGGCCATGGATAGCGACACAGCGTCTGTGTTTGTGGACCGTGCCGGTATCGAAGGTAGTGTCACGCAGACTACCGACACCGACCCGCTGATCTACGGCAGTACCGTCGACGTGGATGTCAGTGTGACCAACTACGGCGACGACATTGATGACGCCACAGCTCTCGTCTGGTTGGACGACGAAGTCAGCTATGTTGATGGTAGCGCCACCAACGGCGCCATGCCTTTGACCGTGGGCTCTGCCATGGAGCTCGCCACTAATATCGGCCTCGTCTTCCCGCAGGCGCTTTACGAGGACACTGCCATGGATGATGTGGTAGCCGTGGCTTGGACGGGCATGATGGAGAACGAGGCGATGGTCGACTTTGGCTTCTCAGTCATGGTCAGCAGCACCACCGGCTCCATCCAACACGCGGTGAATATGTTCAACGGTTACATGCCTGTCGCCACTTTTGCTAGCGATGCCATGGATATAGTTGAATCTGTTACGGTAACGCTGCCGCTTGTGGCTGATACATGGGTGAACTCCGGAGCGCCACTCACCAGCCTTGACGACTCGGCCGTGCTACGTACCCTCACCGATGGTGTGAACAACACCTTGCTCACATTCGATAGCAGCGCCTTACCCGCAGACGCAGATATCTTCTCCGCCAATCTCTCCGTCTACGTGCAGAAGGAGACTGGCGCTGCCGGTAAGAGTCTGTCGGTGTTGAATACGGAAGCGTTCCATCAGAATGTCACCTTCGCTACAGCACCTGCCGTATTCAATCCCAGTGAGGCTGTTGAGGTTACAGGTGTGGGCACTGTTACGTTCGACGTTGAATCGCAGTTGGCTGAGTGCAGCGATGTCTGCCAATTGGCCATTGCCGCCAACGGCCCCTTCGGACGTGTCTCTATGGAAAGTCTGGAGACATTCAACCCAAGCCCGGCAACACTCGTTGTGACCTACCTTCCCTAACTGACAACCGCCTAGCATCCTGCATAAGGTTTATAATCATTTACCCTTGTGCAATCCTCAAACCAAGGCCGGGACGAAATCTGTCCCGGCCTTGGTGCATTTATCATGAAGTGATACTGAGCAAAAGGGTGAGCAGATTTAGAAAGCTCGACTGCTCAATCAAACCGGTACTGCGATGTCTGTTCTCCATCAAGTGAAGGCGAGAGGATTTATATCCATGCAAACATGCTTTCCTTATGCGTTGCTGTCACGAAAAGGGAGATTGGGGTGAGTTCTTCAGGGAACTGAGGGGCCCTGCGTCGTTGGCGACAAGACTTGTCCTATCGGTTTACGCCACAAGGTGTTCAGCAGCGAGATTATCAACTGCCCATTCTGTGGGCGGATATTATATGGACGCTAGCAGGCTGTCGGAAAAGTCCAAGGAACCGGTTCCAGAATTCTGAATAGCCTAAGTTCGGGCCTCAAAATCGCCCGAAGTGCGGGTGTTTTGGAAGCTGAAGCGACTTTTTCGACAAACTCCTAGTGAAGCATTTAGCCGTTCCGAGTCTACCGGTTCAGGGCGCTAAGCGTTCAGTATTGAAATTCATGAATTTGACAGTCAACAGTTTTATTTGTACAATCAATACTTAGTGGTGCTTCAAATCGAACATCTCATACCCGTCACTACTACTTAACCACTATATCGTTTCTGAGAACTCTGGAAAAGTCTAAAACGGCAGTTCGCACCCCTATACACAGGGGGGTTTTGCTCGTTCGCACCTGCGTAAACGGGGGTAAAAAACAGCTCAAAAAAGTTATCCAGAGTTTTCAGTCGTTTAGTACCTTATCAATGAACTTCTTGCATGCTGTACAAGAATATGGCCCAAAAGTGATGACTTCACCCAATATAAAATACCGACCAGTTCATATTCTGCTGCTCAGGTGGCTACTTTTGTTTGCGTCCGTGCGAAACAACGAAAATGAAGAATTCCAGTATATGGAGAGCCGTTATATTGGCGCTGTTGTCCGCATCGGTCATTTAAGTCCTCTCCACTTCAGGGCTGGCGCTGATTTTGACCAGAATATTGAACTGTATTCACAGCATAAGAAAGGAATCCCAATGATGGAGAGGACCACTCTAGCTTTACACATTTTATCGCATTGTGGCAAGTCACGTACCTCTTTGGTTCTGGCTCGTCCAGGTTAGGGAAGCAAAGATGCTAACCTCGTTTCTTACTGAAAAAACCATGAATCTTAATAACTTGGTACAGGATCGCACTTCCTTCGATGTAATAGTGGGGGAGTTGTTTCAGTTATCACAGCCCAGGACGTCGAACACGCCTCCGTGTTTAGGCGTCCTTTTTATTGGCTAAGTAATCAATGATCCACCATAACCAAGGAGGTCGTGCTATCAACGAAGTTCCCCCGAACCAGCAGCGTAACGGATTTTCCTATTACCCTTAACCCTTTATTTGCAATCCGTTGTAAATCGCAACGGGAGGACAATGTAGATCCGGCAAGGACTTAGGACAAAATAACTCGCCGAATTGCTCCCTGAAATAGCGGAAGAGTTCCGCAAGTTAGTAAATTCTCTGCCCTAAGTAGATTCACTTATTCCAACATCTGTATCATCCCCAATTTGAGATGAGGAGCTAACGTAATGAAACCTTCTGTACGTAAGATCGTTTTTATCACCATGATAGTAACCATGCTACTCTCTGCACTCGCTCCCCTGGCAGCATTTGCAGCCGAGGGACCGGTGGATGCGGACGATGTGCAAATCCGCACGGCATCAAAGGCCAAGCGCTTCCCTCCAAAAGACCAACCTGATCCTGAGATGTACAGGTTGCGACGCCAGATCGAGAAAGCTATATTGTCCGGCGATCGACTAACAGCACAATCAATGGCGGTCGCCGAAGAAGGTAAGGCACTCGTCCTGCTGCTGGAATTTGCCGGCACCGATACCATCACCTGGGAACCCGGCGATCAATGGGATCCCTACGGTGTCGCCGAGATCGTTGAGGCTGAAGACTACGGCGATTGCAGTAACGTAATCACCGAAACCACAGAATTCACCTTCAGTCCCACTTTGCATAACGAGGTACCTAAGCCGCCATCAGCGGAAGCCGCTTACAAAGGGGCGACGGCGGACTTTGGCTTCACGATGTGGGCACCCGATTTTAGCAAGGAATACTACGAGGACATGGTCTTTGGTGAAGGTATTTCCTACAGCTATACCGCTGAGAATGGCGATCCGGTCGAGATTAACATCGATGAGTCAATGCGCATCTATTACGAGACCTTGTCCAATGGCATGTACTCCGTAAGCGGTGAGATCATCGGCTGGATTCCCCTACCCCATTCCATGCCCTGGTATGGAGCTGACCCGTGCCCAGGTAACCTCTCTCTTGAGCCCATATCCGGCGCTGGCTCTGACGGGTGGTATGGCTCCAACCCGGACGTAGAGGATGAAATTCGTGTCGACTACGGTACGCCGCAGACCGCGATCATGGATGCCGTTGACTGGATCAACGAAAACATACCGGACTTCGACTGGGCGCAGTATGATGGTGATGGTGATGGTCGCGTCGATACCATCATCACTGTCAATGCCGGCGTCGGCGAAGCAAACCCTGGCGCTGATGAGCACGCTATCTGGCCCCATAGTTCCAGCGTCAACTATTGCGCCGATCCCGGCGCTGACGGCGAATGCGATACCGATGACGATATTCGCACAGGGTCCTATATCATGCAGGGCGAGACCACAGGCGTCTCTACATTTACGCACGAATTCGGCCATCGTCTCGGCGCTGATGACCTGTACGCTTACGGCTATGGCGACACCTCCGCCGGTGTCTGGAGCAACATGAGCGACGACCGTGGCCACGGCACCCCCTGGGATTCCGGTTCAATCGGCATGGACCCCTGGCACATGTTGGGCTGGGGTTGGAACGACCCTGTCGTGGTCGACTATGGTGATCCCGCTATGGAGATCACATTGGGGCAGACCGCCGACCTACCCGACGGCACCGAGGATTCGATCCTGATTAAGCTTCCCGACCAGAAGGAACAGATCGAAGAAGCCCACAGCCCCATGAACATGTGGTGGGGCGGGCGCGAGAATCTCAGGAACGATCTGGTCTATCGTCCGCTTGATCTCAGTGCCGCTGCCGCTGCCGAACTGACCTTCTGGCACCATTACGACATCGAAACGGCATGGGACTACGGCTTTGTGCAGATTTCGACTGACGATGGCACTACTTGGACGAGTCTAGCCAACGAGAACACGACCGACATACTTGATCCCTCAGCTATCGACTATGTGGTCGATAATGTGCCGGGTTTCACCGACCACAATGAGGGCTGGACCCAGGAGACGTTCGATCTGAGCGCCTACGCCGGCCAGGAGGTTTTACTAGGCTTCCGCTATGCCACGGACTGGGGCAGTCTTGAGAACGGTTGGTGGGTGGACGACATCATGGTCACTGCCGACGGCGAAACCGTGTTCTTCGACGATGTCGAGAGCGGTTCCGGTGACTGGATGGCAGATCCCGATGACGGCTGGTCGATCTCCGATGGCGTCTTCACCTATCCCCATTACTATCTGGTGGAATGGCGCAACGATGCCGGCATCGACCACAACCTGGCAGTCGGGCGCTGCGATATCCAGGACTGGGGTATGGTGGTGTGGTACATCAACGATCAGAAATATACGGCCAACGAGATCTACGATTACTCAAGTGACTTGCCCAGTTTTGGCCCCAAGGGCAAGGCTCTGGTGGTAGATGCGCATCCCGAACCGCAACGCGACGCTACCTCAGAGTACGCACAAAACGCTCGCAGTAACGTCAGCTATCGCTGCTACGGCGTGCGCGATGTGGCCTTTGGCTTGAACGATCTGGAACCCTTCTACGTCACCCAGCCGCCTACTAACCCCGACAGCTGGGGCAATCCAAACTACGAGTACCCCGCTCTGCCTGCTGTCCCCGCTTTCCACGACAGCATGAGCTATTACCCGGGCCTGGAATACACCAATATTCGCTCGGTGAATGATGATCGTGGCCCATTCGAGGCTTGGGCGGCCAAAGAACGAGATGCGAGTGTTGTGTTACCGGCGCAATCTCCCTACGGTATCGGCCCTGCCGAATATGACAATTCCGGATTCCTGCAGAGGATGACCGAGGAAGACGCTTGGTACGGTTGGTGGGATTGGCCGGCCGGTACCGGCAACCCCGGCGACACCGCCGCACAGTACGGTATCCACCTCGAAGTCACAGAACAAGCTGAAGATGGAAGTTGGGGCAAGATCAGGTACTGGAACTCGATGCTTGAACTCGATGGGAGTATCAAGCAGACACCCAGCGCCGATCCCTTGACGTATGGCGACACAGTTGACATCGAGGTTAATGTATCGAACGCCGGTAGCGGTATCAACGGCGTTATCAAGATGCCCATCGACCTTGATGAAGCCTACGTAGACGGCAGTGCCTGGGGTGGCGCCGTACCACTGACAGCCGCACAAGCTGCTGAACTGGATGCCCAGTATGGCATCGAAGCTACTGTCTATGCAGCAGCAGCCGATGATTCGGTTGTCGCAATAAGTTGGGTAGCCCCAATTGGCAGCGGTGACAGCATAAACTTCGGTTTCAGCACTGAGATCACCGCCCACTCCGGCAGCATCCAACATTCTGCTGCGATCTTCGATGATGCCACCTTAGTTCATGGCCTGCACAGCGATGTCCTCGATATCGTCGATCTTGGCGTGCGCACGGTTGGCTTGCCACTGGTAGCAGACACCTATGTCAACGGCGGTGACGAAGCAACAAACTTCGATGACCACGCCGTGCTAACAACCCGAACCAGCGGTCTCGATAACATCTTGCTTACCTTCGACCGCAGCGCCTTGGCCGATGATGTGACCATTGTCGATGCCGAGTTGAGAGTGTATGTGGAGAACGAGTCGGGTGCAGTCGGCAAGAGCCTTACTGTGTTCAACGTTGATGCCTTTGACTCAACCACGGTTACATACGACGATGCCCCTGCTACCTTCAACCCCGGCGATGCGGTTGCACTTGTTGCTTTGGGCGAACTGAGCTTTGACGTGACCGCGCAGATCGCATCCTGGGCAGATAGCAGCCAACTGGCCATTGCCTCAGAGGGTCATCTCGGCCGTATCTCCATCGATTCCCTTGAATCGTATCAGGCCGCGCCTGCGGTACTCACGGTTACTTACCAAGTCCAGTAGGTGTATCGCTGATCGATAAGGGTTGGTTGTAACAGCGACCCTCGATCTTAAACAGAGTTATGCAAGGCCGGGTCGAAACATGTCCCGGCCTTGTTGCATTTATCATGAAGTAATACTGAGCAAAAGGGTGAGCAAATTTAGAAAGCTCGGCTGCTTAATCAAACCGGTACTGCGATGTCTGTCCTCTGATCGTCGGGTTGTCGAGGAATTTCATTGCTCCTCCGCCGGTGTACATCCATCAAGTGAAGGCGAGAGGATTTCCATCCATGCAAACATGCTTTCCTAGCGCGCTGCTGCCATGAAAAAGGAGATTGGGGTGAGTTCTTCAGGGAATTGTTAGACCCGTGAGGAGGCAACCAACTGCCAAAGGGCCAAATCTGGAATGGCTTTCTAAGTTTCCCATGTGTTGCTGAGTTCAGCACTCCATTTTATCAGCTATCAAAGAACATTGGACTTTTGACAATTATGGAGGAATCTTACATTCATATCTGAGAGTATTTTTTGCCCATATTCAGACGAAACTGCCGGTTCCAGCACGAAAATGGCCCTGAACTACCACCTTTTTCCTCGGAGCGGATCTCTT
>JAAENG010000116.1 GCA_024224665.1 Chloroflexota bacterium | reverse complement strand
GGGAAGAACCCGGTGATGAAGTTACCCTGCTTATGCAACCAGCATTTGGGTGGGTCTTCGAACATCGCCGCCGGTGAATCGCCGAATCCCGTTGACACAATCGTGTCAGTACCGCCAAACACGTAGTCCGGATTGAACCAGATCGTGGCAAGCGTCTCGGCAGCATTCTTCACCTCGGGCGAAGAGAAGGGTAGCGTACCTTCGACCCAGGCATCATAGTTCTCCAATGATGTCGTGCGCAACATGAACTCTTCCATCCAGTCTGTCGCAGGCCAGCCCGTAGCTGCACCTGATTCGATGCCCACGCACCAGGGTGTATCGCCATCAGATACGATGGTGTCCATCAACGTCTGCATTTCATCCCAGGATGTGGGAACTTCGTATCCCGCTTCGTCAAAGATCGCTTTCGGATACCAGACCAGGCTCTTACCATTGAATCGATACCACACGCCCGCCGTTTGGCCTTCCATCTGCGCCATATCCAGCCAGCTCTGGTTGTACTGCTGTTGCAGCCACTCCTGCGGAATCCACTCTGTCGGGTC
>JAAENG010000115.1 GCA_024224665.1 Chloroflexota bacterium | reverse complement strand
GCAATTCAGCGAATATCATATTTCGCAATTGCACCCCCTGTCTACTCACTTTGAGGGCTGATCCCGGTCTACTGGTCTACTAGTCTACTGGTCTACTGGTCTACTAGTCTACTGGTCTTCCGGTACCCGGTCTACATAGACACTGACAATTCACATTTTGGAACTACTGATATTGATTGATGTGATGAGATATGGACACCTCACTACAGTTGGCATCCTTGACATCAAATCACTATACAGGCAAAATCGGTTCACCAATATCGCGCGATCTCAAACAGTGAAGTGTAGCCAAACAAAATGGAACGACCCGACCTGAACGGAATTAACCCCGACATCGTTAATTATATAGAAGCGCTTGAAGCCAAGGTGGTACGTTTGCGCAGGCCGCGCAAAACTGCCGTCACGCCTGAACCCGACATCATCGAACCCGCCGAGCCACCGACAACACAAAATGTCGTGACGATTAGTGGTCAGGGTCTGATCAAGCGCACGCCCCGCCATTATTACCATCGCCAGCGGCGCGGTGGCATGGGAGTCTTCGACCTGGATATACCAGGGGATGACGCTCCTGCTTTTTTGACAACAGCAGACGAGAGTGGCAGTCTCGTAATCATTACCAGCAACGCACGGGCTTTTCGATTTGACCTGGACCTTATACCAGAATCACCGGTGCGGAGCCGTGGCCAATCTCTAACCGCACGTCTTGCCTTGCAGTCTAACGAGCGTCTGATATCCGTACTGCCTGCAGATGCCGGGTCTTATCTTCTGCTCGCCACTGACAAAGGACATGTGCGGCGTTTTGTCGGCCATAATTTCGGCGCTTCGATGCGTCCGGGCACCGTATTGTTCGACACCCGGCAAATCGGTGCGCCCGCAGCCGCTTGCTGGTCAGAGGGAGATAGCCATTTGTTTATCGCCACACGTTCTGGACGTGGCATCCGCTTTAGCGAGAAACAAGTACCTGTGCGTGGTTGCCTGGGCATGCGTCTGGAACCAAAGGATGTTATTGTCGGCATAGCATCAGTACAGGAATCTAGTGCGGTCGCCCTCATTAGCGCTGATGGGAAAGGTACCCTTCGTCTGGTGAGTGGATTTCGTGCCAATAAATCGCCCGGTGCGGCCGGTAAAACCACCATAAAAACCGAAGCGCTTGTCGGTATCGTACGCGCCGAGGATGATCTCTTTCTTATCTCTAGATTGGGGAAAATCATTCGATTTAGAGCCGAAGATATACCCGCCAAAAACGGTGTCGTACAAGGGGTCAACTGCATGGAATTGCGCGCCGACGAAGTGGTAGCCTTCGTGTCAACTCATTAAAGGGAGACAAGCATGTCTGAAAAACCTCAACAGAAACAAAAGCAAATCAAAATCGAACTTCCGAACGATCTCACACCCTGTTATGTTAATTTCGCGATCATCAATCATAATTACAACGAAATCGTAATCGATTTTGCCCATGTTATGCCCAATGTACCTAAAACCAGAGTGCAAAATCGCCTCGTTCTCACACCTTATCATGCGAAGCTGTTGCTAAATGCCTTGGGCAGCAATCTTGCCAATTATGAAAAACGTTTTGGCGAGATCAAGACCCAAGGCACCGGCCTGCCGGATAAGCCACCGATGGGCTTTGATTCGGGGCATGTGCACTGACGAAGCTCTGCTTTAAGCCGATAAGGAATGGTTGGTACGTGGATGAACGCGGAAAACGCGGATTCAAGATGGCGAAATCAGCGTCCATCAATGCCTGATTTTGGCGGAAAAACAGTCATCGTCACCGGCGCCTCCACGGGTATCGGTAGGGCGACTGCGGCGGCATTTCGAGAGTCGGGTGCTCGAGTTATAGTTGCTGCCCGGTCTAGCGAAGACCTGAAACGACTCTCAGTCGAATTAGGGGGTCCCGACCGGGTCCTACCCGTCACCACCGACGTTGCTGATCCCGCGCAGTGTCAGGCATTGATCGAGCGAACCGTAGAGCACTTCGGCGGCATCGACGTGCTGGTCAATAACGCCGGGATGGTTGTATCGGGCAAGTTCGAATACCTGCAATCGGGGGACATCGAACGGTTGTTCAATGTCAATTTTTTCGGCGTCATCTATTGCACGCGAGCGGCCCTGCCCTATCTTAAAGAGAGCGAGGGCGTTATCGTCAACGTCTCTTCTATTGCCGGATTTGTGGGCACAGCCACGACCAGTGCGTATGCCGCCTCCAAAGCAGCACTCAATAGCTTGGGGCAGAGCTTACGGGTCGAGCTAAAACCTTATGGTATTGGCGTCAGCACAGTCTGTCCCTATTTTACCAGTGGTGTGGAATTAGCAAAGAAGGGTATTTTGCGAGAAGGGACATTACATAGAGTTGATGGGCCCAGGCGACGCGCACCCGGCACGCAGACAACGGAGGAAGTGGCGCATGCTATCGTGCGCGCTGCCGAACGTCGCTCCCGCCTTGTGGTGCTCAGCCCCGCCGGACGTCTCATCTGGCGCGCCAACCGTCTCTTCCCTTGGCTGACCGACTACGTGATGGATAAGCTAATCAATGGACGGCTGAGAGAACAGATTGGATAGCTCCAAACTGAGTTCGGTTATCCCTCAGTGCTCGGGTCTCAGAATCCCGCCAGTGACAGCAATGCGGTAGGGGTACAACTCGGCGCGCATGACCCGCTTAATCACGGCGGGATCATTTTGCACCACGGTCTGCGCGGCTTCATCTGATTCGGCGATAAATATGACGATGCCAAAGTCACTGTAGCTGTCCATCAAAGTCCTTCCGGCCAGTAACACCACACCTTGATCTGCCAATTGTTTCAGATATCGAAAATGTTGTGAGACAACAGCCGATTCCTCTTCGGTTGCTCCTTCGCTGAGCATCGTCGGTCGCACCGGTTGGATTCTGTAGAGATATTGGTTGGTTGTGGGCATGGTATCTGGGAACCTTATGAAAGTGTAATCCGTTCAAAGTATATCATGTGGAAACGATATTTGTTCCTGAGCCTATGGCTGCTGGGCATGCTGGCGCCCATGGCACTCCTTGGACGATTTTCAACGCACTACAACCATCTCTTCAACTGGGTTTTTGGACCCGTTTACATGCACGTCGTTAGCCATGCAGTGCTTTTCGCTGTGCTCGCTTTTATGCTGACGGTCTTGATCAGCAGAATAGCCTGGATGAGAACTAATGGCAGGCTCTTCATGACGGTGCTGGGTCTGGTGATCCTCGTCGCTCTGTTACAGGAATCGCTGCAACTAACCTACAAGGCTCGGCCCTTTGCTTCAGATGAGGTTTTTGATATCTTTGTCGATCTGAGTGGCGCCTGTCTGGGTTTACTGATCTACGGGCTGACGAAGTGGCGGACCAATCTTAAATTTTAAACTCAGGCGCAGCCAATGGCGATCATGGCGTCGTGGGTGCTCAAGTGGATATGTTCGGCGCCCAGATGCTCGATGAAATGTGTTTTTTTCAGCCTATCCAGCACCGGCCCTTTGATATCGGATAAGTGGAGTGTTACCCCGGCATCTCGTAATTCTACAACCAGGCTCTCCAGGGTTTCCAGAGCGCTGGAATCGATAAAGTTGATGGCCGAGCCAATCAGCACCAGGTGGTCGACTTCAGGATGATCCGATATCGCCGTCAGGATCGTATCTTCCAAATACTTGGTATTGGCAAAATAGAGGCTTTCATCGACGCGGATGGCAACAACCTTGGAGCAGGTCAGGACTTCGTAACGCAAGACATTGCGATAAGTCTCGCTATCACCGAGTCGTCCGACGACGGCAACATGAGGGCGACTGGTCCGCCATAAGAAGAGCAGCAAACTGGCGATCACACCGATCACGATCCCCGCCTCTACGCTGACTAGCAGAACGGCGAAGAAGGTGATGATCAAGGAAGCGGCATCCGCCTTGTTGTAGTGCCAGACATGGCGAAGTGTAACAACATCTATCAGACCCAAGACGGCGACCATGATGATAGCTGCCAGCACAGCTTTGGGGAGAAAATAGATCAAGGGGGTGAGGAAGAGAACGGTGAGAGCGATCAGGCCGGCCGTGATGATCGAAGCCAGACCCGTGTTGGCTCCGGCGCTGAAATTCACCACCGAGCGACTGATGCCACCGGTGACCGGATAGCCTCCGCTAAAGGCCGCGCCCAGATTCGCTGCCCCTAAACCCACCAGTTCTTGATTGGCATCGATTTTCTGGCGGCGCTTGCTGGCCAGCGATTTGGCGACCGAAATACTCTCCATGTACCCCACAAGGCTGATAGTCAGCGCCATCGGCAGTAACGAGCGCCAGAGTTCGGGATCGAACATCGGGATTGTCAGTGGGGGAAGGCCGGCCGGAACTTCTCCAACCACTTTGACCCCCGCCGACTCATATAAACCGAACAAGAGAACGGCGAGCACTCCCGCAACAACGACAACCAGTGGTGCGCTTTTGGTGAAAGGTACAACCCAGCGCTCGGCTATCCCCCGGTTTTTGAGTTGATCGCCCAACTGATATTTGAAGTAGATCAATACAACGACACTGCCCACGCCGATAACTAATGTGCTCCAATTGATCTCAGACATATGCTGGGCGGCGTAATACAAGGTCTGATAAAAATGCTCGAAACGGGGAACAGAGATGCCTAAGAGATGCTTGAGCTGACTGACAGCGATGACGATGGCGGCGGCACTGGTAAAGCCCGATATCACGGGATGGCTGAGGAAGTTCACGATAAACCCCAATCGGGCAACCCCCAGGATCAGCTGAATCAATCCAGAAAGGAGCGCCAGTATCAGTGCTAGCTGCACATACAAGGCTGTGCTCTGCCCTGCCAGTGGGCTGATTGCTGACGCGGTCAATAGCGAAACCAATGCCACGGGCCCCACCGCCAACACTCGGCTCGATCCTAGCAATCCGTAAATAACGAGGGGTAGGATGCTGGCATAAAGTCCAACCTGTGGAGGTAACCCTGCCAGCAAGGCGTAGGCCATCCCCTGTGGCACCAGCATGATGGCGACGATCACCCCCGCCATACCATCCCCCACCAGGTCCTGGCGCCGGTAGTGCACAAGCCAATCCAGAAAAGGCAGGTAACGACGTACCCCACTACCATTGGTTGGCCGCAGCGCCTGAACAGACCGAGTCGTCGATTCCGTAGATTCCAGTGTCGTCATGATGGCTGCTCGGAGGCGTCAGGCAGAAGAAGGGAAAGGTATCGTCTTTGAAAAGGCTATTCGTTTAGATGAGCGAATTGATTCGAGGTTACGGATTTAGATCACGAACGCCCTGGTCAATCATACCAGGGCGTCTAGGAAAACCTGTAATGCAACTTTCATATTGCCATGCCGAGTTGCGATATTGCCTTTTGTCATGCCGAGTTGCGATATTGCCTTATAGCAAAATGGTTCTAGCTTTATGCGTAGCAATGATGTCGTTAATCGCCGGCAGAATGTTTTCGGGTACCGGTTCGTCGGTGTTAAGCACCATGATAGCCTTGCCGCGCGGGCTGCGTCGCCCCACGTGCATAAATGCGATATTGATATCGTTTTCACCAAGCAGTGTGCCGATCGCGCCGATAACACCGGGCCGGTCAAAATGCCATGAGAGCAAAAAATTCCCCTCCGCAAGAAAATCCACCCACAGATCTTCGATGGCAACGACATAGGGCCGGCCATGAAGCACGCTACCGCGTACGCTGCGCTCGCGATCATCTGCCAGCACCTTGAGTGTGATCATATTCTCGAATCTCTCGTGGTGATGTAGTTGGCGGCGTTCGGATACGATGATGCCACGGCGTTGGGCGATAAGGTCTGCATTGACGACATTGACGCGCTCTTCTACCACGTCAGCCAACAGGCCGCGTAAGGCAGCCGCTTGCAATATCTTGGTGTCGTAATCGGCGATGGGGCCATGTACAACCAATTCCACACCTTCGACATGAGAGGGTTCGAACTGCATCAAAAAGCGACCGAGTGAATCCACCAGGGAGATGAAAGGTGTGATGAACTCAATATCCTGGCTGGGGATTAGAGGCGCATTAACCGCGTAACGTGCCGGCCTATCTGCCAGAACATCCACCACTTGGCTGGCAACATCGATGGCGACCTGATCTTGGGCTTCACTGGTCGAGCCACCGATGTGTGGGGTTACAAGCAATCTGGGATGATGGCGCAGCGGTGAGTCGGCAGCCAGTGGCTCTTGCGAGAACACATCCAAAGCTGCACCTGCGACCCGCCCTGAATCCAGTGCATCGAGTAATGCTGCTTCTTCTATCACACCACCGCGAGCAGTGTTAATTATGCGAACGCCGGGTTTACACAAAGCAAGGCGGTCTGCATTGATCATGTGTTGTGTTTGGTCGTTTAGGGGCAAATGCACTGTGATAAAGTCGCTCTGGGCCATGAGCTGTTCTAACTTAACCATCTCGACGCCCAGATTCGCTGCGTATTCGCCAGAAACATAAGGATCGTAAGCGATGACCTGCATGCCCAGGCCTATCGCTCGTCTCACCACATTGGTCGCGACCCGCCCTAATCCGAGTGTGCCCAGTGTTTTGTCGCTAACTTCCACTCCCATAAATGCTTTACGATTCCATTCCCCGCGCTGCATAGAATCAGAGGCAGCTGATATGTTGCGCGCCAATGACGTCAGCAAGGCAATGGCGTGTTCGGCCGCGGCCGCGACATTACCGGTGGGTGCGTTGGCGACAATGATTCCGCGGCGAGTAGCCGCCATGATATCGACATTGTCCACACCCACCCCGGCTCGGGCGATCACGCGCAAGCGGTTGGCCGCAGCAATGACCTCAGATGTCACCTGTGTGCCACTGCGAATGATGAGGGCGTCGTAATCGCCGATGGTGGAGATCAATTCCTCGACAGCCAGGTTGGTACGAACATCGACAATGACGCCGGCGTTTTGCAACAGTTCGATACCAGAGTCTGCGAGAGGATCCGATACTAACACTTTGACGGTTTGGTTTGCTTTCATGGTGTCATCCTCTATGCACCGATTAGGAGATCGTTGACTACCCGTTCACATTACTTCCGGCGCGCTCATGCCCATAAGGTCAAGGATATGGGCAAGCGCGATCTTGGTCGCCTGTACAAGCTGCAGGCGTGCCTTGGACAGTTCTTCATCTGCCGGATCGTCGGAGAGGACACGGCAGGCATCGTAGAATTTGGTAAAGGTTTTAGCCAGATCCAAGGCATAATGTGGGAGATGGTGGGGTGAAAGACGCTCTACCGCCTCGTTCACAACTTCAGGTAGCTTGAGCATTTTATCGAGCAGGGCTAGCTCGGCAGCATGGGTGAGCAGGCTGAGGTCGGCGTCGGAGTAGAATAGCTCGGCATCGTCGGCCTTGCGCAAGATAGAAGAGACACGGGCGTGACCATACTGAATGTAGTAGACCGGGTTTTCACTGCTCTGAGCCACTGCCAATTCGATATCGAAATCAATACGAGCTTCGTTGGAATGACTGAGCAAGAAATAACGGGCGGCATCTGCTCCGACCTCTTCTAGAACCTCACGCATGGTGACCATTTCCCCCGACCGTTTCGAGAGTTTGATCTCGACACCGCCCCGTTTAAGGGTGACGAGATCGTAGAGGACAATGGTAAGATGCTCAGGATCGACGTCCAGTGCCTTGAGCATGGCGGGCATACGCGCGGCTTGATTCTGATGATCGACAGCCCATACATCGATAACCTGGTCGAAGCCACGCGTGACGAACTTGTTGTAATGGTAGGCGATATCGCTGGCGTAGTAGCCGGGCTCACCGTTGGAACGGATAAACACTTCATCCCGGTCACTTTTTGCCAGGTACTTGCTGGCGGAGAACCAGACGGCATCATCTTTCAGATAAAGGTCTCCCTTATCCCGCAGAATGGCATTCACATGGGCGAAAGTGCCATCTTCGTAAAGACTGTTTTCGGAAAACCAGTTATCGAAGTACACTCTCATGGCGCCGAGATCGGTGGCTAATTCGGCGGTCACTGCTGCCAGCCCCAACGCCCGAAAGCGCGGGATCGCTTCTTCGCCGGTCAAGGATAGCAGGCTGTCACCATGGTCGGCTTGGATGCCGCGGGCATAGTCGATCATGTAGGCGCCGGGATAACCCTCCTCAGGAATATCGATATCGATGCCATGTAGCTGTTGATATCTTCGCCACAGGGTTTCGCCAAAGATATCGACCTGTGTGCCTCGATCATTGACATAGTATTCGCGCTGTACTTTGTAATCGCTGGCTTCGAGTAATCGGGCCAGGGTATCGCCGATTGCGGCGTTGCGAGCACCGCCAAAATGGAGTGGTCCTGTGGGGTTGGCACTGACAAATTCCACCTGCACACTTTCGCCATGACCCAAAGCCAATTTGAAGTAATCCGCACCCTGTTCGACGATCACGCCGGCCTGCGCAGCAAGCCAGCCATGGTCGAGGTACATATTGATGAAACCCGGCTTGACCACCTCGATCTCGCCCAGATAGTCGGCCGAGTCCAAGCGCCTGACGATGTTCTCCGCAATCTGGATGGGTGACATCCTGCCCGCGTCCTGCGCTTTCAGAGCATTATTGACATCGCGGATGGCCTGTAGTGCCAGGGCACAAGAAAAATCGCCCTGATCGTCATGCTTGGGGCGGTTGACGACCACTTCAGGCAATTGGAATTTGGGCAAGTCTCCCTTTTTCTGGGCTTTGCGAACGGATTTGGTAATGAGGTCGGCGAGTTGGTCTTGTAGGAGCATGGTTTGGTGGTCGCGTGGTCTGGTGGTCTGGTGGTCGCTTGGTCGGGTGGTCGCTTGGTCGGGTGGTCGCTTGGTCGGGTGGCCGCTTGGTCGGGTGGTCGCTTGGTCGGGTGGTCGCTTGGTCGGGTGGTCGCTTGGTCGGGTGGTCGCTTGGTCGGGTGGTCGCTTGGTCGGGTGGTCGCTTGGTCGGGTG
>JAAENG010000114.1 GCA_024224665.1 Chloroflexota bacterium | reverse complement strand
CGCCACCTCGATGATCTTGAGAGACAGGGAGATCCTGATTTCCCCTACTACTTCGATGAGACGAAGGCAAGACAATCGATAGGTTTCTTTGAGACTCTTCTCAAACATTCAATTGGTGAACATGCTGGTGAACCATTTCTGTTGGAAGACTGGCAGAAGTGGATCACAGCGATGTTGTTCGGATGGCAACGCGAAGATGGTCGCGGGAGAAGGTTCCGACAGGCCTTTCTAACTCTAGGACGCAAGAACGGAAAATCGACCTATGCTGCGGGGATAGCATTGTTGTTCGCATCGGTCGATATTAACCCGATCAGCAATGAGCCAGAGGCCCGAGCACAAGTCATCCTGGCCGCAACCAAGAGAGAGCAGGCCGAGAAGGTCATCTTTGCTGAATGCCTGAGGATGAGGCACCAATCCAGAGCACTGCGTGATATCAGCACCGTTGCAAACAAGGTGCTGACATTCGATCACAATGGCGGCAATATGCAGGCAGTAGGGTCCGATCGGCCCTACGATGGCTTGAGCCCCGTTCTGGTTTCCCTAGACGAAACCCACGCATTCGGGAACCCGCACCGCAAATTCTACAACACGATGGTCACTGGGTCTGGATCTCGGGTTCAGCCATTGCTTCTTACCACCACAACGGCTGGCGATGATCAATCGCACATCTGGATCGATCAGATTGAATTCTGCAAGCAGGTTCTACTGAAGACGGTCAACGAAGAGACGATGCTTCCGATCATCTACGAGATCGACGAAGACGATGATCCGCTCGATGAAGGATGCTGGCCCAAAGCGAATCCCAATCTTGGAGTATCGCTCTCATATGACTTCCTACAGGCCCAAGCGAAGCCGTGCAAGTCATCCGTTACTGCATTGAATCGATTCAAGCGGTATCATATGAATACCCTTGTGTCGTCATCTGAGCGTGTATTCAATCTAGAAGAGTTCGACGCATGCAAGGGCACCTTGTCAAATTGGCGTGACACAGCAGATGCATGCTGTGCGGGGATTGACTTAGGTGGCCGCGACGATCTTGCAGCATTCGCATTGGTCGCACGATTTCCAACCGGACGTCTCAATGATGACGATAGCCCGATCTACAGATACGAAGGAAAGGCTTGGGCATACATCTCAAGAGCAACCTCCCGCGACCTCACGGCCCAACCATTCTGCCAGTGGATTGACGATGGCCTGATCAGCGTGACCGACTCACCGATGAGCGATCTACAGGCCGATTTCGTTGACCAGTACTGGGAGAACTATTGTTTTGAAGCGGCCATCGATCCATACCAAGCCCAGCAGTTCGGTGAACAGGTCACCCAGCAGGGAGTGAGGATCGCGACGATGGCACAAACACAAGCACACTTCAACGAGCCGATTGCAGACTTCAGACAGGCCTGTGCAGAGGGGAGATTCCGACACGATGGAAACCCACTGCTGCGATGGTGCCTCTCGAATGCTGTTGCAGTCAGAGATCGAAGTGACAGATTCATGCTGGACAAGGCGTCCAGCAGTTCAAAGATTGACCCGCTCGTCGCGTTGCTAATGGCCTATCGGAGGTGCATGACCGCACCGGGCCGTGGGACCGGCGACCTGTTTATGACATAGGAATGATATGAAAGGTTTCGGACGATCGGTGCGTGCTCTGACATCCAGTGTTAGAAATCCAGCATCATGGCTGACAGAATATTTTGCTGGCAAGCCAAGCAAAACTGGCGTTCGCGTTGGTGCCGACACGGTGCTAGGCCTAGCGAGCGTCATCTACAGCGTGAACAAGATCAGCGGCCATCTGGCACAACTGCCGATCAAAGTTTATGACGACAAGACAGATGAGAAGGAGGATCTTACGAAGTCTCCTGCGTATCGCCTTCTCAATATCTCTCCCAACAGCATTATGACTCCCTACACATTCAAGGAGGTCATCCAATCGCATGCCCTCGTGCAAGGGAATGGGCGTGCCTACATCGATCGCAATTCGATCGGCACTCCGGTCGCATTGATCCCATTGGCACCGGATTCATGCCAAACGATCTTGGTCGATGGCGAGAAGTGGCATCTGGTCACCAAATCGGCTGGGACGCAGGAGATGATCTCACAGCAGTTGGCATCGGGCGAATTCTACAAGGTGCGTGACCGAGATATGCTTCACATCATGGGCACATCTTGGAATGGCATCTGGGGGATGCATCTGATCGAGATGGCGAGAGATGTCTTTGGGCTGACCCAATCATCTCAAGATGCCACAGCAATCACGATGGCGAACAGCGGTCGTCCAGGCATCCTGCTAGAGACTCCCCCTGGGATGTTTCGCAGTAGCAAAGATGCTCAAGAGTTCCTAGACAACTTCAATCACAAGCATGAGGGAGTCAGCAACACTGGAAGGGCGGGGATGCTGCGGGAAGGGATGAAGGCGATCACCGTCCCTGTCTCTGCTGCCGATGCACAGTTCTTGCAACAGAGAAAGTTCCAGAGGGAAGAGATCGCGATGCTGTTTGGCTTGGAAAGCATCATCGGTGACAACACTGGACAGACATACAAATCGATCAGCGAGAGAAACACTGCCTACATCCAGAACTGTCTACAGAGATGGTTCTCAAAGTGGGAGAACGAAGTGAAACTCAAGCTGGTCAATCCATTCAAGCCGCTACAGGTAGAGTTCGATTCAACTCCGCTCGCGAAAGGCGATCCAAACTCTCTTGCTGACTATTCGGTCAAGATGGTTCAGACTGGATCGATGACAATCAACGAGACTCGTGCGATGCATGGATTGCCTCCAGTCGAAGGTGGAGACATGTTGCCACATGAGCAGGCACTACAGATCGCGGAAGCATCCGAACCTGCTGATGGCGAAGAGGTTGACGAGGAAGGTGGCGAAGAGCCATCGGATGAAACAGACGACAAACCCAAAGAGGATAAAGATGAAGTTGGAAAGTAATCCGGTAGAGAAGACGATCACCGCAAGGGGAATGATCGGAGACTTCGACAATGCAATCAGTGCCGATGACTTTCGTGCAGTGCTCGATGAGCATCGAGGGCAAGATGTGACCATCCTTCTCAATTCAGAAGGTGGTAGCGTCACTGATGGTCTATCGATCTTCAATGCCATTGCGGAGCACGATGGCGAAGTCACTGTCCACGTTGATACGCTCGCAGCGAGCATCGCGACTGTCATTTGCTGTGCAGCAGATAGGGTCGTCATGAACAGCAATGCCAAGTACATGGTTCATCGCTGTTGGACTGCTGCAATGGGCAATTGCAAAGACTTCCGAAAGATGGCCGACACGATGGATATGCTCGATGGCGATATCGCATCGGTCTATTCAGATCGAACCGGAATGGCTTCGGATGATCTGCTCGCGATGATGGACAACGAAACTTGGCTGACTGCCGAAGAAGCGGTCAGTCAGGGCTTCGTCGATGAAGTCCATGAGATTAAGAAGGTTGCCCCAAAGGCAGAATTGAAGCAGGAAGTTTTGGCAGCGTTGCCACCTGCACTCCCAGCCAACGTACTGGCAGGGATGAGGCGTCGATTGAGATTATCGCGACGCTAATTTGATATGGTAAAATGGT